>JBAXSN010000115.1:0-11007 GCA_037130675.1 Verrucomicrobiota bacterium
GACGGTCATTGGCCTTTAACGCCTCTCAATCCGTCAGCCCCGCCTACTCTACTAAGTGGACGCGCATGCGGTAGAGCGGGGCGGCTACAGCGCCGCTACTTCTTTCCGCCTTTGTTTAGCGCTGCGGAAAACCAATCCATTCCGCCGCCGTTATTGCCGGAACTGCGGTTCTGCCCGGGACGCGCGCCGCCGCCCGGTCGTTGCCCGCCGCCAAATGCCCCGCTGCCCGAAGCACGCTGACCGCCGGGGCCGCGCGGCGTGAGGTCGGGCTTGCTCTTCATGGAGAGCGCGATGCGCTGGCGTTCCAGATCGATCTCCATCACGGTAACCATCACGCGCTGCTGGACTTTCACCACGTCAGCGGGATCTTTCACAAAGCTGTCCGAAAGCTGGCTGACGTGGACCAGGCCGTCCTGATGGACGCCGATATCGACGAATGCCCCGAATGCCGCGACGTTGGTGACGATGCCGGGCAGCTTCATTCCGACCTGCAAGTCGGAGACTTTGTTCACGCCTTCGGTGAATGAAAACGCCTCGAACTTCTGGCGCGGATCGCGTCCCGGCTTCGCCAATTCGCTCAGGATGTCGTTCAACGTGGGCAGGCCGACCTTGTCGGAAACATACTTCTGGAGCGTGATCTTTTTGCGCAGCAGCTCGTTCTTTACGAGATCGCGCACGCTGCAACCCAGGTCGCGCGCCATCGCATCGACAATCGGGTAACTCTCCGGGTGCACCGCGCTCTGGTCCAGCGGATTCTCGGTGTCGCGGATGCGGAGGAATCCCGCCGCCTGCTCGAAGGCCTTGGGTCCAAGGCGCGGCACCTTCATCAACTCCTGGCGCGACTTGAACGGGCCGTTCTCGTTTCGGAACGCCACGATCGCCTCGGCGATGGACGGCCCGATGCCGGAGACGTAAGTAAGAAGCTGTTTGGAGGCGGTGTTCAACTCGACGCCTACGCGATTCACGCAGCTCACCACGACGTCATCGAGGCTTTTCTTGAGCGCGTTCTGATCGACGTCGTGCTGGTATTGGCCGACCCCGATCGATTTTGCATCGATTTTGACCAGTTCCGCCAGCGGGTCCATCAACCGGCGGCCAATGGAGACCGCACCGCGCACCGTGAGATCGTGGTCGGGAAATTCTTCGCGGGCCACCTCGGAAGCGGAATAGATCGACGCGCCGCTTTCGTTCACCATGACGACGGGGATGTTCGCCGGCAGGTTCAGCTTGCGAACGAACGCCTCGGTTTCGCGTCCGGCTGTGCCGTTCCCCACCGCGACGGCTTCCACTTTGAAATGTTTGATGAACGCCAGCACTTTTTCGGCGGCATCGGCGGCGGAACGCGCTCCCTGCTCGGGATAAACCACATCATTATGGAGCAGTTTGCCCTGGGCATCGAGCAGCACCACTTTGCAGCCGGTGCGGAATCCGGGATCGATCGCGAGCACGGTCTTCTGGCCGAGCGGCGAAGCCAGCAGCAACTCGCGCAGGTTGTCCGCGAAAACGCGGATCGCCTCTTCGTCGGCCCGGCGTTTGAGTTCGAGCCGGATCTCCGTCTCCATGGCCGGTCCGAGCAGGCGTTTGTAGCTCTCCTGCACCGCGAGTCGGACCTGATCGGCCGCGGGATTGCGCCCTTTCACAAACATCGGTTCCAGGGTGCTGAGGGCTGAAAGCTCGGTCGGGTGGACCCGCATCATCAAGAATCCTTCCTTTTCACCCCGGCGCACGGCCAGGATGCGGTGGGATGGCGCTTTGGACGCCGGTTCGCTCCACTCGAAATAGTCTTTGAACTTCGCCCCTTCGGTTTCCTTGCCGGGAAAAACCTTGGACGTCATGGTCGATTCGCTCTGATAAACCGCCCGGAGCCGGGCCCGGGCGTCTTTATCGTCGTTGAAGCGTTCGGCGAGAATGTCGCGCGCCCCGGCCAGCAGTTGCTCCAGCGTTGTGAGGGGCGGCTCGGCGGTTTTCGCGGCTTCGAGGAACGGTTCGGCTGCTTTGAGCGGGTCGATGTTGGCCGCCTGGGTAAAGAGAAGATCCGCCAGCGGCTCAAGCCCGGCCTCTTTGGCGATCGTGGCCCGGGTCCGCTTCTTGGGGCGGAACGGCAGGTAAATGTCTTCCA
Source organism: Verrucomicrobiota bacterium (assembly GCA_037130675.1). Classification (GTDB taxonomy): domain Bacteria; phylum Verrucomicrobiota; class Verrucomicrobiia; order Chthoniobacterales; family Chthoniobacteraceae; genus JBAXSN01. The sequence goes on from JBAXSN010000115.1 coordinate 2,120, forward strand.
GCGTCGTGAGCGTTTCGGCGGCGTCGATTGCCTTCTTGAGTTCGGCCGTGAGCAGCTTGCGTTCGTCGAGCGATTTGAGGATGGAGTCACGCCGGGAGTCGAGTTCCGCGAGTTTTTCGATGCGATCGCGGATCGCGGCGATCTGAACTTCATCCAGGGTGCCCGTCACTTCCTTGCGGTAGCGGGCGATGAACGGGACCGTGGCCCCTTCCTTGAGCAGCAGGGCGGTGGCCATGACCTGGCGGGGTTGCAGCGCCAGTTCGCGGGTGATCGTTTCGAGGTGTTTGGGCGGCAACGGAGCGAGAGCGGAAGCGGCGGTGGTGGGCGGGAAAGTGGTCGGAATATCCATGCGGAAATGTGGGGTCGCGACTGTTACACGACCTCGCGAACGGGGGAAAGTGGGAAATGGGTTTTCTCACGTCGGCATCGGGAGAATCCTGCGTCGGCGCGATTGCGACCCAATCGGCTTGCACTTCGGCGGGGTCGTCCCGATGTTATGCGGCCATGACTGACGCAATTCCGGCCGTGGTCCCCGTGGAGGGATGGCATGTCCTGCACCTTTTTTACAAAATCGAGTATGGCCAGTGGAGCCTTTCATCGGCCGACGAGCAGCTTCGTTCCAAAACGAACCTGGCTGCCCTGGTTCAGGAGATCCGCGCCACCGCCGACACCCAATTGCTGACGCTCGCAGTGGTTTCGCCCAAGGCCGACCTCGGCTTCATGCTGCTATGCCCCGATCTCCAGGCGGCCACCGGTTTTGAAAAGCGCTTAAGCCAGGCGCTCGGGGCCGATGTGCTCACGCCGGTTTATAGTTACCTTTCAATCACCGAAGCCGGCGAAGCTGTGGAATCGGAGGCGCGAAAAACCCAGGAGGAACTCTTCCCAAGCCTCCCCGGATGGCCGGTCTTCTGTTTTTATCCGATGTCCAGGCGTCGCAATGTGGGGCAAAACTGGTATCGGCTCCCCTGCGAGGAGCGCAAACGGTTGCTAGGCGGCGAAGCGGGGGTTTTTCGGAGTTGGCAGGGCAAAGTGTGCTCGCTGGTGACCGGTTCGACCGGCCTCGAAGACGCCGAGTGGGCGGTGACCCTCCTGGGGCAAACCACGTTCGATGTGAAGAAGCTCGTCACCGAATTGCACTATGATGCCGCAGGGGCCGACTACACCGAGTACGGAGAAATCTATATCGGGCTTCAGCTTCCGCTGGATGAACTCTTCCGCAAGATACAGCTTTGATTATGCCTCAGACAAACCCCTTAGCCAGCGAACCCTTGCCGTCCGATTTGGACGTTGCTCCAGAACTCGCGCTCAAGATTGAATCGCTGCAGCGGCTCCTTCGGCAGAGTTCCCCGCTCCTGATCGCCTATTCGGGTGGCGTCGATAGCACCTGCCTGCTTGCGATCGCCCATCGCACCCTCGGTTCCGGCACGCTGGGGGTGATCGCCGATAGCCCCAGCCTGCCGCGCCAGTCGCTGACGGACGCGCTGGAGCTGGCGGGGCGAATCGGTGTTCTCGTGGAAGTGGTTCACACCGGCGAGATGGAAAATCCCGAGTACGCCAGCAATCCGCTGAACCGTTGTTACTTCTGTAAATCCGAGCTGTTCGCGGAGATGAATCGCCTGGCCCGGGAACGCGGCTTCGCGGCCATTGCTTACGGGGAAAACGCGGACGATCCGCCGCAACTCCGGCCCGGCTCCAAAGCGGCGGCGGAGTTTTCCGTGCTCGCTCCGTTGAAACAGGCTGGAATGACCAAGGCCGAGGTCCGCGCGCTGTCCTGCGCACTGGGACTTCCCACAGCGGACGCCCCCGCGCAGCCCTGCCTGAGTTCCCGCATCCCGCACGGCACTCCCGTGACCCTGGAAGCGCTCGGGATGGTCGAACGCGCCGAGGCGCATATTCGCGGCCTCGGGTTTCGCGTGCTCCGGGTCCGGCACCTCGTCGAACCGGGCGGAGTGCTTCGAGCCCGCGTGCAGATTGCTCCTGAAGAAATGGCTTCGGTGGCAAACTGCGAATCGCAAATCGTTTCCGGCTTGCTGGCGGTTGGGTACGGGGCCGCCGAGATCGATCCCGAAGGGTACCGCCCGCAAGGGTGAGTCGCACCCGAGGTGCTCCCGTGGGGAATTTAGACTCTGCTGCGACTTGCCGAAGAGGGTGATGAGCGAGGAGGCGGTGTGGCGACCCGGGCAAACCAGATGGGCGAGCAGATGCTCGCGGAAGCCGCCAAGCGTTTAGGAGCGGCGTGGCGTTTTTTTCCAATGGCGACCGGGGAAGGCGGAACCACCGGGCGATGGGTACTGATGTTGGCTTTGTCTGCGATGATCCACTCGCGATGGTCCATTCCCAGTAACATCGCCGCCCCGACTGAGCGGGGCGGCTACAGTTCTCCGCGTCTTTCCTCTGCCGTTTCCCGACATTTCGGCCTCGATTTATGCAAAAATTTGGCGTGACGCCTGCCATAAAGAGCTTATTTTGGTCAATACATCTTGATTTGAACCTATGAGAGAATTGGACGACCAGGAAAGGCTGATTGCGCGCGCCCTTATCCGTGACCCCCGTGAAAGCGACAACGGCATCGGCGAGCTGACTGGCGTGAACGTCCGGACCGTCAGCCGCAAGCGCCAGCGGCTGGAACAGGAGGGGATCCTCAGCTATTTCACCCATCTGGATCTCACCGCCTCCGGCACCGGCCAGTTCAACACGCGGCATCTCTACATCATCAAATTTCGAATCGGGATCACCCTTCGCAAAATTCAGGACGACATCGCACACGAACCGTTTGTTCGCTCCATCTTTACGGAATTCATCTTCGAGAGCCACATCGCGGAGATCGACGGAAAGATCGCGATTTTGCTCTTCATCGATGGAGAGAGCGACACCGACATCGTCGCCACAGTGCAGGAGAAGCTGATCCCGAGCCTGTTGCGGAATCACGGCGACGATTCCATCGAAGAAGTTTCCACCATGCGAATCCTGGCGCCCAACCGGGTGCTGCGGAACTACATGGTGAACGTCAACATGTGCGATGGTTATATGCGCAAAGACTGGCCGGATGAGGCCATTTACGTCGGCAAGGAGCCGATCGACGAAGTTTCCCCGCGGATAGCGCCCAACATCACCCCGGTCGCATTGTAGAGGAGAAAGAAGGGGAAATGGGGTGGCCGACGGGATTTGAACCCGCGACAGCCAGAACCACAATCTGGAGCTCTACCGACTGAGCTACGGCCACCATTTCCGCGCTGCGTTCGAGCCGGAGGCGAACCCCGGAGAACGGCGAAGGTCGGCAAGTGTACCTGAATTTTGGAAATTCGGAAGTGGAATTTTCAATTTCTATCTCGCGAGCGTCTCGTCTGTCCGTCCATGCACGGTGAGCGCGAAGGCAGACCACCAGATTCCCCGGAAAATAAGGGCGATTCCCACGCAAAGCCCCAGGAACCAGAGCGCCGAGACGGGCCAGGAACTAAGGAGCACAAACCCAAGCAGGATATCGACCACTCCGCTCAGCACCGCCAAACCGGAGTTGGGCAGCCGCATCATCAATGCGGAAAACGTGCGGACCGCGCCCCCGACAAGAAACAGGATTGCCAGGATCAGCGTCAACGCCGCTGCGCCCGCTCCTGGAAATGCCACCAGCAGCGCGCCGCAGATGACGTCCAGGGCGCCCACGAAGAGGTGCATCCAAAATCCGCTGTAAGTGCCGTGCCGGAACGCGTTGCTGATTTCGAAAGCTCCGGCAACGATCAGCACAAACCCGATAAAGAGCACCGTCGCAAAGGTTGTGACCAGCGCCATGGAAGTCGCAATAATTCCCAAGACAAACAATCCGATGCCCAACGCCAGCACCCAGCCCCAGTTGCGCCGGACCTCGTCCATCCCCGTAAAAGTCATTCCTGTTATAGCCATATTTGTATCTCCCTGACAAAGGAACGCCTCGCGGGAGACGACTGCGGGTGTGAGCAGCCCGGAGTGGGCCAAATTGCGCCGGTTGACTCAGGGATTCTCTTATCCGGGGTTCATTCGATGAAAGAGCATTGCCTGTCGCTTGGCTGGCTCGCTAGACTCCGCGCCATGTCTCAAACTGCGCACCGGGTTTCCACGCCGACTACGGCGCGGGACTCCTTTGCCCAGGCGCTCCGCTGGATGCTTCTGGCCCGGGTGCTTGAGGAGAAGCTCGCAAGCCTTTACCGGGGCGGCAAGATCACCGGCGGCGTTTTTTTGGGCAAAGGCCAGGAGGCGTTGAGCGTTTCGCTGGGGATGGCCCTGAAAAAGGGCGACGTTTTCGCCCCGCTGATTCGCGATCAGGCGGGCCGACTCGCTTTCGGGGAGGATCTCCTCGACGCGGTCCGCACCTATCTCGGCTCCCGGCTGGGGCCGATGCGCGGTCGCGACGGCAATGTCCACCGCGGTCGCCCTAAAGACGGATTGCTGCCGATGATCAGCCACCTTGGCTCAATGATTTCCGTCGTGTGCGGCGCCCTGATGGCCCGGCGTTTCAAAGGCGATCCCGGCGCGGTCGGCGCGACGTGCATCGGCGAGGGCGGCACTTCCACAGGCTCCTTTCATGAAGCGTTGAACCTGGCCGCCGTGGAGCGACTGCCGCTGGTGATGGTGGTAGCCAATAATCAATACGCCTACTCGACGCCGGCTTCCCAGCAATTTGCCTGCGCGGACCTGGTGGATCGCGCGATCGGCTACGGAGTGACTGGCCACAAGGTGGACGGCACCGATCTCGACGCCTGCCTGCACGTGCTCGGGGATGCCGTGGCCCGGGCGCGCCGGGGCGAAGGGCCGCAACTGGTCGTGGCCAGCCTGCTGCGCCTTGCCGGGCACGGAGAGCACGACGACGCCGGCTACGTCGATTTGGCTCTCAAGGAATCTCCGCTTGGCCGCGACTGCTTGAAGGTGGCCGAATGCCTCCTCATCGAGCGGGGCTGGGCCACTCCGGTTGCGTTGGAAGCCTGGCGCGAAGACGCGGTTCGCCAGGTGGAGGAAGCCGTCGCCACCGTCCAGCGCGAGCCCGCGCCCGACCCGAATGCCGAGACCTGGTGCGCCCTTTCCACCCCGCACCTGGCCGACACTTCCACCGCGCAATAGGCCGATTCCCCCGAAGTGCTCCCATGATTACCTACCTCGAAGCGATCCGCGAAGCCCAGGCCAAGGCGCTGGCCGACGATCCGCGCGTTTACATTTACGGCCAGGACGTCGGCGACTTCGGCGGGGCGTTCAAAGCCACCAAAAATCTGGCGAAGGAATTCCCAGGCCGCGTGCTCAACGCGCCCATCAGTGAAGACGCGATCATCGGCTCCGCCATCGGAGCGGCCATCGAGGGGATGCGCCCCATCATCGAGATGCAGTATGCCGATTTCTCGACGGTCGGCTTCAACCAGGTGGTCAATCACGCGGCGACCCTCTTCTGGCGCACCGAGGTGGCGTGTCCCATCACGATCCGGCTTCCCTCCGGCGGCACCTCCGGTTCGGGCCCGTTCCACAGCCAGAGCATGGAAGGGCTCTACGCGCAATATCCCGGATTGATCGTCCTGACGCCCGCCACCGTGGAGGACGCCTACTCGATGCTGCTCGAAGCGGTGGCCATCGACGATCCGGTGGTGTTTTGCGAGCACAAGTATCTTTATTACCACCTCAAAGCCGAGGGACTGCCCACCGAAGCGCTGCCGGTCGGCAAAGCGCGAATCGCCCGCCAGGGGCGCGATGTCACGGTGGTCACCTACAGCGCGATGCTCCACGAGTGCCTGGCCATGGCCGAGGAACTTGCCACCGAAGGGTACGAGGTCGAAGTGGTCGATCTGCGGAGTATCAAACCGATCGACACCGATACCGTGCTCGCCAGCGTGGCGCGTACCGGGCGGATTCTGGCCGTCGGCGAAGCCTGGCCCTGGGGCGGAGTCACCGCGGAAATCATCGCTCGCGTCGCCAACGAAGGATTCGCCCTCCTCGACGCGCCGCCCCGCCGGCTGAACGCCAAAAATACGCCCATCCCCTATCACCCGAATCTTTGGGGAACCCACCGCCCCACCGCACAAACCATTGCCCGTTCCGTGCGCGAACTGCTTCGACTCTGAGCTAAATACAACCTTGCGCCAGCCCCGCGCTGAAAGCTTCCAATCCCGATGCCGCAGATCCCGATCATCATGCCTCAACTCGGCGAGTCCATCGCCGAGGCCACCATCGTCAACCTCTCTGTCCGGATCGGGGATCAAGTCGGCGCCGACCAGGAGATCATCGATGTTGAGACCAATAAAGCGACCATGAGCGTCACCACCCCGTGCCCCGGGCTGGTCGAGTGCATCCTGGTTGAACTCGGGAAGAGCTACCCCGTCGGCGCGGTGCTCGGTTACCTGGAGGTCACGGCAGACGATGCCCAACGGCTCGGGCTCGATCTCCCGGCTCCGGCGGATTCCGCATCGCCAACCCAGGAGGCCAACAGCGACGACACCGGTCTGCGCACCGACGCGACCAAGCCCGGCGGCGTCCAGCCCACCGTTCGCGGCCTGCCCGTTCCTGCCCATGCCGCCGGGGCCAGCTACATGTCCCCCCGGATGAAAGCCCGCATGAACGAACTCGGGCTTCACGCGGCCGACCTCGCCGGCATTGCAGGCAGCGGAGCCGCCGGGCGCGTGACGATCGACGACTTCGAAGCCTTCCTCGCCCAGCTTGAAAACCTGACCATCACCCCGGCTTCCAGCATGCGGGTGGCCGTAGCCGATGCCATGCGTCGGAGTTGGACCCGCCCCATTGCGACCGCAGGCAGGCCGATCAACCTCGATCCGCTCCTCGCCCATCGCATCCGGTCCAACCCTAAGGCCGGACCAGCGCTGTACGCGTTGCGCGCGCTCGGGATGGCCCTGGCGGAAAATAGCGCTCCGGCGGGCCGCCTGGTGGGCGATCGCGTCACCCATCCGGCCTCCATCGACATTGGGTTTGCCGTGGAAGCCGAGGACGGCGTGTTGGTTCCCGTCTTAAAGAACGTGGACGCTACGCGACTCGCGGAGTTGATCGGCCCTTACAACGCACTCGTCGAACTGGCCCGGCAGCGCCGTCTCCCCCCGACGGCCACCGGCGGTTCCATCGCCACGGTGACGAACTTCGGCACGTTTGGCCTCACCTGGGCTACGCCCATCCCGTTGCCCGAGCAAACGCTGGTCCTCGGCCTGGGCGCCGGCCGGGTCGTGCCAGACTGGAACCCCGACACGCGGCAGTTTGAGCCGGTGACCGAGGCGAACCTGACCCTCAGCTTCGACCACCGTGTCCTCGACGGCGGGGCCGCCGGCCGGTTGCTTGACCGCGTCGCCAAGCTGCTGGCGAATCCGGAGCAGTTGTAGTTCCCTCCTCAACTCACACCCCCGGCTTCAGCCTGGCGAATTCATTGAGCAGGTATCGGTCGGTCATCCCGGAAAGATAATCGCACACGGTGCGATGCAGGCCGTCGGTACGAATGCGCTTTACCGCGTTGCCGCCCAGAAGCTTCGGGTCGGCCAGGTAGGTCTTGAAAACGTCTTTTAACATCTCGCAGGCCCGCCGGTTCATCTGATCGACGTCGGGATGATAATAAAGGTTTGCATATAAAAACGTGCGCAACTCCTGATTCGCCGTTCGCAACCGCTCGCTGTAGGCAATCAGTGGGCTTTTCTGCTGCCGAACCTCCGCCACGCTCCGCACGCCGGACGCTTCGATCAGCCCGCCGCTGGTGTGGATCACGTCCTCCACCGCGCGATCAATCAGGCAGCGAATGACATAGGCGTTCAACTCCCGGCCCCGGATTTTCGGGAACCGGCCCTTCACAAACTCGAGCGTATCGCCCCAGACCTCGAGTTTGGCAAGCTGGCGGGTCTGGATCAGGCCGGCATCCAGGCCGTCGTCGAGATCGTGGCTGTAGTAGGCGATCTCGTCGGCGAGGTTGGCGATCTGCGCTTCCAGCGAGGGACTGGGGTGACACGGGGCGCCGCTGCCCGCCGGGGAATCGAGCAGTTCCCGATGTTTTTGCAGGCCTTCCAACAGTTCAAAAGTGAGGTTCAGTCCGTCAAAGTGGGGGTATTTTTTCTCGATCCGCTCCAGGATTCGCAGGCTCTGCTCATTGTGATCGAAGCCGCCGTGGCCCGCCATTTGTTCATTGAGCGCCTCCTCGCCGGAATGGCCGAAGGGGGAATGCCCGAGATCATGGGCGAGCGCGATGGCCTCGGCGAGATCCTCGTTGAGCCCGAGCGCCCGGGCAATGGAACGGCTGATGGAGACGACCTCCATCGTATGCGTCAGGCGGGTGCGCAGATGGTCCCCGGTGCCGTTGAGAAAAACCTGGGTCTTGTATTCCAGCCGCCGAAACGCCCGCGAGTGAATGATCCGGGCGCAGTCGCGCTGATACTCCGTCCGGAACGGCGGCGGCGGCTCCGGGTATTTGCGCCCGGCCGATTCGCCGGATTTTTGAGCATACGGCGCCAGGGTGGCGGCCTCGAAGGCAACAATCGTCTCTCGGGTTCTGATCATCCGGCCTTCAAAGTAGCCGGGAAAAATCGGCCTGAACAGCGTGCGGTGTAAAAAGATGTAGGTTTTTTCCTGACTCCGAAAAAAAAGAATTGAAGCGGCAGGGATGCCGTTTTGCGGCTCTCCCTACCGATAGCGCTCGTCGAAGATCGAAGGACAGTGGACCGAGGCTTTCGACGAGCGAGTCGCGGCGCATTACGGGTTAAGCGGGAGCTTCGCCCTCCCGGAGGCTTGCGGTTTTTTCGCCGGACAATGCAAAAAAACGGGTGCAATTAAAGGTGGTGTGAATTTGGCGGTCGGGTTCGGAGCGCCAACGGCGCTTCATCCTAAAGCCCAGCCTAACGGGCCACTGCCATTAAGTTAAGGATTGTTACGAATTTGATGTACTTTTTTATCGC
>JBAXSN010000116.1:0-10811 GCA_037130675.1 Verrucomicrobiota bacterium
TTCCACCCTCAGAGCTCCACCTTATCAGCGCGCCCGAAAATCGGGGTCCACCTCAGGATGCTGCGGCAGCCGAAGCCTTCTGGAACCGTCTTTGGAGGCTCGCGAAGAATAGGGCCGCGGCCAGCAGGACACAGTTGATTCCCCTCGCCCACAAGTGCCTTCGTGCGGCGTTCCTGAGGGCTCACTACCCGGCCCATTTTCGGGCGATCCTGGCAGCGGAAGGGCCGGGATGAGATCCCGGGGGATAGCGACGGCCTTACCCGGCCGCGGCAGCTTTTGAGACTACCGGGCAGACCACGCTCCGCATGCGAGGCAAATCTGTCGACGTCCCTGCCTGCATCGCCGGCAAGATTTTCAGCGTCGCTTTGAAGGAGCGTTGAAACCTTACGCGACCCAGTCGCAGTGCAAGGCGGGAGCGGCGTCATCTGCGAACTCCGCGGAGTCCATCTGCAGACAAAGGATTGTTTCAAGCACCTCTTCGGCTTCCTTCCCGAGGCGCTTGCGGAAGGCGTCGGCAAGCTCGTGGGTCTGACCGATCAGGCTCTGCGTAGCACTCCGCGGATTCAGATCGGTGAGCAGGACGTGAAGGTCGAATCGCTGCGGGTGCTTGAGAGCGACACCGAACTCCTCGTGCTTCGTCGCCCTCGCGACCTGATTCGCCGTCGCCATCTCGCTGAGGTACGTCAGGAGTTGAACGAACGCATAGAACGCGTTCTTGTCCCCCGACCGCTTGATCTCCCCGAGGACGGGAGTCTTGTCGGCGACAGCGGTGTAGTCGATACCGCCGGCACCCGATCGCGGAGCGCCGGCCCCTTCCTGGCGAAACGGTGGCACCTGTCGGCCAACGTAGTGGAACGAGTACCCGCGCGGGCCCCCGGTGACTCTGACTTCCCCCTTTGTGGAGAGGAAATAGACGATCCTGTTGTCGCCGCGGGAGCCCGAGGTGAGTTTGGTTCGAGTCCTTAAGGAAGCGGCGTTCAGGAAGGGCTGCTTCGTGCCGTCGAAGTGTGAGTTGACCTCGAGAGACTCCCGAAACATGGCGGCCAGATTGTCGTCGGCAGATCGCTTCAGCCCGGCGATCATCTCGGTGCAGGTCCGTTTGTCCTGGGCCAGGTTCTTGCCGATCGACCGATAGAGCTTCCGCAGTGGTGTCGAAGACATGGATTACCCCCTTTGGTTGGGTTCATCCTCCAGACCAGCGATGCCAAGGGTGGGTCGTGGTGTCTTCGTCGGGCGAACACCGCAAGGGAAAGAGAGAATCTGGAAGCGATGACCCTGTGTTGGCAACGTGACGGCTTACGGTCACCGCCATGGGGAAAAAACGTCCAACCAGCCAAAGAACGGACGCCGAGCGTCGCGTCCGTCAGAGCGAGCGGCTTAGTCGCCTCCTCCGGGTCCTGCACCTCATCAGCGGCGCGGGGCGGTGGGATGCAGACGGCCTTGCCAATGAGCTGGAGGTGTCAGCGAGAACAGTTCATCGACTGCTGCAGGCGCTCTCGATGGCCGGTGTGCCGTGGTACTTCTGTTCCGAATCACGGTGCTATCGACTGAGAAAAGGCTACCGACTCCCGGGAGTTGCGATGGACGGTACCGAGAAGTCTGTCGACGTCAAACGACTCAAGGGCTTGGTCGATCGCCTTACCAATGATCTCTCGACCGCGATCGAATCGCTCCGCCAGTTCTCGAGCGAACTTGATCGCCTCACCGAAGAGTAGCAACTGATCGACAAGGTGGTCACCCATTGCCGACTGGGGAATAAATCCAATCCTTCTTGAAGAAGCACGCCGTTATCCCTCGCGATGACGTTCGGTGGGATGGATGCCTGAGTCTTGGCGGATGAATCACGAACTCAAGCAGATCGCTTGGCACGACATCGGTCGCATTCCCCGCGGCGAGGCTGCGTGGGAAGTGCCCTCCCGGTGCAGGCCTGGAGTGGAGAGAACGAAGGGGCCGAACCGGTGGTGCTGGCACGGTCACGACCAAAGAGGCATCTCGAATGTCCGAATCTGATGCCCACGCCGATTCGCGACAACGCCACAGCAAGGCAGGACCGAAGGTCCGACGAAGGAGGACCCAAGGCAAGCTCCCTCGGGGCTGCCGCTTTTTCCGAGACCCATCACTCGAAGCCAGCCCGACACATCCGTTGGCAACACTTTCACCGAAACACCGCTCGGACCAGCGAGTGAAGGTGATCGCGGGGACTCTGGCCAGGATCGCCTTGGCTCGTGGGTCTTCTCCGCCCGCCGGCGACGTCGAGTAGCCAGGGGCTCACCTTCCCTGGCCCCCTGACCGGCGATGCCCGCCGAAGGCGACTCCGGCACCGTGCCGCGCTGGAGATCGGTTGCCGAGACCGCCGCGTGACACGAACGTGACGAGGAAAATGCCTCGCACGGCTCTCTCCGCACTCTTCGCATCCCCCTGTCGGCAAAGAACTTACGGACGACCCTGGGGATCTCCGAGCCCGAGGCTCTGCCGTGAAGCCCAACCACTATTGAGAGGTCTCAACACGTCCCCACCCCGACGGAAAGGAAATTTAGCAGTGTTCAAGCCAAAGAAAAAAAGGGTTCCAAAGCGAAAAGTGCGTGTCGCAGGGTATTGCGGCGCTCCGACAGATGGACGCCTTTTCGAAGCTCATTATCAGGACCGAAACGATGTCCGAGATTTCGCTCGCCGACGGAGGCCCTTCTGGGACTTCGAGGAGGTCGAACTCTTCCTGACGCACGAGTTCACCGGCACCGGACCAGAGAATCTGGAAGCACTCAAGGCGAATCTCCTCCGCTCACGGATTACGGATCTGATCTGCCCGGCGGCTGACAGGATCTCCGGCGATTCCGCGGAGGTTACGGCATTCCAGGATTTTGCTCGTCAGCACGGGATCGGGCTGCATCTGGTCTTCAAGCCAAAACGGGCCAAATCCCAAGAGAAATCGAAAAAGAAACCCATTGATCCGCCATAAGTCGCAGAGCCGGCCAACGACGACCAGTTGGAAGTCGATCTGGAGATCGCGTGATCGGACATGAGAGGAATCCCGCCCTCGTGGACCTCTGACGGATCCACGGGCGCGGGCCCTTCTCTGGCTCGCCACGTCCATGCCCATGGTCAGCAATCGTCACCACCAGCAGATGGTGGAGACGCATCCGATCCCGGTGCACCCAATGGCGCCGACACCCGGGGCGAGCGTGACGTCCCGGCACCCTATCTCCCGACGATGCCGCGTGCTTGACAGCCATCGCAACCGACCGTGTTCCCGTCAAATAAATCCCTTCGTGATTACCAATCAGCATGCCGTTAATCGCAAACGGAGTTCCCATGAGCAGCGAATCGACAGCCGGGTACACAGCAGAAGCAGAGCCATCCTGGACCGGACACGATCCGATGGCTTTGAGTACGACAACCATCGAGGGGAGGGAACCGATGACGACGATGCATGACCATGCCGAACAAGCAGATCCCGCCCAGGGCGACGACCAAGCTGCCGGCACACTTCCAAGCGACGCAGACCAGGAAGCGGCCGAGGTCGAGTCGCTGATCCGAACAATCCTCAGCGAACTTCTTGCCAACACGCAGCAGCCCCAGCCCCCCTTCAACGGCAAACTCGCGGTGGACGAGAAAGAAGCGGCAGACCTCCTCGGCCTCAACCCCTGGCAGCTGCGCGATTTGCGCACCTCCGGGAAGATCAGCCACCACCGGATCGTTGGCGGCCGGGTGCGATACACGCCCGACGACCTGAAGGCCTATCTCGACAGCGTTCACCACCGCGTCACCGGCTGAACCACTCCAACCACCCTGGAGCTTCGACGCCCCAGGCTCCCCAACGAATGAACAAGACCCCGTGGATTTTTCAGTACAAGCGCGAGGTGGCCGCCAAGGGCGATGCCGCGAGCTGGTATGTGGGCTGGTATGACCACCACGGCAAGCGCCATGCGGAGAGCTGCGGAAAGGGATCGGCCGGCCATAACCGAGCCGAAAAGCGACAGCGCCGACTCCAGGCGGAACTCGACATGGGGGTGCACCGGGCCCCCACGAAGACGTTGTGGACCGAGTTCGTCGAGCAGTTTGAACGGGATGTCCTCCCCGGACTCGAACCGACCACACGCCGGGCCTACCGGGAGTCGCTGAAGAAGTTCGAGGAGCACACCAAGATCCTCCGGGTCGAGTCAATCGATACGAGGATGATCGACTCCTTCATCGCTCGCCGGCGGAACGACCCCGGCAAGAAGGCCGGTGCATCGGTATCCCCTGCGACCATCGCGAAGGATCTGCGTCTCATCAAAGCCGCCCTCGGCAGGGCGGTCGACTGGGGCTACCTCGCAGTGCTGCCGAAGTTCCGATCGGTCCGGCAAGACGAGAAGATCCCCCGCTTCGTCACCGACGAGGATTTCGGTGTCCTCTACACCAAAGCCTGCCCGCTTGCCCGCCATCCCGCCGAGCCCGGCCAGACTTACAAGGCCGAGGATTGGTGGAAGGCGCTCATCGTGGCGGCTTTCATGACCGGCCTGCGGATCAAGGAATTGATGGCCCTGCGGCTCGAGGACATCGACTTCGAGCGTGGGACGGTCATCACCCGAGCCGGCGACAACAAGGGCAAGCGAGACGCTATGCTCCCGCTCCACCCGGTCGTGGTCGAGCACCTCCGTCGCTTGGGGACGGCGAGCGACTGCCCCCTCACCTGGCCGCTTCATGAGCGCACGCTGTGGGCCGAATGGGGCCGGATCCAGAAGGCCGCCGGGATTCACCTCCCCTGCTCAGCCAGGCACGAGCACACGGCCGCCTGCCGCGTCTACGGCTTCCACGACTTCCGGCGGGCTTTTGCCACCCACAACGCACCGAACCTCACGCCAGAAGCCCTGCAGAAGCTCATGCAGCACCGCAGCTCCAAGACGACCCTCCAGTACATCAACCTCGCAACCCAAGTGAACCAGGCAGCGGCGCGGTATGTCGTCCCAGAAGCACTCCAACCGGGTGCCGGGAAAGGGAAATCCCCGCAACCTCCGGCTGATAATTAAGCTTCAGCGGTCTCCGCCTCGACCACTAAAGACCTGAGACATCTAGTCTTGGAATTATAACACCCGCTTGCTACTCCATATTCTTAAACAACCCGACACCAAATGCCCGAACTCGATCGTCGTCCGGATTCTCGCCGCGGTCCGTGCCGCGGAACCGAACGTATCTTCGAACCGGCAGACTTCCTGGAGTCGGGGAGCCGAACTACGGTTTACGTGATCCTGCATGGGATCGTGGAGCAAGAGACGACCCGACGCCTCTCCCGCGGCGTCTACAACCTGCTGCCCCTGAAGATTCCCACCCTCGTACCACTGCTGCCCTTTGCCGAGAGCATGGCGAAAACCCTCGCCGGTAGGGACCGGACTCGCTTCCAGCCAGCCCCGCACGCACGCAACGCCCTGGGCCTCACCGAACAGGGGTCGGCACTGGCTGTGTTCCTGATCAGTAGCCCCACTCAAAACGTTCGGATCGAGCCGCGACGAGCTCCTCGGTCTCTCTTCCTGACTTTGTCTTTGAATGAACGAGCCCACTCGAATCACCGGAATACTTTCGACGCCGTTCCCCATTGGATTGCCGGCGTTCCCGTCGCTACCAGGCGACACGACGGTTTCTGAATATTTGTTAGCGCATAAGCAATGACCCCACAGAGCTCTTCGTACGTCCAATCCACTCGACGGCGACAGTAAGCTTCCAGCTTGCTCGTAAATACGCTCCGTGGGTTTCCGTCACGCGTCTTCTCCTCTTCAGCGCACGCCGCAAACCACAGAAGTGCGCAACGAGAGACGCTCTCGCTTCGTACGGCGAATGCGCGCCGAGTAGCCGCACCGGCGCGCGATTTCGAGATCAGCCCCCAATACTTGCGGGGGACGCATTTAACAACGGCCGCCCGCTGATCAAGGCCGAGGCGTCTCATGAGAAACCCAAACAACCCTCCTTGAGGCGCAGCATAACAGCAATCTGCCACGACCAGCACCCGTACGCCTGACTGAAAAGTGCTAATCCACTCCAAAAGCTCTGATCTCGTAAGAATTCGATCACGCAGACACCAACCCTGCTGGCTTCCATTTGCGCTCGGAGTTCCATGACCTGAGAAACTGATGATGCACAGTCCATCGGTCATGCTCGCTGCCGCCGACAATACTTCGTGTCGAACCGCGTCCCACTTCACATCACCAGGAAGCACAACCGGACTATCTACGCCCGCGATACGCCTTGCGAGCGTCGCCATATATTCCCGATCGCCCTTCGGGCCAATAAGCGGATCCAACACAACTGGCCGATACTGCTCCGGGTCAACCTTCCCGACTCCGATGTGGATCGATGCGTTAGCCATTAGCACACCTCCAGGCACTACGGTCGGTCAAACACCCAAAGTGACACGAACGCCATCACTCACAATGCCGTAGGCATACGAAGGTACATCGAAACCGCACGCAGACGCGCCGTTAGATCGCCACGCCATCGGGAAAACACCCCGGACTCTCCACTAAGGCTTCTCGCCGAATCACGAAAACATCCATCAACTTCGTTGTTCCTGCGAAGCGTCCGGCCCCGAGGAAACAAAGTGTGTAGGGCGTCCGATTGTACCCAATGAACGATGTCCCCGTGGGCGAGTTGAAATTTGTTGTTCCGATCTGGCAACAAAAAGATGCCCTCAACGTCGGACACTTGCCTGTATACCGCGGCGTACCCAAGTTGCTGCGAATTCTCGAAAATGCTGTACAGCGAATTCGCAGCCACGTCATTGATGACGCCTTGGCCCCACACCCCCCCGCCCTCCTCATCGCCACTGACTACCCTAACAATTGGTGTCTCGGTCGACTTCTCTTCCCCTTCCCCGTCCGCATTCGTGCTGGCAAACGATTTGGCGGGGGCCACCGAAAGTACATCCTGGTCCTGGATCGGCAACGATCCCACTGAGGTACAACTCACGAGCGTCGCAGGGACAAAGTGGGCCACCCCTCCCCTTGCCACCACCACATACCACAAGTCGGTACTTCCCGCTGCAGGAAATCTTGGATCTTCGGGAGTATCCGAATCGTTGATTGCCAGCGGTCGGCCCGCTCGCAGTGATCGACTCACAGCCTCATCCAAAGTCATACCGCCCGCAGGGATCTCCAGAACGCCACCTCGCAGAACTCCGTCAACAACACGCACGGATCCTTGAGACCGCTCCACGGACACCTGACAACGTGGATGGACGCGAAGCCGATCCGCAGCACACCCCGCACTGGAAATCAAGAGCGCCATAGAGAGGAGACTCAACTCAATCGTCACTCGATAGTGCGGCATGGTCCAGTCTCCATCCATCGCTTCCGTGATCACGACGCTACCTCAGACTCACGCAAAGACATTCACGCACCGGTCCAATTCGCACCCACGGCCCCGTCTCGCGGCGTCAACCCGCGGCGCAACATCAGCGAACAGCCCTGAACCGTACTCAATGCCTCATGTTACTCGGCCACCTCACAGCCGCAAGACGCCTCACTGATCGTACGCTACTTCAACCTCATAAAGCGTAAAAGCATCTGTCGTAAGGTACGCCTCGTCCTTTTCCCGCAGCATTGGCCTACCTTCACTAATATTGCTCTCTGGTCGACTGTCGGTCATACCACCCTCAGCCCCACTCTCGGACCGCTCTGCGTACATCACCTGCGACACACGACCGACCTCTGCTTTAGTCCCCAATCCGGGCGTTGAGACTTCCTCTGGGAATTGGTGCTCACACGGAGCTCCTCCTTCGCATTCATGGCAAGCGGAAACGTGCTGTTCCAAAAAGGCGCTGATTTGTTCTGCCACACCGGGAGAGTCTACGTCGAAGAGAGCATATGCCACCGTCCGGTTTATTTTGTATGAATTGTTATTAAATGCTTTTGCGGCGTCGGTTTGCCGATTTCCGACGCCCTTCGATGCGCCGCCGGTAGCGCCGAGCAGTCCCGCCTTACCAAGATTCGCAAGAACGCCAGTAACTTGGTTAATTGTCTGCTCTTCGACCTTGTTGTTGATGGATTGGATATGCCCAGCCGTCAACTCCCCAGACACCGGAATAAACTTCATTTCCGCTGTTAGCGTCCCACCTGCGGGCCTTGCAAAATCGACTGAGAACAACTTCTTACGGCTAACCGTTTGCACATCAACGTTCAGCAATCGCGGCGTTCCAGCACTATTGAACGCCACTTCATGAATTACGTTGGCCTTGTCACGATAGACGAAGCATGCCTCCGTCACAGTGACCGCATAGTGCGTAGGCACTTCCAGCACTACCGGGATGCCGCGGAACGGGCGTGGCTTCCCATGGACTTTTGGCTCGCCGTTTGAACTAGCTGCATAGTCGTCGCCCGCCACCCGCTTCAGTGGAGTGGACCGAGCAAACGTGCACCCCGCTCCGCTGGCGATTGACAAAGCGACCGCGACGCCTGCAAGTCGGAGCGTACAACTTCTAATTTGAGTGAACACAAGTCACCGTGTGGTGTGGCAAAGGGAATTCACTAGCGTACTGTTAATTAGTGGTCCATGGCCTTGTCGGGCATTGGCAGCACCATCCTCGAATTCGTGACGGTTTTTTTCGTGGGACTGGGAAGACTTTCCGCGAGAGGTGGCTTCCCGCCAGGCGCTAGCAACTGCGCCCCCTCTCCACCGACGCCATTTGTTTTCTTGATCTGCGCTTGTGGCCCATTACATTTGCATTGCTTCGGTGCGACCGGCCTAGCGCACCGACCATTGCTCGGATCACTGTCGCAGGAATGCCCGCAATTCACATGCTGATCAATAAACGCAGCAACCTGGGCATCAAGATCGCATGCAGTTAGATCAAAGTATCGCTCCGCCACAACCCGCTGTTCAATTAGCAACTGATCTTTTAAGGCGTAGGACGAATTCCCTTTCGTCGCGTCCACCCCCTTCGCAAGGAAGAGGGGTGCTGCGGTTGCCACGAGTGCACCAATGTCTGTAATTGAGTTGTCAGTTACCTTTGCGTTGATTTGCTTAAAATATCCACTCTGACCGTCCATTTGAAGATGATACGAGGACGTACCGGACAGCGGTCTCGCGAAATCCACAAAGAATATTTTCTCCGCGTCAATGACTTTTTGCTCTACCCATCGATCAGGATACGAGAGTTGGAATTCGTTCAGTGTTTTGTCGTCATCGAAAAGATATGCATTTTCGTGAACGGTGATGCGAAGATAGGCCGGCACCTTGAGTTTGACGGGCACGCCGTGGTATGGACGAGTCATGCCAAACCGTTTGTGGGTTCCATTGGACTGTCCATTGACCCAACCGTCATGGGTCATGGTAAGTACGGTCGACCGAATCGAGGTGCATCCAATGGCCGTCGCGATTAAACAGAGTAGAGTCAATTCCACGCGCAACATGCCCCAAAGGGGCGTCGCGTCCCTGCGGCTGTGATGCACTTGGTCGAGCTCTGTAGATTTCGCGGGTGGGGTGTGGTTTCGAATCGGCTTCACGTCTTGCAGCATGAATCGCCCCTTGGATTGGTCTTTGAAGGATGTTCCGCGGGCCCGAGCCTCGCCCCTTCGACGACGGATCTCTTGTGGCCCTTGCCCCCATCCGGCTACCCCTCGTCAAAGGTATCGGATCTACCGAATATGCCCTTTAATCCGGTTATTGTTCGACTGTCGAAATATCGGGAAGCAACTCACAGCCGGGTATCTGAACGAGGATGGCTTGGTGGACCGACAACATCATCTATGGCCTTGGAAGACCGGGAAACGTGATGGGAGCGTGGCAAGAGGTGGCCTTAATTGGCTGCCGATGCGCAGCGTTTTTCCAGTAAACCCGCGTGGGACCCGGCTTTTCAGCCCCATGATGTGGCTGGTGCTGCCAACGTGGTCCTGCCGGATTCTCCACATCCCCTCAATCTCGGCCTCCCCCCAGCCCCCCCTGGCAATCGCCAGTCGCCCAACATGTCATTTGCGCTGAGGCGCGATGGTATTGGGCTGCGACGGTTCGCGGCCCCATGGGGATGGCACACGAGGACTGTCTCGGACCGAGATGCATTGCCGGACGGCGCGGAGTCACCCGAATCAGCAGTCCATTGATCCGCCACGGCAGGCCGGCTTTTCTCCCATTGGCATAGCGTTATTGCAAGCGACACCCGTCACCGATGAATGACGTTTTGGCAACCACGCAAGAGCGCTTGGCGCCGAACGAGCAAATGGTCAACAGCCGATGATCAGGCCACCCCTAGACACCGACCAGGAATGTCCCTGGGAATTGCTCGGCGAGTGGAGCATTAATCCGAGCTACAGCGATTTTGCCGCAGCGACCGCAGGTTCGCCTAGCGATCGTTGCCTCAACGGGTCTATTGGGGTGACTACACCGTGCCGGTCCGGATCCGATCGATACTACTAGGCCTCGGCAGTATCACGTTCCACCGGGTCAATTCGAACCTCGCAGGATTAACGCCCGCTGATTTTGTACTGGCGTTTCACGGCCCTGGTGACCAGGGCGCGGCTATCCATGTTTGGGCAGCCAGGCATCCCCTCTATAACGTCGAAAGTGATCCGATGCCCGTAGTATCGATGGTGATCCGTGCGATTACGGGTGCGTCGCAGGAACGATCTGACAGTCTGTTCCTTTTCCATTGTCGCGGATCAGGACGGCGCGCAGCCTTCCATTACAAGCCTTGGCGAGTGAGCGATTCAAACGCGCACAAGCACGCGGTTCGTAGCGGCGCCGATCCGGAATACCACACGATCTGCCAATCTCGTGGCCCACATGGGTTCGGAGCCCCCCCTCTGTGCCAATGATAGGTGAGACACCTGCCTTGTCCCCATTAGAGTAGA
>JBAXSN010000117.1:0-10767 GCA_037130675.1 Verrucomicrobiota bacterium
AGGCGCTTCGCGCATCGCTATCGGTAGCGCACCAGCGCCTTGGAGTGCGGCAGTCGTCTGCCGCCTTCGCGCGTGGAAAGGATTCACGAAATTCCACCACCGCTTTGGGGGAAGCCATTGGTTTGCCTGCGCAATCAAATCAGCAACAGCAACGTCAGCGTCCGAACTTTTCCCACAGCGCTTCGGCCCACCTGTCGTCGGGGGCATCGATCAAAATCACGTCCATTCCTGCCGGGCCCTTGGCTTCAGGCGACGCTCCTGTATCCGGAACCTTCGCGGCCTTCGCGGCTTCGCGTGAGACCTCTTCATCCGAATTTCCGGTTGCCACTATCGCGGCGAGTCTGAGCGAGCGCCCCGATGCGTGGACAAGCGTTGCATCCGCCTGCCCTGCGTTCTGTGCCGATACGTCCGCCCCATAGCGCTTTTTCCACATCTGGCTGACGGCTTGCATGAACTGAGCGGCCTCTTGCGCGCTCGCCCAGTGGCTGCGCCAGATCAGCGCCCGGCCTTTATTGAACACCAAATAACGGTCGCCGCGCCACCCCTTGACTGCCGCGGTGGCAGTGGCGGAATCCGTCCAGTCCGTCAGCAAAATCCGCGCCCCGAGTTCGCCGAGCACGTTGTCCGCGTTGGGAGCTTCCCCTAAAACGTGGGTATCTTTCCAGGCAACCGGCACAGGAATTTCGCCAGCCTGGTACGTCTCTGGGTGCAGGATTTCCGAACTGGACGCAGGCGGCCGGCCGTACGCTGCGGAAACCCCGCCAAACCCCCTCTCATCATAGAGCTCGGTGCAAAACCGAAGCCCCTCGGTATAAGGAAAAAGGAGACTTTCGCGCAGGAACCTTGGGGCGGATTGGAGTTGTTCCATGTTCTGGGAAAACACCCCGGCCACGCTCTGTCGGATTCCCTTCCATGAGAGCCCTTCCATGGCAAATTCATTCATTTCAAGGGTGGCATCTCCCTCGACCAAGGCGCTTGCCGCCGCCGCCCGATCATCGTTGTCCCTGGCTTCGAGCGGAAGTTCCTTAAGGCCAAAGTATTGATCCTGAAGCGCATGAGTCAGTTCGTGGGAAAGGATGATGCGGTTTTGAAGCGAGTCCAGCGACGCGTCTTCATACATATAGAGCCGATGCGTGTGTTGGTCGTAAAAAGCCGCCACTTGCTCACTCAGAAGCTCCAGGTAGCGCTGTTTGAGCGGGTAATCGGTCGGGATCAACCCCAGCGCGACATAGCCCAGGCGGGCGTGTTCGAATTCCGCATCCGAGAACTGCTCGGAGATTTTGCCCTGGAGCACCTTCTTGATTCCCTCACGTGTCAGCACGTCATAGGCAACGGGATGCTTGAACGCGAGCCCCCGGATTCGCGCAGTCGCCTCCTCGATCTCCTTGCGCTGGGCGAGTTGGCGGGCCTGCTGCCTGGCTTTCTCATAGCCGCCCAGAACCTGCCGCAAGCGCTCGTTCTCGGCTTGAACGAGAGCCAGGTTCTTCCGATCGAACGCCGCGAGCTTTTCCTCTGCAAGTCGTTCCCGGCGTTCAACGTGCCCCCACCATCCGCAGGCGGCAGCGACGGCAAGCAGCAGAATGAGCAGGAGATGGGGTTTCATAAGGATCGCCGCTGTTGGAATCGGCCAGTAAAGCCGAAACGTCCGCAGACTTCACGCTTTTGTTGCGGATTGCCGCGCTCAATTCCAATCTTTGATCCGGGACTCGCTGGGAATTACCCTGCCGCGGGTTCCTGAACCGCCTCAAAGAGGGCCCGGATATTGCGCGGGGGGATGTCCTGAAGAATCGCCTCGTGGCTGGGGGAATGACCAGGCCGGTGGGAGGCTGAAGGCCCGTGCCATTTCCACGCATAATTGCCAGATTGGCGCGGGCCTTCAGCCCTAGCTCCTCAATGTGGATTAACCTTGGGCGTTGCCCAAGGCTGGTATGGGGTCGCGCCTTCAGCGCTGAAAAAGGAGTCGACAAAATTTGATGCGTTTGCCCTGCGGATTCTCGTCGTGGATGCAGCGCAAATGGCGCGGGGGGCTGGAGTTGAGGGCAAATCTCAAGATTCAAGAGACCGCACCGTCACCGGCTTCGCTTTGCCGCCGTTTTATTCAAGGTCTTTGATTCACCGGAAATGCGGCGGCCTTCGGCGTCGAAGGCATCGGCCCCGGCGATGCGCCCCTTTTCGTCATAGCGGTAAACCCAGCGCCGGATCAGCTTGCCATCCACATCGCTGTTGCGCTCCTCGCTGACCCGCCCGAAGTTGTCGCGCTTGTAGCTGAAATGGAAGAGCAGTTTGCCATCCGGCGAATAAGCGTTTCCCTCGATCGGCTGCCCTTTTTCATCGATCTTGTAGGTCATCCGCTGCAGCAGTTTTCCTTTGGGATCGTACGTCTTCGACTCAGCGGTGCCGTCCACCAAATTTGACTGCAAATCGGTGCGCGACCTGTCGGGATGGTACACCGACCTGACGGTGATGTCGGCGTCGGCGGCGAGCGCCGGGCTTGCCAGGAATCCCAAGGCAACAGAAAAGGCTAAGGCTAGCAGAAGCATTGATTTTTTCATGATCGATTCATCCCACAAGTTCGAGCGATTCGTTTTCGGTCCGGTTGAATTGCAAATCATAGAGTCTCCTATAATGCCCGCTTTTCTCAAATAATTCGGCGTGGGTGCCCACTTCCATGATCCGGCCCTGTTCCATCACCACGATCTGGTCCGCCTTCAAAATGGTGGAGAGCCGGTGGGCGATGGCAATGACGGTGCGCCCGGCCGAGAGCCGCTCCAGGGCGATTTGAATCTTCTGCTCGGACTCCGAATCGAGCGCGCTGGTGGCTTCGTCGAGCAACAGAATGGGCGCGTTTCTCAGAAGAGCGCGGGCGATGGCGATGCGTTGCTGTTGGCCGCCGGAAAGCATGCACCCTTTGTCCCCGATGGAGGTCTGGTATCCTTCCGGTTGAGCACAGATGAACTCATGCGCAAATGCTTGCTCGGCTGCCGCATAGACTTCTTCATCGGTCGCATTGAGCCGGCCGTAGCGGATGTTTTCCAAGATGGTGGTGTGAAACAAAAACGTGTCCTGGGTCACGATGCCGACGTTCTGCCGAAGCGATTGCTGAGTGACGGAGCGGAGATCGTGTCCATCGACCCGGATCACGCCGGATTGCGGATCGTAAAAGCGCAGGATCAACGAAAGGATGGTGCTCTTGCCGGCGCCACTGGCGCCCACCAGGGCGTAGCTTTTGCCTTGGGCAATCCGAAGCGTGATGTCTTGGACGGCTGGCGGACGGTCCTCGCGGTAGCCGAAAGTCACGTTTTCCAGGGAAATCTCGCCGCGCGGCCGCTCAAGCGAAAGGGCATCTGGAGCGTCTTTGACGGTGTGTTCAAGGGTCATCAACTCGAAGATGCGAGTCGTCGAGGAGAGCGCTTTCTGGATTTGCAGATGCACCTTGCTGAGTTTCTTCACCGGCTCGTACAGCATGAACAGGCCGGTGATCAGTCCCAAAAACGTGCCTGCGGGGATTCCCCGCACGCCGACGTAGATGAGCGCCATGCAAACACCGATCGACGAAACCGCTTCTATGATCGGTCCCACGATTTCAATGGATCTGCGGACCCTGATGGCGCTCCGGAATTGATGCTTTCCGGCATCCATGAAATCGACCAATTCATAGGGTTCCCGGGCGAGGGCTTTAACGACTCGGATTCCTGAAAACGCTTCCTGGAGCACGACCATCATGTTTCCTGAGCCGGTTTCTTCATCCCGTCCGACTCGCCGCACATTCCGGCCGAAAACGGTGATCGGAATGAGGCAAACTGGGAACAGGACAAGGCTGATGACCGTGAAGCGCCAGTCGAGGTGGATCAGCATGGCGATCGCTGAAACGATGGTCACCGGTTGGGTGACCACGTCGGCGCTCACTGTGGTGAGGGCCATTTGAGCCATCCGTGCATCGTTCATCACGCGAGAGATCAACTGCCCGGTCTGCTGTTTGTTAAAGAAAGCGAGCGACTGGTTGACGATGCTCTTAAAGAGGTCGTTGCGAATGTCGTTCAGCAGCCTCAAGCTAACCCACGCCATGCAGTAGGCGTTCAAGTAGGCGAGCGTACTACGGAGCAGCATGGCTGCGGGAATCAATGCACAAGTCCAGGCGATCGTTTCGATGCCGATGCCGTTCGCCGCATGGGCGCCATGATTACCTTTTCCGCCCGGAAATACCTGGCCGCTCACATGTTTGATCACCAACCCCAGCAAACCGCTCGTGATGCCCGCCCCCGCACCGCAGAGAATGCCGGAAATAAAACGGCTCCGGTAAGGACGCAGATACGGGAGCAGTTGCTTGTAGGGCCCCCACATCTCGCGAAGGGTTTCTCGAAACGTCAGCTTGCGGGCGGGAGGATTGTTGGATTTCGAAGACATGTCAGATGAGCGAGGTGATAGCATTGAAAACCGCCTGCGTCGATAAATCGCTTAGCGGGCGGCGAATGCAGCGGGGCGTAAATTCCGTAACGGGTTCGTCTTGTCCGGCGAGGAGAATCGCCGAACGGTTGTGACGCGGCCGCCAGTGAAAGGGGTTGGTTTCTCCAAACAATGAGATCTGCCGGGTTCCGAAGACCGCGCCCAGATGCACCGGGGCGGAGTCCATGCTCAGCAACAAATGGGCGCGCTGGATAGCGGCGGCCAGCTCCAGCAAGGTGAGGCGGCCCGAGAAATCACAAATGGGCGTGCGCGCAGCCGCCTTGATGGCTTGGACATGATTTTTTTCCGTCGGGTCGAGGGTGCCGGTCACCACACAGGGCAATCCGAGCTTTTCCTGGCAGTGGTCGATGACTTCCGCCCAGCGCTGCGGCACCCAGAATTTCTCCGGGCGGGCTGTGCCCGGATGGACGATCACATATTGCCCCCGGACGCCGGCTTCTTCAAGCAGCGCATTCACCCTCGCACAGGCAGGTTCTGGAACCTGCAAGGTGACCGGGAAATCGCGGCTTTGAATGCCGAGTGGCTGAAGCAGGTCCAGGTTGCGGTCAACGGTGTGATTCTCGCGAACGCTGGACTCGACAAACTCGTTGAAAAACAACGAGCCGAGCCTCGATTTCTGCGCCTTCGCAAACGCGATTCGCCGCCCGGCCTTTGAGAGCAGCGCGAAAAAGGCCGAACGATCCGTTTCCGAAAAGTCCAGGCTTACATCGAAGCTCCCGGTCGCCAAACGCGCCCAAAGATGCAGATTTCCGCCCTTCGGCTGAAAGACGAGCACCTCGTCCACAAAGGGGATGGCGGGAGTAAGTCCCCCGCACGTCTTGTGGACGCAAAGGGTGATCCGAGCCTGCGGAAACTGCTGGCGCAACGCCACCAGCGGTGGCGTGGTCAGGATCAGGTCGCCGATCCGTTTAAGTTGAAGGACCAGGATGTTCATTCAGTGGCTTGTAACAAGGAAAATGGCGCATAGAGCGCCGGATTTTTGGTTCAGGGCAAGGCGGAAGCCCATGGCGCTATCTGTAGATAGCGACTTGGGCTGACAACGCAGCCCTGGGCCAAAAAGACAAGCTATATGCGCCATGTTACGAGTTACACGGCACTAGGCCCGGCTCATCGCCACCCGGTAGGCGTCCAGCAGCCGTGCCCGGAAATGATCCCAGGTAAAGCCCTCCACCATTTTGCGTCGGCCTGCATCGCCCATCGTGACCAGCAGGTCGGGGTTGCGATACAAGTGCTCGATAGCTGCCGCCAGCGCCTCCACGTCGTTGGCGGGAACGACCAGCCCGTTCTTGCCGTGTTCCACCACATCGCCCGATTCCCGGGTCGAAATTTGAGCCAATCCGCACGCCGCGGCATCATAAGTAGTTTTTGCGCTCCCTTCGCAGGTGGAGGGAAAAATGTGGACGCTCGACTGCCGGAGATACTCCTCGGGTTTCTGGGCGAACCCAACGATCTTCACGTTTGCCGTGGCGAACTCTTCCAAAGCCGGCTTGATCTCGTCATGCACGGAACCCACCAGCAGCAACTCCGCATCCTTGAGATTGAGGCGCTTCCACGCCTCCAGCAGCGTGTGAACCCCTTTGCGCTTGATCAATGCCCCGGTAAAAATCGCCCGGAAAATCGAGGGCCGCGTGCCGGGCGTAAACCGCTCCACGTCGGTAGCGAGGGGGAGATAGAAAAGTTTGTCGCGAGAAAACCCGGCGTTGAGGAAGGTATCGGCGGCGCATTCCGAGTACACCAGCAGCAAGGTTGCCAGATCATATTCCTCCAGCATCTGCTGGCGGCTGATGCGAAGAGAGTTGATCCAGTTCCGGGGGAATGGAGCGTTTTCCAACTCCAGTTCGGCTGGGCTCTTTTCGGCGCTCTTTTGCTTCCCCTTGTGCCGATGCCAGGTCGGAATGTCCATGACCGAAGGGATTCCAAGACGGCGCGCCACCCGCAGGGTGCGAACACAGTCTCCGGACCAACTGTGCATCAAATCGTAGCTACCCTTTTCCAGGTCTCTTGCCGAGATCCAGTCCCCGTAGTGCTTTTTGGCTCCGTAATAGGCTTGGCTTTCCAAAAACGAAAACAACCGGACGGGGTGCAATCTCAGGTTGTGAATCAACCGCGCGGGAACTTCCTGCTGGCGATTATCGTAGCCGAGAGCGCGCCCAAGGATTCCTGCCCGGTAGGAGCCCAGGATGGCCTCATAATTGTGGAGATCCAGCCCGTAGCCGCCGATTCTTGCGGAACTCGTGTAGAACACGCTTGCGGGCAAGGGCTGCTTCGATTCAACTCTGTTTTCTGTTTTCGTGAACAAGCCGAAGGTTTATCCTCGCATTCTCATGTTTTCAAGCGTTCCCGTTCCCCGCTCCATTCTCCGGTCGTGTGCCGGAGTTCTTTTGCATTTTTTGAACCCGGTCCGAAACTCATGAGAATCGGCCTCGTACGGCGTGGATATTCAGGCAGCGGCGGGGCGGAGGCCTACCTCACCCGGTTTGCCGCGGCGTTGCTGGCGGCCGGGCACGAATGCGTTTTATTTACCTCCACCGATTGGCCGCAGAAAGCGTGGCCGGCCGATCGATTCGAGTATTTGCGCGCAAAATCGCCCATTGAATTCGCCAACGCCCTTGAGCAAGTCAAAGCGAGTGTCAACTGCGACCTGGTCTTTTCCTTGGAACGGGTTTGGGAATGCGATTGCTTCCGGGCTGGAGACGGGATTCACCGCGCGTGGCTGCAGAGGAGGAAGCTCATCGAGCCATTCTGGAAAGGGTGGATTCGGACTGTATTCAATCGAAAACATCACGAACTGCTCACCTTGGAGTCGCACCTGTTCAGCAAGCGGGGCGCGGGAATCGTCATCGCCAACTCCCTGATGGTCAAGCAGGAGATCATCCAGTATCACCACTATCCCGCGGAGCGAATCCATGTCGTTTATAATGGCGTGCCCAGTTGCGCGGCGCCTCCGGAACTGCGACTGCAAACGCGGCGCCAGCTCGGGCTTTCGGAATTCGACTACGTGGTCCTCTTTGCCGGCAGCGGATGGGAGCGCAAAGGGCTAAAATTCGCCATCGAGGGAATCAAGCGTGCGAACCTTTCCCGCCCCCTGCTGTTGGTGGCTGGCCGGGGAAATCCCAAGAAATATTCGGCCTCTCGCAGAGTCCGCTTCCTGGGGCCGATCAAAGACATGCGCCCTTACTACGCAGCCGCCGATGTCTTTATCCTGCCGACAGTCTATGACCCATTCTCCAATGCCTGCCTCGAAGCGCTTTCCGCCGGACTCCCGGTGATCACGACGACGGCAAACGGGTTTTCGGAGATCGTCAAACCCGGCATGGAAGGGGAAGTGCTGGACGATCCGAGCGATAGCGAAGCGCTCGCCCGGGCAATCGAAGCGTGGAGCGATCCCGAACGGCGTGCCTGTATAAAACCGCAGTTGCTCGACTTGGCAGCCCAGTTCAGTGTAGAGGCGAACGTCCGCGCCACCCTGGAGGTCATCCAAGCGGAAAAATAGCTCATCGTGTCCCTTCTTTCCATTTCCACTTGCTGGAATTCCGGTCGCCATACAGATGGCGAGGGAATGTTGCTGGAACTGCTTCAGTTCGGCTTTGATCGCGTCGAACTCGGCCATGGCATCCGGCTGTCGCTCATGCACGGCATCCAAAAGATGTATGACCAGGGCAGCGTCCAGTTTTCTAGCCTTCATAACTTTTGTCCGTTGCCCGTTGAGGTGACCCACGCTTCGCCCGATTGCCTCCAGTTCTCCTCCCATCGCGAGGCGGAGCGCGAGCGGGCCGTGCGCCAGACCTATCAGACCATCGACTTTGCCAAACGCCTCGGCGCGCCCTTCGTCGTTCTCCATTGCGGGCGCATCAACATGCAGCCTATCACCTCGCGCTTGATCGAGATGGCTGCCACCGGCCGCCACCTCTCGCCGGAGTACGCGAGGGAAAAGTGGATGGCCGTCAAAACGCGCGAACAGATCGCTCCGAAATACTTGGCGCGGGTGCGGGACTGCCTGAAGCGGATCATCGACTACGCGGCATCCAAGGAAATCCGCTTGGGGCTTGAGGGGCGGCAGGCCTATGAAGAGATCCCGAGCGAACGCGAATTTGGCGAATTTCTCGAGGAATATAAGGCTCCGACCGTCGGCTATTGGCACGACATCGGACATATCCAGATCAAGCACAACCTCGGGTTTCTCGATCACGCGGAGTGGCTGAAAAAAGTCAGCTCGCGCCTGATCGGCTGCCATCTGCACGATGTCGGCTGGCCGGGCTTGGACCACCGGGCGCCGTTTACCGGAGGCTCAGTCGATTACAACCAACTGATCCCATTACTCCCCAAAGACTGTCTGTTTGTTTGGGAGATGAGCCCCCGGCGCAAAACCGAGGAGATCGCGGAGTCGCTCAGGCTCTGGAAAGAGCGCTTCGGAGCATGAAAAAGAAACTGATTACACTCGTTCAGATCGCCGCCACTGTGGCGTTGTTGGGCTGGCTGTTTCGCGATTCCGAACAGAACCGCCAGATGCTGGACGCGCTTTCGCGCGCCAACATCTCCTGGATCGCCGCCGCTTTTGTCCTTTTTGGACTCGTGGAACTCTCCGCCGTGGTCCGTTGGCAGGTTCTGCTTCGGGTGCAAGGGGTGAACATTGGCTGGCTCCGGCTCTCGGCGTTGCTGATGATCGGCGTTTTTTTCAATCCCTTCATGCCGGGCGGCACCGGCGGAGACGTGGTGAAGATCTATTATCTGCTCAAGGAAGTGCCGCAAAAAAAAGCAGCCGCAATGCTGGCCGTGCTCATGGATCGGTTAATGGGATTGCTCGGGCTCATTATCATTGCGGGAATGGTTATCGCCGCCCGTTACGAGTGGCTCACGACGACGAAAGAAACCTCGCTGCTTCTCTACGCACTCCTGGCAATCTTTGGCGGCTGCGTGGCGTTTGTCGTCGTCTCGTTTGCGATCACCGGCTTTGGGCTTGTCCACAAGCTCCCCGAACGGATGCCGATGCGGGATAAACTGATCGATCTCTCGGTCGCCTACAACCACTACGGGCGAGCCTGGCGCTCTTCGTTGCTCGCGCTTGCTCTTTCATTCCCGGTGCATCTCGGCTCCTTCAGTTTGTTTTATTGCGTGGCCAAGGCCTTTTCCGAATCCGGCAAAGGCGCTACGCTCCTCAACTTCTGGGGAATCATGCCGATTGTGAACACCCTCACCTCGGTTCCTGTAACCATCGGGGGGGCGGGGTTGAGGGAAGGCCTTTTCATCAAACTCCTGGGAGATCTCTGCGGAATTTCGGAATCCATTGCCAAACTGATCTCGCTCACCGGCTACTCAGTCGTGGTGCTTTGGGGAATGATCGGAGGAATCACTTATTTGTTTTATCGTCCCAGCGCTCATGCCAAGCTTGGCGAAATCCGCGAGGACGTCGCCGAAGTTGAGCACGAAATCGCAGCCAAAGAAGAACTGGCCGAAAGCGTTGCAGTCCCTGGAAACGATCAATAACCATGCGATTCTGCATGTTCATCGCGATCAATGTGGGCGGGGCGCTCGGTTGGTGGGCCGGCGAGCAGGTCGGCTTCGGAACCGCACTGTTCGGCAGCGCCGCGGGTTCCATCTTTGGAATTTGGGTTGTATGGCGAAACCGGGAATATCTGTTGTAGCAGCCCCCACCCTATTCGGCAGCCTTGGGATGGTTCTCGCACTCGCCACTCCGCTTCAACTTGTCGCAGGATGCCTCGATTCGAACCATCTTCGTAGCCGGGGAAAACCCGAGCCGCTTGGTGATGCAGTCTTCGAGGGTGTCGATGTGCTGGTCTTCGAACTCGACGATCTTCTGACAATCCACACAAATGAGATGATTGTGATGGGGGTGGCTGACAAAATTTGGATCGTAATGCTTCTGGTCCTTGCCGAGATCGATCTCCTTGAGCAGTCCGCTTTCCACCAGGAGCGGAAGGGTTCGATAAACCGTGGCGCGCGACACCGACGGCTCAATGTGCCGGGCCTTCACCAGCAACTCTTCGGCCGTATAATGCTCCGTGGTGCTGAAGGCTGCCTCGATGATCGCTTCACGCTGGATTGTCTTACGCAATCCGCGTTTTTCGATGAAATGATAGATTTTCTGGCGGAGTTCAGCGTCCATACGGGCGGGGTTTTCAAGATACTACCGCCGACAGACGCAAGTCAACCGATCATCGAAAAAGACGCAAAGACGCCTGCGTAAAGGGCGGGCGTGATTAACCGCACCCGGGGAAGAGGGTGCAATTAAGGTGGTGTGAATTTGGCGGTCCGGTTCGGAGCGCCAACGGCGCTTCATCCTAA
>JBAXSN010000118.1:0-10724 GCA_037130675.1 Verrucomicrobiota bacterium
GAGCTGGTTTGTGGTGTTCCGAAAACCTGGAACCGGAAACGTGAAAGGGAAGAACTTTCCCGAGATGAAGGCGGTGCAGGAACTGGTGGGGCCGTGGGACGTTCAGTTTGATCCGCACTGGTTCTACCCGGACAACGGGACAGGCGGGAAAGTCCGGTTTGACCAATTGGTCGATTGGACGAAACGCCCGGAGGAGGCGATCAAGTATTACTCTGGAATCTCGGTTTACAAAATGACGTTCGACATCCAATCAAAAAGCGAAAATCAAAAAATGGTTCTCGCCCTTGGCGAGCTCAACAACCTCGCCCGGGTCCGGCTCAACGGGCGGGATCTCGGGGTAGTCTGGACGGCCCCCTGGCAGGTGGAGATTCCCGATGGGTTGCTCAAGCCTGTAGGCAACGAGTTGGAAATCGAAGTAGCCAACCTCTGGCCCAACCGCTTGATCGGCGATGCGACGCTGCCGCCGGACAAACGGCGCACAGTGACCAATGTCGCAACCTACGAGCCCGTGGATTCCGAGGGTTTTCGGAACATCAACTCCTGGGCCCGGGGTAGTTGTAAATCCTGTTCCGAGCGCATGAAGACCGGCAAACCAGCCGAGTTGCTCCCCTCCGGCCTAGTCGGCCCGGTACGGGTGATGGCGGAAGAATAGACCAAAAAAAACCTCAATTCATAATACGAGTTGCTGATGGGTGCAGGACATGAAAGTTACCGGAAGTTAGGCGGCTTCGGCGAGAAGTCCGTTTCGCTGGTCCCAATAGGCGTCAAAGCGGTTGCTCAAAATGGCCGAGCGCAAGGCCAAGACATTTTGTGCGCCGCCACTGGACCAAAACATTCCGGACTGCTTGAGCCGCTGACCAACCACGGTTCGGCATCCTGCTTCCACGACACCTGAGCCAATGAAGTAGCCTGCGGCTCGGAAGGTGGCGTAGCGCATCCGATCACGGTTTTTCTGGAAGTAGGCGATTTGCTTTTTCGCTTCCTTGCGCCGTGGTCCGCTCCGAGGCAATGCCGCCTGCGCCGCCGAGATTACCTCGTCGAGGCCGTCCTCTTTCAGGCAAAACCGCCAGGTTTCGCATTGCGACTTGCTCTTTTCGCTGCCTTTGCCGTACAGGCATCGCATAGCTCTCCCGAGTGGTCGGCGGCATGGTAAAAGTCTAGGATGTGGACGGCTCCCGGAAAATTCACCCGCGCCACTTCCCAAACCCAGGTTGCGCCATCCCCAAGGAAAACCACTTCGAGCGCGCTTGCCATGTTGCGCCGAAAGGCTTCTTTGCGCAGCAGACCGCCGAACTCCACGGCGCTGGCCATCGTGGCGATGTAGCTGCTCGAATCGGGATCGCGCATCGGCCTTCCCTCTTCATCGACGCCGGTTTGAGTAAAGACGCAGCCGAGTTTGACTTCGCGCGTTTTGGCGGAGCCGTCGGGTTGCTTGCCGGCCACTCCCTCAAGTTCCTTTTTCATCATTGGAATGCCGGTTCCGTCGCCGCTGACATAGAGCACGTTGACCTCATGTGCGCCCGGTTCCAGGGTTTCGGCTTCGAGAGCCTCGCGCACGGCGGGCGCCACCCAGTTGACCATTCGTTGGATCGCTCGCCCTTCGACTTTGATGCCTCCATAAGCAAGCAGATCGCCGCTGGCGGCCTCAAATGGACTCTGTCCGCCGGAGCGACACATCAGCCTTGCCAGCGCCGGTGAATACCCCTCAATCAACCCCAAGGCGTCATCGAGTGGAAAGCGGCCCTCCGACTGCGTGGTGTCGTAGTAACAATTGCGCCAGACTTCGACCGGACCAAAGAGCGTTTCGATCACCTTAGCGCGGTTGCGATAGCCCCTTTCACCCTCCATCGCATGGTCATTGGCCACGGCGAGCGCCGGATCGTTGAGCAACCTTTCCAGGAGCGACCGGGCATCTCTTTGCATCGCTTCACGCAGGCCAAATTCCAGCCATTCCATGTTGCCTTGGCCGTCTTTGGCCAGGCGTTGCGCGGCCAGATTTAGGAAGGCTTGGGTTTCTTGGAACTGCGCTTCGCGGATTTCGTCGCGTTTTTTTTAGCGTCTTGGTTTTGAATGCTCTTGCGGGTCATCTGCTCGGTGATTTCCACAAACTCCTGGGCGAGTTTTTCAAAGCGTTCGTATCCTTCAATGGCACCATGCACTGAGGGGACGTCTTTTGCGGACACCCGCTCGCAAATATTTTTGCCCCCGCACCAGCGTTGAATGCTGTAGTAGGGCCCTCGGGTGACTTCGCTGCCACCTCTCTTATCCACGAAAAACTGCTCGCTCAATCGGCCTCGCTGCATCTGGTCGATCTCGGCCATCTCGCGGAGGATTTGAGTCTTACGATCAATTGGGTCGGACATAATCGAGGGAAGTGTTTTAAGTTAGCGTTGTCTTGTTTGCTATACAACATCATCGACCAAAAAAATCCCGCTTACAACTGGATTTTCAGTTTTCTAAGCGGAACTCAGAACTTTCCCGTCCCGCACCCGATGAGTTCGACGTGCGCCGCTATTTGCCTGTGATCAATTCGTCTCTCGCACTCCGCAATGGACAACTTCCCAGGTTCAGGTCAAATAGGGGGCTCCATGCGTGTGCTTGCCATCGATCCCTCTCTCCGTTCCACCGGCTTTGCCGTTTTGGAGCGTCCGACTTCCCCCGGGTCCAAGGTGCGGGCGCTGGAATACGGGATCATCAAGAACCAGGCGAAGCTCCAGCAGTCTTCGTGTTTGGTGGCCATTTACGACCGACTCGCGGAAGTGATCCATCGGCACCAGCCCGATTGCGCGGCGGTGGAGGCGGTGATTTATGTGCAGAGCTACCGGACGGCGATCATCATGGGGGCGGCGCGGGGCTCGGCGTTGCTGGCGATTGCTTCGCGCGGCATTCCGATTTATGAATACGCACCGCGCCGGGTGAAGCAGGCCGTGGTGGGCCGAGGCGGGGCCGTGAAAGATCAGGTCGGCTTTATGGTTCGCGCGCTGCTCGGGTTGACCGAGACCCCGGTGGCGGATGCGTCCGACGCGTTGGCCATCGGCATAACCCATTTTCAAGCTCAGGATGCGGCCCGGAACGGAATGATTAAACTGGAACAAGTATGAAGCTCGATATTCGATGGTTGGGTCGGATCAAATTTGAAGACGCGCTGGCGTTGCAGGACGCGCTGGTGGCGGAACGCGGGGCGGCCTCTCTGCCGGGAGTGCTTCTGCTGCTGGAACATGAGCCGGTTTACACCATTGGCCGCACGCCGGACCAGTCGAGCCTGCGCGACGCCGCCCTGCTCCCGCATCCCGTGGTGCAGATCAATCGGGGCGGTCAGGCCACTTATCACGGGCCGGGCCAGTTGGTCGGGTACCCCATTCTCGACCTCAAGCTCCGCGGCCAGGATCTCCACGTTTATCTTCGCGAATTGGAGGCGGTGATCATCGAGACGCTTGCTGAGTTTGGGATCAGCGCCTGCCAGCGCGAGGGGCTTACCGGCGTTTGGGTCGGCGCCCGCAAGATTGCCTCCATCGGGGTCGGCGTCCGGCGCTGGATTTCCATGCATGGCTTTGCATTGAACGTCTGTGGGGATCTGACCCCGTTTTCACAGATCACGCCGTGCGGCATCACCGGAGTGGAGATGACCAATATCGAGCGCGAAACCGGCCAGGCGATGGAGGTGGCCGCAGTGGCCGATCGCGTGGCGGAGGTGTTTGTGCGGCGGTTTGCGCCTTGATTGAAGCTCATGTCCGCCCCGCACTCAAAAACGACAGCGCCCGAAGCTCGGAACCGACCTGCGTCGGTGCCGGACCCTGGATTGCTCGGTTTTTCCGAAGGGTTCTGGATGGCGATCGTGGCTTTGCTGGCCGTAGCCGTTTACCTGCCGGCCATCGGATTTGACCTGGTCTATGATTCGTTTGCCCAGGTTGTCATTGATCGGTTCATCCATGAGCCCCGGCATTTTTGGGACGTGCTCACCCTGCGTGTGCTCGGGATGGACGTGCTGGATTTCAACCGCCCCGTGAATCTCTTTACCTTGATGGTCGATTCCCGTCTTTGGGGCCTTAACCCGGCGGGGTATCACTTCACGAATTTGCTTTTGCACGGGGCGACGGCGGCCCTGCTCTTTCGCTGGCTGCTCGCGCTCGTAAACCGGTTTTGGCCGGCGTTGATTGGTGCGCTCGTCTTCGCGGCTCATCCCTTAAACTGCGAGGCGGTGGTGGAAGTGGGTTACCGGGAGGATCTGCTGGCCACCTTCTTCCTGCTCGCCGGCCTTAACGCCGCGCTGCACTTTAAGCCGCAGGAGCGTGGGGGATGCTGGTGGCCCGCGGCTTTGACGGTTGGCGCCCTGTTCCTTTCCATCGCATCCAAGGAATCCGGGATAGCCGGTCCAGCCGTGCTGGCGAGTTACTGGTTCATTTTTCGCCGAACCGAGAACTGGAAGCCGTGGCTGATCCTCATCGCGGCCACGGGCCTGGCAGCCGGAGCTTTCCTCGCGGCGCGCTTTGCGTTGGAGCCGAAGAATTCGCGGATCTTCATCGAATCGCCAAGCTGGCTGGCGGATAATTGGGCGGATCTGTTCCTGATTCAAATCCGGATCTGGGCCGCCGAATTTCTGCGGATCGTCTGGCCTGCCGGGCTTTGTGCCGATTATAATGGCTACTCCATCCGCAACTTCGGGTTTCTTGGTTCGTTGCTGGGCGTGATGGTGTTTGGCGGGGTCCAAGTGGTCGCCGGATGGCGGAATCGGCTCGTTGTGCTTGGAATAGCCGTTTTTTGGTTTTCATTACTCCCGGTTTCCAATTTCATGCCCATCTACCGCCCGATGGCCGACCGCTTTCTATACATGCCGCTGATTGGTGTCGCTTTGATGCTCGCCGCCCTGATTTCCCAGATCAGGGCCAAGCCGGCGTGGACCCCTGTCGCTGTCGCCGCCTCGATGCTGGTGGTGGGGGGGCTCGGGATCGCCACGTTCTTGCAGGAACAGCCGTGGCGCGACGATCGCTCGCTCTGGAGCGAAACCGGACGGTTGAATCCGTATTCCTTTAACGCCTGGTTGGGGCTCGGCTATGCTTTGTTGGATCGCAATGCGCCGACCCAGGCGTTCGAAGCGTTCAATCATGCCTCGGCCCTGGCCCGGAACGGGAAGGGGAGCGCGTTTGGCGGACTGGCGCTGGCCGCCGAAGCCATGGGCAAGCGTGAAGATGCCTCCAAGTTCCTTGCCCGTGCGGTCGCACTCGAACCTCAATTTGGCGACGCGGACCTGATGGTTCGCGCCATGCTGGTCACTCCTTCACAGGCCCGGCGGCTTGCGGTCATCGCCGCCCGCTCTCGATTTTCAACTCACACCTTATGATTGGACTCTTTATTCCCCGGTATATCAAAGACGGTCGCGAAA
Source organism: Verrucomicrobiota bacterium (assembly GCA_037130675.1). Lineage (GTDB taxonomy): Bacteria > Verrucomicrobiota > Verrucomicrobiia > Chthoniobacterales > Chthoniobacteraceae > JBAXSN01. The sequence goes on from JBAXSN010000118.1 coordinate 5,381, forward strand.
TGCTCAAGGCCGCCCAGAAAATGCTGAGCTACAAACGCGATTTGCTCCGGCCCGAAGAGGTTGGGGGAATCCTCACCGGCATGCAACGGCTCGAAGAGGCAATCCGTGCCCGGAGCCGCGAGGAAGTAGCCACCGCGGGGCGCGAGCTCGACGATCTGTTCGGGCGCCACTTTCCCCGGCAAGCCGACGCGGCCATGCGCGAGAATTGCGAGGTGTTTCTCGTTGCCATCGTCATCGCCGTGGGCGTTCGCTCGTTTTTCCTCCAGCCCTTCACCATTCCCACCGGCTCCATGCAGCCGACGCTCAATGGCATCCGCGGCTACCAAACGGATACCCCCCCGCCGAACCCGATCGTCCAGGTGGTCGATTTCCTGCGCTACGGGCGAAGCTACGTGAACGTCGTTTCCAAGGAGGACGACACCCTCATTTCGATGCGCGACGTCACGAAGTTTCGCTTTTTCAATTTTGCGGAAATCCAGTGCGCCAAACAAACCTTTCTGGTCCATGCCCCGGCGCGGACTCTCTGGGAGACGTTCGGTTTGCGCACTGGCACTCCCTTGAGCGCGGGGCAGGTGATTGCGCGCGGGTATGTGAATACCGGCGACCACGTTTTTGTGGATAAAGTGAGCTACAACTTCCGCAATCCGCACCGGGCCGAAGTCTTTGTTTTCAATACTGCGGGAATCCAGACCCGGGAAAACCGGACGAACCCCGGCGCGCCATCGCAGTTCTATATCAAGCGTCTCGCCGGGCTGCCGAACGACGTCTTGCGGGTCGATCCACCCAACCTTTACATCAACGGCGAACTGGCCAAGGAACCCGCTTTCCAGCGCGTCATGTCCGGAACCCCGGAAAACCCGAAGAACGGCTACCAAGGCTACTCCAATCCTCCGGACGGTGTTGGTGGATTCCAATTCCTTACCAGTCCGGATGCCACCTTCCACGTTCCTCCAAAGTGCTATTTCGCGATGGGGGACAATTCCTATAACAGCTCCGACAGTCGCGACTGGGGCGTTGTTCCGGAGCAGAATGTCATGGGGCGCGGAATGTTCGTCTATTGGCCGTTTACATCACACTGGGGACCCATCAAATGAGTGAGTTATTTCCAACAAGCAGCGAACTGATCGAACTGGCGCATCGCATCGGGCATCATCCTGCGCGTCTCGCCATCTGGAACGAGGGCTCGGTCGCCGCGAAAATCCCCGGCAACAAAATCGCCGTGAGCGCGATGGCCGCCAATATGGCCCGGCTGGATGCCCGGCACATGGTGGAAATGGATCTCGCCAAGACCCAGGCGTTGATCGCCCTGGACTCGGTGACCGATGAGCAAATCGCCGAGGCCAAAGCCGTCCCGGATAGCCTGCCTCCGTGCGCCGATGCCCTGGCTTTCGCCGACTTGCTGGCTGCCGATGGCCTGATCTACGCCGCCCACACGCAACCCATCCCGGTCAATCAGGTCATCTGTTCTCCCCGTGCCCGGCAGTTTGCCGATCGCCGGAATCTGCCCCACGAAATCCTCAGTTGCGGCCTGGCCAGCGTCTTGGTGCCCTTCATGCCGCCAGGATTGCAACTGGCCAAGGAAATGCGCCGGAAGATCGCCCTCTGGCGCGACCGGTATAAAGTCGCCCCGAAACTGATCCTGATTCAGAACCACGGGATGATCGCCCTGGGCGAGACGGTAGATGAAGTTATGGCCATTACGGAAATGACCGTGAAATACGCCGAAATATTCATCGGCGCGGCGATGATGGGCGGCCCGGAGTTCATGAAGCCGAATCACGTCACTCAGATCGATTCGACGAGAATAATTTAGGCGGGGAGGGGAGAAGCGGAGGCGCGGGGCGGCTACAGGGCCCGGGCAGTCAGTGCCTTGATCGCCTCTTCCAGCTTGGAGATATTGAGCGGCTTGATCAGGTGTTCGGCAAATCCTGCTTCATAGCTGCGGCAGATATCCTCATGCGCGCCAAAGCCACTCATGGCGATCCCGGGGATGAATCGGATTTCGCGTAAACGGCGCATCACCTCGTGGCCGCTGCCATCGGGCAGCCCGATGTCGCTGATTAGCAGATCGTAAGTCGCGCGCTCTGCCAGGTCTATGGCGGATTGCATGCTGTTGGCCATATCCACTTGGTACCCGCGGCGCTCAAGGATCTTCCGTAGCAGCGCCCCGGTGTCCTTGTCGTCTTCCACCAGCAGGATTCTGATTTCCCCGGGCGTTTGCGTTTCTTGAGTCTGCGCGGGTCCGGCCTGGCCGACAGCGGGCGGATCGATGGTCGCAAGTTTGATTAGAAAGCAAGTGCCGAGGTCCCGTCCGGGGCTGGTTGCGCTGATCATGCCTCCGTGGGCTTCCAAGATGTCTTTGACGATCGTGAGCCCAAGCCCGAGCCCGCCAAAGCGCCGGGCGCGCGACTTTTCTCCCTGTTCAAAGGCGTTGAAGATTTTCGGAAGCACGCGGGGTTCGATCCCGATGCCCGAATCCTCGATCTCGATCTGGAGTGCGCCGGTCGGCGTGTTTTGAGAACGGAAAGCGATGAAGCCGCCTGAGGGCGTGAATTTAACGGCGTTTTTAATGAGATTCCAGAACACCTGCTGAAGCCGGGCCGGATCGGCCGTGACATGATGTCGGGTTGCGGAGAGTCCGAGCGAGATCCGCAATTTCTTTTCCCTGATGTCGCCATCACAAATCTCCAGGGCAGCATGCAGCAGGGCATGGGCATCGATGGGAGCGAATTGGAGTTGCAGCTTCCCACACTGAATCCGGGTCAAGTCGAGCAGATCGTCGATGAGTCGCGCTTCGAGTTCGATGTTGCGCCGGATTGTTTCCGTAGCATCGCGAACGGACTGGGGGAGATCGGGGTCGCGGCCCATGGCCACCACGGAAAGCAGGACGGGGGTGAGCGGGGTGCGCAACTCGTGACTTAAGACCGCAAGAAACTGATCCTTGGCGGCGTTCGCGGCTTCGGCTTCGGCTTTTGTCTCGGTCAGTTTCGCAAAAAGACGATTGTTCTCCAAGGCAAGCGCGGTGCGGCGGGCCACTTCTTCGGCCAGCGTAAGGTCGGTGGCTGAATAGTGCCGCGCGGATTCAATCGAGGCGAAGGTGATGACTCCGAGAATGTCGCTGCGCCCTTGCAGCGGGACGCACATCATGGAGCGCAGGCCGAGTTGGCGAAGCAGTTCGCTATGAGTGTCGTTGGAGGCAAGGGAATCGATATCTGACTCGTCGATCTCCGGCGTGAGTTCCGCCCTGCCGGTTTGCACTACCCGGATGACCCCTGCGGACTGGCTCGCGCTTGGCGGAAACCGGCAGACGGTTTCCACCATTAGCTCCACTTTCTTTGGATCCATGTGGGAGACCGCCGCAAGCTGCAGTTGCTCGCGGTTTTCCAATACCAGGTGGACGGTGCAGAGGTCGGCAATCTTTGGCACCGCCAGTTCCGCAACGCTCTGGAGCGTCTCGATTTCAGCCGACGACGCCGAAAGAATGGTTCCGGCGTTGGCCAGGAATCTCATCGACTCCTCGGCGCGCTTTTGTTCTTCGATGTCCGTGCAAGTGCCAAACCATTTAACGATCTGCCCGGCCCGGTCGAACACCGGCAAAGCGCGAATCAGGTGCCAGCGCCACGCGTTGTCGTGCCGGACAATGCGGGCCTGGACTTCGAATCGGCTGGCGGCGGCGATCGCCAATTTCCAATTCTCGGCGCAGGGGACTACATCGTCCGGATGGATCGCCGTCATCCAGCCATCTCCTGCGGATTCGCTTTGGGAAAGCGCGGTGTATTCAAACCACCGCTGGTTATGGAAATCCAAATAGCCGTCTGGCTGGGCCGTCCAGACGATTTGCGGAATCGCCTCCGCCATGGCCACATATTGCTCCGCAGCCGCGTCGTTGAGTTCCTCGGCCTGGCGCCGGGCGGCGCCTTCGGCGCGGGCCTGGCTTCGTGCCGCTTGATCGATCGCATACGCATTGTGCCACACCACGGAGGTGATCCATACAATGCTGGCGATGGTGAACAACGCGTTGCAGAGCGCCGCATCATACAGGCCGGCGCGCAGACCTAAAAAGGTGAATGTTCCCAAGGCAAACAGAGCCAGAATGCTCGCGGGGAGCACCTTGCGAGCCATGGCGCCCGCGCTGCTGTGGCTGGAAAAGATCCGCATCATCCCCGTATCGGGCTGGGAAAGGAGCACTCCCAAGCCGAGGGCGACGAAAGCCAGGGCGGTGTTCAACGCCATAAAGCTAAAGTGGTGAACCTGAGTGGGGTGGGTTACGGAAAACACATAGCCCAGCAATGTCCACAAGCCGCTGAGCAGAATGAGCATCGCCATCCGTTGTGCGCCGCGATGGCTTTTTTTGCTGTGGCCTGCCAGCAAAAATAGAGCGCCCGCGCTCACAAGTATCGTCAGGGCGGTGTTGGGCGACATCCGCCCGGGCGCATATTCGCCGTTTTGATTCTTAAAAATGAGTTGATCGAACTGGCCTGAATCGATGGGGAAGCGGTATTCGAGCAAGGTGATCAGTCCGATGGCGAGGGCGATCGCCGCCAGGCTCTGAACCGTGCGCCGAATGATCGTTGAGTCCGCTCCACCTTGAAGCAGTCGAAGGGCGCCGCCGAGCAGCATAAGACTCAAAGCCGTGTTTCCCTTCATGCAGGGCAGGCCGGGGAAAACGTTCAGGAGCAGAGGAAACGGCAGCAGGCGACCGGCCACCCCAAGCAATCCGGCGAGAGTTGCAAGGGTGCTGAAGGTCCTCGCGGCGGCGGACATACGGCGCAAGAGCATCTCCTCGCTCGTCAGGCTGCCGGTGGAGAGGGGAACGGGTTCTGAGTTCAAGCTTTAAGCCTCCGATCAGGCGGCAACGGGTTGAAGCAACGGGGAGTATTTCGGGGCTGTCCCACGGAATGGATTAGGGCAGTCAAGGGGAGTTTGGCAAGAAGCAAGTGCGATGCCCGGGCGCGATTAAAAGTGGGTGAGGGGGGAGGCTCGACTCCATTGCGGCGGGGGGCGGGGGCTTCGGCTTGCTCCCGAAGCCCATCACGGCAATAGAGTTGCCGGGACAATGGCGTTCCCCCTCCTTCCCTCGGGTCGATCCTATTTTCGGAGTAGTCCCGCCCCCGGCGGCGTGCCTTGCCGGATCATTCGTCGGGGAAACGTGAAGGTGGCGCTGGACCTCTGGCGTTTTCTGCGCGCCATCCAAGGCGGCAGAGGACTGCCGCACTCCATGGCGCTGGCGCGCTCCCGAAGGCGATGCGCGAAGCGCCATGGAGTGCGCTAGTCCTCTAGCGCCTTACAAAGCGCCCCGATACCCAAGGTTTCCAGTCACTCCAAACCAAGTTTCAAGCTAGTC
>JBAXSN010000119.1:0-10380 GCA_037130675.1 Verrucomicrobiota bacterium
ACGCCGCCTGTGTATCAGGGAATTTCACACCCTGTAACTTTCCGGTCCTGCACCCGAAATCGCCCTTTCACATTCCCTGCCGGGAAAGCTCTTCTTCAAGCAGGATACGGAATTCGGCAAGGTCGGCTTGCGAGGGGCGATAGCCAGGCTGCGGCGGGACCAATCCAAAGCGCCCCGTTTGGTCCAGATACCATTCGGCTTTTACTCCGTCGCTGAAAACCACACTGCCGCTGACGAGCGAGCCAGGCCGCATGATTTGGTCCATGCTGATCTTAACCGAGCCCCCGGCTGCGGTTTTGCCTGCCACCTCATCCGGCGCACCGGGCTTTGGCTCGCCACCCGTGGGTGAGGAAGGCGCTTGGGGCGGTTCTGCCTTGGCGGGTGGTTCCGGCTTTTCTTGCGGGACCAGCTTGAGATCGTCCACCAGAAAACGAGCTTCCATGTAGGTCAGGCGGATGCCGAATTGCTCGTCCAATCGCTGCTGGACTTCGGAAAGCTTCGCTCCCTCCGCTATCCAGCGGGAGACTTCCTGTTTCTGTTCATCGGTCAATTGCATTGCGGTAGAATGTCAGAAATGAGGATCGAGGGGAAGCGTCGGATTTCGGTTCCCTTACCGGGGGAATGTAACTCTGGCCTTCCGGTTTTCAAAATTTGTGTAAACTGTGAATCTGAGGATGCTTAAAAACCAAATGAACACCCCATTGCTCGATGTCCGGAACCTGTCGATTCAGTTCGCCACTGAGGATACGGTCGTGGAGGCCGTTAAGGGCGTTTCGTTTACGCTGGACGCCGGGGAGACGTTGGCCATCGTGGGCGAGAGCGGCTCAGGCAAGAGCGTGACCGCCCTGGCGCTCACCCGGTTGTTGCCGGAACCGCCTGCGAGCTATCCGACGGGGGAAATCCTTTTTCAGGGCCGGAACGTTTTGCAGATGAATCCGGGCGAGCTGCGCAGGGTCCGCGGCTCCGGCATTGCCTACATTTTCCAGGAGCCCTCGACGTCGCTCAACCCGGTATTCACGATCCGTAACCAAATCGCGGAAGCCATCCGGCTCCACCGTCCTGACGTGCGCGACTTGAACGCCGAAGTGGCCAAATGGCTGGGGCTGGTCGGAATCGTCAACCCGGAAAAGCGGATGTGGGATTACCCGCACCAGCTCAGCGGCGGGATGCAGCAGCGGGCGATGATCGCCATGGCGCTCTCCTGTCAGCCCGAAATCCTCGTGGCGGACGAGCCGACCACCGCGCTCGATGTGACCATCCAGGCGCAAATCATCCAGCTCTTGAAAGAGCTCAAGCAGCAATTACGGATGAGCATGATTCTGATCACGCACAATTTCGGCATCATCGGCGGCATCGCCGATCGGGTGGCTGTCATGTTCCGGGGAGATATCGTGGAGTACGGGCCCGCGGAGCAGATTCTCAAAGCGCCGAAGCATCCCTATACCCGCGCGCTCATTGATTGCATCCCGAAGCTCGGGGAACGCAAACGCCGGCTCACCACGATCGATCACTCCGCGTTGAGGTAGGAATTGCAGGAGGGGAGTCTGCGAATTAGGCGGTATCCCACTTCCGGAGCCCGCTGAAATACGCAACATTGACGCCGGACGCCTGCAGTTCTAATTTGGGCCGATGAGAGTTTACACCGCAGTCGTGGAGCGATGCCCGGAAACGGGGCTTTACGTTGGCTATGTGCCGGGTTTTGCTGGCGCGCACTCCCAAGCGGAGACCCTAGACGAGCTGCAAAGCAACCTGCGCGAGGTTATCGAGATGCTCCTTGAGGACGGCGAGCCAGATATGGATACCGAATTCGTTGGCACTCAGAGCATTACGGTTGCCGCGTAGGGTATGCCAAAGATCCCAGTTCTCAAAGCGCGCGAGATTTGCCGCATTTTGGAGGCAGCAGGTTTCACGCTTGTTCGTCAGCGTGGATCACACATGCAATATCGCCACTCTGACGGGCGTGCCACCACCGTCCCAGACCATCCCGGTAGAGATGTGTCCCCAGTTCTTCTGCGGCAGATCATCAAAGATATTGGCATGACAATTCAGGAGTTTCTGCGGCATCGATAAGTGGGGGGAAACCTTGCCGGATCATTCGTTCACAAACAAAAAAACTCCAGCCCACGAATGGGCTGGAGCTTGAATTTTATCCGAAAACCGGCAGGCCTACTTGATCTTAGCCCGCGTGTCTTTCAACGCTTTGGCGGAGGCTTGCAGGCCGGCGAGTTCCTTTGGCCAGAGTTCGACTTCGACGTGCTGGATGGCGCCGCCGCGGCCGACGACCGTCGGAACGCTGATGGAGATATCGCGAATTCCGTAGGCGCCATTCACGAAGCTGGAGACCGGGAGAATGCGGCGGCCATCGAGCGCGATGGTGTCGATGACTTCACGGATGGCCACGCCAACGGCATAGCCGGCGCCGCCCTTGCGGGAGATGACTTCCGCGCCGCTTTTCTGGGTGCGCTCGAAGAGTTGAGTCTGGAAGGTCGGGGTGACGCCCGGGAACTTGAGAAGCGAGAACCCATCGACGGTCGCGGACGACCAGATCGGCACCATGGTGTCGCCGTGTTCGCCCAGGATCATGGCGCGCACCTGGGAAGGAGCGAGCTTGAGGGTGCTGGCGATCAGCGAGCAGAAGCGCGAAGTGTCGAGCGCGGTTCCGAGCCCGATCACCTGTGCGCTTGGAAGACCGAGTTGCTCGACGGCGAGTTGGGTCAGGATGTCCACCGGGTTTGAGACGACCAGCACGATCGCGTCCCGTTTCAGCCCGCCGCCTTTGATGCTCTGAAGGATGCCGTTGAAGAGCGCGACGTTGCGGTTGATGAGATCCAGGCGGCTCTCGTCCGGTTTCCGGCGCAGACCGGCGGTGATGCAGATGACGTCCGCATTCGCGCAGTCGGCGTAAGTGCCAGCGTAGATGTTCTGGTCGGCGCAAAAGGCCGCGCCGTGGAGCAGGTCGAGCGCTTCGCCTTCGGCCGCAGCCTGATTGGCGTCGAGCATGACGATTTCTTTGACAACGCCCGAGCACTGAAGCGCAAAGGCCGCACAAGAGCCCACGCGTCCGCCACCACCGATGATTGCAACTTTCATGGTTTGATTATTTTCCGAGGTTCTTGACGATTTCGTCGGTGAGTTTCTGGACCAGCGCTTCGAGTTCGGCTCCGCTCACGTTGGTTCCGCCGAGGGTCATCGGGTTCCACGGAGTGACGGGCGATGAAGCGCCGTGCTGGCCGCAAACTTCAGCCCAGGGATCGATCTCGCCGAGTTGCGCGGGCTTGAGTTCGTAGCGGTCGTCCGGGAGACCCAGGCTCTTCTTGATGTCGAGCAGGTCGCCCATTTTGTCGCCGGGAATCGAAGTGCCGCCGGGGAGGTTCTGCGCATGGATGATGGTCCGGCAATAAGCGTCGGTGATCTCCATCTTGAAGTAGGCGTCCTCGACGGATTTGCCCCAGCAGATCACGCCGTGGTTGCCCATGAGGATCGACTGATGTTTGGGCGCGCGCTGGAAAATTTCATCGGCCATTTCCGCACTGCCTGGAGTCTTGTAAGGAGCGAAGGCAACGGTGCCGACGAACACTTCCAACTCAGGGATGAGGCGGGGTGGGGGCTGCATGCCCTTGACGGCGAACGCGCCGGCGTAGCACGGGTGAGCGTGGCAGACGGAGAACGCTTCGGGCGTGCTCTTGTAGATGGCGGCGTGGCTCATGAATTCGCTGGTGCGCTTCCAGGTGCCGGCGAGTTGCTTGCCGTTGCCGTCCACCATGCAAAGCATATCGGGCTTCATGAAGCCTTTGCTGACGCCGGTCGGCGTGCAGAGATAGCGATCCGGCCCGATGCGGCAGGAGATGTTCCCTCCGTTGCCATCGCAGTATTCGCGCATCCAGATGCGGCGGCCGATGTCGCAGATCTCCTGCTTGAGCTTTTCGGCTTCAGGCGAGAAGAAAAGTTTCTCGTCGTCGTTGGCGCCGGCGGGAATCGCGGCGCAGGCGGCAGCGCCGGCAACCGGGGCGGGGGTTGCTGCGCAAGCAGGGGCGCAGGCGGATTCGTCAAAGACCAGCTTCACGCTGGCTTCGGTGAAAATGTCCTTGGCTCCCGGGGTCAGCCGAATGTCTCGGTTGAATCGGAATTCCTTGGCACCGGTCTTAACAAAAGCCTCGGCTTCTTTTTGGGCGAATAGTTTCATGGCTGTTGGTTGTAAAAGTGTTCATCGACAAGCGCTGCGCAGTAGGCGTCAACGGGCGTCGGAGTTTTGAATGGGCAGGCCGCCTCGCGGCCTTCGCTGATGGCTATGTGCTGGCCGACTCCGCCACCGAGTTCGTCATAGACGACGATGGCGGGATCGAACGATTCCTGCCCCTCAAAGGTTTGGCGATTCCAAGGCAGCGTGAGGAGCAGGCGCTGGCCGACAAACCTTGGGTTCTTGACTGAAAGTGTAACGCGCCCGATGACGGTCCCCATTCTCATACGTTGAGGGCCCTTTCCGGATCGATGATCCCGGCCACGTTCCAGCGCGCCGGGCTGCTTTCGTCCCCGACCATCTTGCGGGATTCGCCGCCGTCACTGGAGATCACCACGCGCTGGCCAATGGCCGCACCGAGGTTGTCGATGACTAGTTGAGGTGGCACGTCGGGGCTTTCGGGCACCGCGATCAGCAACCGCCATCCGTCGAGACTTTTGTGTTTCACGACGGAAGTGGCGTAGCCGTGGATAATCGCGGTGCGCATTCGGGTTTAGAACATGTTGAGGCTCTCCACCATCACGCAACGGCGTGAACGGGTGAAGGTCATCGGCGTGGTGACGCCTTCGCCGGTTGGCGTGGCGATCGAGAAGCTAAGGAAGCCTTCCCCGCCGAGACCGAGGCCGGTCACCGACGCGCCGTTTTTGATGAAGAGAGTGGTATCGACAACCTGCGCCATCTTGGTGAGGTTGCGGATATTCTGCGAATGCATGATCGCCGTATGCTTGTAGCCGTGCTCGGCCTTGATGGCTTCTTTGATGGCGACATCGACGTTTGGCACGCGAACGACTGGGATGAACGGCATCATCTGCTCTTCATCCACGAAGAGGTGATCGGCCTTGGTTTCGCCGAAGAGCAGCATGGTGTCCGCCGGGACATTCATCCCGATGGCCGCCGCGAGGACCGCTGCGTCTTTGCCGATGAGATCGCGGTTGACCACCGCGTGAGCGCAGCCGCCGGGCTTTGCATTGACGGACTTGAAAGCGACTTGCGTGAGCGCTTCGACTTGCTGGGCGTTCAAGCGGACGGCACCCGCCTTTTCCATAGCAGCCATGAGCTTGTCGGCAACGGATTCCACGACGAACACTTCCTTCTCGCCGATGCAGAGCAGATTGTTGTCGTAGGCGGCGCCTGCGATGATTCCGCGTGCGGCGCTGTCGATGTCGGCCGTTTCATCGACGACTACTGGCGGATTTCCGGGGCCGGCGCAGATGGCGCGTTTGCCGCTGACCATCGCACTGGCGCATACCGCGGGACCGCCGGTGACGCAGAGCAGCTTGACGGCGGGGTGCTTTACCATGATGTCGAAGGTCTCAAGCGTCGGCTTGATCACGCACGTGAGCAAATCGGAAATGCCCGTCTCTTTATAGATGCCCTCGTTGTAGGCGCGGATCGCCACTGCGGCGCACTTGGCGGCGCTCGGGTGCGTGTTGTAAACCACCGCGTTGCCGGCGGCGATCATGTTGATCGCGTTGCCGGTGAGCGTCGGGACGCTGTGCGTCGAAGGGGTGATGGCTCCGATCACACCCCACGGCGCGAAATCGATCACCGTCAAGCCGAAGTCGCCACTGAACGCCATGCGCTCCATGAATTCCACTCCGGGAACCAGGTCGCCGCAGATGCGGAGCTTCTCGATCTTGTGGGCTTCGCGGCCGATCTTCGTCTCGGCGAATTCGATCTTGCCCCATTCCTCGGCGTGCTCAACGCACATCCGGCGGATCACCTGGATCGCCTTTTTGCGCGCGGAAATCCCCAGCTCGCGCAACTTCTCGAACGAGCGGTTGGCGGCTTCGATCGCGTCGCCCATCTGCTCATAGACTCCATAAGAGCCCGAGCTGGACTTCGCCACCGCAGTCTGCGTTTGAAGACGGGCGAGCACTTCGCTCACCACTTTCGATACGAACACTTCGTCAATCGTTGCCATTGGGAATATCTAATAAGATAGCTGCGAGAAGAGGAGTTGCGTGCCAACCCTCAAGGATCTTCTCCTACTGTGCGCGATACACGATCTGTTTGCCGACATCCACGGTGTCCACGATGCCGATTACCACGGCATCGACCGGCGAGTCTTTGTCCTCGGCGGCGAGCCGGGCGGAACTGCCTTGGACCACGAGAACGATTTCGCCTTCGCCCGCGCCGAGTGTATCGACGACGACTAGCGTACTCGTCCCGAGCTTGAATCCGTCGGCCTTGGGCGAATCGATCACCATCGGCCGCACGACGAGGAATTTGCTCCCCGTCATTTTAGGGTTCTTCTTCGTCGCGACAGCGCTGCCTTCTACGCGGGCGAGGATCATTATTTGCTGTTGGCGGGTTTGGGAAGAACGGCGCCGAGGTCGTTATGCGGGCGTGCGATCACGCTGACGCTGATGACTTCGCCCAGGGTCTGGGCTGCGGCTTTGCCGGATTCCGTAGCGGCCTTGACGGCGGCGACGTCGCCGGTAACGCAGACGGTTACCATTGCGTTGCCGACCTGGGTCATCGGTCCGATGAGTTCGACGTTGGCGGATTTGAGCATCGCGTCGGTCGCTTCTACGAGAGCGATGAGGCCGCGAGTTTCGATCATTCCTAGTGCTTGTTGAGCCATAATGGATAGTTGGGTTGGACGGTTATTCTGAAAGTTTCGCCCACGCGTTGCGGGCGATGATGAGTTCTTCGTTGGTTGGGATCACGCGCACCTCGATCTTCGAGCGCGGCGTGGAGATGACAGCTTCCGTGGCGCGGGTGGCCCGATTTGCTTCCAAATCGAGTTCGAGGCCGCAGAAGTCGAGGTTTGCACAGACTGCTTCGCGAATCGGCGCATCGTTCTCACCGATCCCGGCGGTGAAGATCAGCGCGTCGATGCCATTGAGTTCCACCAGGAACTGCCCGATGTATTTGCGAATCGCCCCGGCGAAAACGTCGAGGGCGACTTTGGCGTTCTCGCAGCCTTTCCCGGCCGCCTCGACCAGGTCGCGCATATCGCCCGTGGCGAGGCCGGACATCCCCTTGAGGCCGGACTCGGTGGTGAGCGCCTTTTCAACGGCGTCGATGCCCAGTCCCAAATCGCGTGCGAGATAGACGAGAGCGAAGACATCAAAGTCTCCCACGCGATTATTCTGCGGCAGCCCACTCTGAGGCGTCATGCCCCAGCTTGAATCGATCGCTTTGCCGTTGAGCACGGCGGCAATCGACGAACTGCCGCCGAGGTGACACGAGATGAGCCGGAGCTGGTCGGTGCCGCGCAATTCCGCGCACCGCTGGGTCACATACCGGTGGCTCGCTCCGTGGAATCCATACCGGCGGATGCCGTATTTGGATTCCCACTCGAGCGGAACCGGGTACCGGCGATTGTGCGCCGGGACGTGATCGTAGAAGGCGGTCTCGAACGTGCCGATGCAAGGCAGTTCGGGATGCGAACGCTGGAAACTCCGGACGGCGGCGATGTAAGGCGGGTTGTGAGCCGGGAGGAGGGTATTCACCTCTTCCATGGCCCGCAGGACCGTTTCATCGAACCGCTGCGTGCCGGAAATATTCCGGGCCATCACCGGCTTGAAGCCGACGGCGGCCAGTCCGCCGAAGCCGCCAAGCAGCTTCTCGACGAGTGCGATGGCCGCTTCATAGTCAGGGAACGAACCGACGCCTTTCTGTTCAGGCTCGTTGCCGAGCTTGAACGCATAGGTCGATTCCGCGCTGCCAATGCGCTCCACGCCGCCTTTGGCGAGGACACGCTCACTGGGCATTTCGATCAAGCGGAACTTGAAGGACGTGCTGCCAATGTTGGCGACGAGAATTTGGTTCGGAGTCACAGTGACTAGATTTGGTGTGAGTGCGTTGGCGCTATTCCGGTAAGAGGCAGGGATGCCTCTTCTACTGCTTACTTTGCAGCAGGAGCGGGCTTGGCGGTAAGGAATTTGCCGAGCTTGGCGAGGTCGTCGTGCGGACGAGGAATCACATGAACGGCGACCACTTCGCCGAGAGTGCTCGCGGCGGTGGCGGCGGATTCAACGGCGGCTTTGACGGCGGCGACATCGCCCCGCACAAAGACGCAGACGTTGCCCGAGCCGATTTTTTCCCAGCCGAGGAGTTCCACGTTTGCAGCCTTGAGCATCGCGTCGGTTGCTTCGAACTGCGCGACGAGGCCTTTGGTTTCAATCATTCCGAGTGCTTGTCCAGCCATAATATTAATTCTGTGTAGGTTGGGCCGTGGGTTTAGGCGGTAAAGAACTTGAGAAGCTCCGGCGCTGGCCGGGCGATCACATGCGACGCCACGAGGTTGCCCACGCGGGTTGCGGTTTGTTTTCCGGCGTCCACGGCGGCTTTGACGCTGCCGACGTCGCCTTTGACGATGGTCGTGATGAGGGCCCCGCCGATTTGGATCGACTTGACCAGTTCCACATTGGCGGCTTTGACCATGGCGTCACTGGCTTCCACCAGGCCCACGTATCCGCGCGTTTCGATTAGTCCGATTGCTTCGCTCATTTGGTATTTGGGTTGAGGGTTAAGAGTCTATGTTGAAAGAGTTAGCTTTTGATGAGTTCGACCTTCGCTGCGTGATCGAGATTGCAGGCGTTGGCCTCATCGGTGTCAATGTGAACTTCGAGTTTGAAAGTCGGATCGACCCGCACGAGCAGGTCGTCGAAACGCGTGGTGCAATCGTTCGCCGTCACCTTGAGCGTCATTTTGTCGAGATGCTTGACGCCGTAGAACTTCGCATCGGCGGGCGACATGTGGACATGGCGCATGGCCCGGATGATGCCGTTCTTCATCTCCAGCATCCCTTTGGGGCCCATGATGTAGCCGCCGGGAGTTCCCTCGATCTCGCCCGAGGCGCGGATCGGAACATCGATGCCCAGCGAAACCGAATCGGTAAAGGCCAGTTCGATCTGGGTCAGGTTTCGGGTTGGCCCCAGAATCCGAAGATTCGGGATGATGCGTTTGCGAGGTCCCACCAGGGTGACCGTCTGCTGGGAGGCGTACTGCCCCTCCTGGTAAAGCATCTTGTGAACCGTCAGTTTTGCGCCGGGTCCGAAAAGCACTTCCAGGTTTTCCGGAGAAATGTGCATGTGCCGGGCCGAACTGTTGACAAACAGCACGGGGGCCGGAGCAGACGGCGTCTGTTGCCCGAGTTGGCGAAAAAGAGATTCGCGAACGAGGGACTCGACGGACGAACGGGTGGGAGAAAGGGTTGCGCTCATTGCTGATTTGCGGCCAGTGATTTTCAACCGATATGATCGACTTCAATCATTTGGCGACGCGAACGTAACACTGCCCTTTCGCGGTGCGCAAGCAGAATAATGGAAAATTTTTGCCGGGGCGGGGGAAGAGACTGGGAGACGCGGGGACTGGGGGAGCGGAGGGAAGACGCGCTCCCTCTCTTTACATCTGTCCCATCCGTCCCATCCGTCCCATCCGTCCCATAAATGCCCATCAGCTCACGCGAAGCCACGAACCCACAAAGCAGCGAACTATATCGGTTGACCGGCCCTCCAACCGCGAGCTATCTAAGGTTCATGAGCAAGCTCGACCTGATGAAAGACCCTTTCTATGCGCAACTTATGTTCGTCATCGAGAGTGTGATTTGCAAAGCGGACAAGTCCGCTGCGGAAAACGGGGTGCGGCTCACGGATTCGGCTATCAAGTCGGCGCTGAACAAAGCCAGGCACATGACACCGGAGAAAATAATCGAGCCGATCATATCGATCGTAAAACGGGAGGACCTCATCGAGGAATTGGCGCGGTGCATAGCCGGAAATCGCGAGCTTCTCGAGATTGATGGGCCGGAAGGTGAGGGGATGGACGTAACCCGTGCCCATTGGGATAACGCAATCTCCGCCGTCGAGGCCTCGCTCAAAACGCGGAATCACGGCGGGCCCGGCAGCCGCGATTACCTCGATTTCATCCATTCGTTTGTTGAGCGAGGGCAACTTTAGCAAGCCGGTTTCATCTCGTTCCCAAAGTTAAGCGAAACGCTTTCTATCGCGGGGCAGGCAGTCATTTGCGGGTGATTTAACCGATTTTCAGGGCACACGCATCAAAATTGCTATACGGAACAACATTCCGAAGCGCCAACGGTGCGGCACCATGCCAGCTGGGGTGTAGCGAAGCTAAGCCCCAGGATAACCAGCAAACGGGAAAGGGCCGAAGGCCCGCGCCATTCTTTG
>JBAXSN010000012.1:0-38246 GCA_037130675.1 Verrucomicrobiota bacterium
AAAAATCAACAACTTGGCGAACTTTACAAGATTTCAACTGCCGGATTTAGGTTGATTGCCTTCTGCAACTAGGGCTGAAGGCCCGTTCCATTTCTCCGGTATGGGGCGGGCCTTCAGCCCTAATGCTTCTGGCCGCAACGACCTAGGCCGTTGGCCTAGGCTGGTATAGGGCCGCGCCGTTGGCGCTCAGGAAATCGGAAAATTAAGCGAGAATCCCGGTTTGAATGGTTTCGGTAACTTTCCAGGCCTCCGCTTGCCCGCTCTTGCCACCTCGCATTTTTCTACGCTCGACTCTGTCCCCCTATTCGCCGAAAGATTGGTTTGCGATGAATTCGGACCTTGTTGGCATAAGGGGCTGCCTGATCGATGCCCCGGAATTCGGCAGTTTGAGGACCTGGCGCGACGGCGCCTTGATCCTCGACTCTGGAACCATTACCGAAGTTGGCGACTACGACCAGCTTCGGAAAAAGCCTCGCGCTCAGGAAGTGCGGTGGATTCATCATCCGCAACGGGCGATCTTTCCGGGGCTGATCGATCTCCACGCCCATGTGCCGCAATACCCAGCGGTCGCGCGCGGGCAAAACGACCTATTGCCCTGGTTGCGCCAGTCCATCTTCCCGCTCGAGCGCGAATTCACCGGGCCGAAAGGGAGGCGTCAGGCCGGCGCCTTCTTCGGGGAGTTGGCACGCCACGGCACCACGACGGCGATGCTTTACACCGCCATCTACGAAGACACCTGCGAGGCCGCTTTTGCCGCCGCCCAGAAAGCGGGGCTTCGCATCATCATGGGCAAGACGATGATGGACATAGGCAGCTACGGTCAGCTCCAGCCCAAAAAGGTCCCCTCGATTTCACTGCTCGAAAGCGAACGCCTCTGCAAAAAATGGCACGGCGCCAATGACGGTCTGCTCGACTACGCGTTTAGTCCCCGGTTCGCGGTAAGTTGCAGTGAGAAACTGATGCGGGGCGCGGCGGAGTTGGCCCTCGAACACCAGGCGTATTTGCAAACGCACCTAGCCGAGAACCTTGAGGAAATCGAAAAGGTGCGGAATCAGTTCACCTGGGCTGCCGATTATACCGCCATCTATGAGCAATGCGGCCTTCTGGGGGAACGAACGATTTTGGCGCACTGCCTCCATCTCAGTGAGCGCGAGCGAGAAGCCATCGCGCAGAGCGGAGCCAGTGTGGCCCACTGCCCCACCGCGAACCTCTTTCTCGGCAGCGGGGTGCTCGCCCTGGATACGCTTCGTTCCGCCGGAATAAAGGTCGGGCTCGGGAGCGATGTCGCAGCCGGTCCTGAACTGAATTTGTGGCAGGTGATGCGGTCGTGCATCGAGTCGCAGAGCGTGCGCTCTTACTACGAAAAAACCGCGCATGTCCCCAGTCCGGCGGAAGTGCTTTTCCTGGCAACTCAAGGGGGGGCCAACGCCTTAGGCAAAGGCGCTCTGATCGGGAGCTTCGAGGTTGGCAAAGAAGCCGACCTGGTGGTCATGGATCTCGGCTCGGTGTTGCCCTACCACAAAGCGGTTAAAGGTCTGGTGGACCTAAGCCCTGAGGACATTGTGAGTCTCTGCGTTTACCGGGGCGGCCCGGGCGCGGTGGTCGAAACGATGGTCCGCGGGGTCTCGGTGCATCGAGCGCCGGAGCCGGAGCTGTTCTGAATTGTCCATCTAGTCCATCGCCGTTCCCAAATACCGGGCGTGATTAAAAGTGGATGAGAACGGCATTCACACCTTGAGCGCCAAAGGCGCGTTCAATACCAGCATGGGGCGCAGCCCCATGGTTTCTGGAAAACGGAAGGAGGGCTGAAGGCCCGCGCCATACTTCAAGTAGTGCGGGCCTTCAGCCCTTGACTGTTTTTGATTGGGAGTCCTGGGCCTTCGCTTCGCTCCGACCCAGGCTGATATGGGGCCGCGCCGTTGGCGCTCAGGAACACTGATTTCTCACCCACTTTTTATCACGCCCCTAGATGCCCCAGGGCCAGCAGCCCATAAAACGTGTATTCCACATCGAGCGACTCGTCATGCCAGTGGCCATGAAAGCCGCCCTTATTGCTCCAAAGGCTGTCCACGAAATCGAGGCATGGTTCGCGGATCGCCTCGACCGGTAACCCGGTGGTTGTCAGCGCATGGAGCACCGTGGCGGTCGAAAGCAGGTCCGGGGCCGGCGCCAGCGGAGAGGCCCGGAAGCCACCCATCGGGTGAGCTTGGGACAACAACCATTCTCCCGCTTTTCTATAGCGTGCGACTGCACCGAGATGGCTGAGCGTTGCCAGGGCCGCAGCGGTTGCGTTGGCGCTGCCGACGCTCACCTGCCGATCATTGCTCCACCCGCCGTCAGCGGTTTTGAGCCCGTCCACGGCGGAGATGATCCGCCCCGGTTTGGGCAACCGCGCCTGGAGATCGCCATAGGCGCCGACTGCGAGGAACGCAGCGTAGGCGGTTCCGTGGGGCTGGTTGGGTTGAGGATGGTATCCGCCATCGTGCGAGCGGTGTGATTCCAAGCGGCGCACCAAGGCGTCCCGCAGATCGGGCGGCAGGCCGGCGCCGCCCAAAGCGGCATGACAGCCAGCCAGGCAGCAAAGATGCACGAAATCCAAGGCGGCCCCCTCCTCGAAGGATGCGAGATATGAGCTGACGCGCGTGGTATCGGCCGGAACCTCGAGCGCCCGCAACCCATTCAATCCAAACAGCGTGTAATAGAGATCGCTCTGAGGGGTCCTGCCTCGGAACCCACCATCCGGGTTCTGCTGGCTCAAGAGGAATTCGCGGACGAGATCTGTGGACTCTCCAAGCACCAAAGGGGCGCGTCCGGCGGCGCGAACCAGTTCTGAACGCCAGTCGTTCCCACGGGCACGCATTCCCAGAAAGCGCCGAATGAGAGCCCCGGTCCAAGATTGAAGCGATTTCATGGCGCCTACCCTTTGCCCACCTCGCTGCACCAACTCTCCACTTCTGGCTCGACGAAAATCTTGCCGACAATTCGACGCAGCAGCCCCTTGAGATTTGCACTTTCCAATTCCCGCAAGGACCGGACCGCTTCCTCTTTGAACGTCTCCAGAAGCAACCGGGCGCGGGACTCGGCTTTCAAATCGGTGGCCAGCGCGCGGATCTCCGAAGCGGTGGCGTGCTCGGGGACCTGGCGAAGCCACAGCTTTTCAAGAATCTGGCGGGCTTCCGGCAGGCGCGCCCGCTCAAGCGCGAGCGCAAGCAGCAAGCTGGGGCGCAATCGGGATGCGTCGCCAGTGATCCCGGAATCGGCTGCGAAATCCTCCAAATCGTCGCGGATCTGGTACGCGATTCCCAACGCATCACTGTAAGCGCTGAGCGCCCCGGCGACCGGTTCGTGGGCTTCACAGCCGGCGTAAAGCGCGCCCAACTGAAGCGCCACTTCAAAAGCCGGCGCGGTTTTGAGTCGGAAGATATCCAGCACCTGAAGCTTCGTGAGGGGGCCGGGCTTTTGAGCCCAGGCAAGCTCCTGCCCCTGGCCTTGGCAGAGCTGGCGCTGCCCTTCGGCGGCGACTAGCATCATCGCGGTCCGCTGTTCCGCGGATACTGAGCACGTCGCAATGAGCCGGTAGCCTTCGCCGATCAGCAAATCGCCCGCGTTCAACGCGACCGCCAATCCGTGCTCCTGGTGAAGCGTCTTTTCGCCGTATCGCTCCGCGTCATCGTCTTCGATGTCGTCGTGGATCAGCGACGCTTTGTGAAAACATTCCACCGCCACGGCGATTTTCTTCAAGTCCTCAGGCAACACTGCTCCGCAATCCTTGCGCAATGCCTCAAAAACGGCCACCGCCAGGAAGGGCCGCCAGCGTTTGCCGCCCCGGGCCAGCCACTTGCGGGCAACGGTTTCCGCATCGCCATCGGGAGCCCCCATGATCTGTTCGAGAGACGCAGGCTCGAACCAGGATTCCACTTCCGCGCGGAGCCGGCCCAGATCGAGCCTGCGTGTGCGGTCCTCGCTGGAGAGGTGGATGTAATCCCGAACCCAGTCGAGGTCCACTGTGGTCTCGATGCAGTCGTCCTGCAGGAGTGGAATCGCCACGCCAGGAATGGCGGCGGCTTCCATAAAAGGGAATGCCCGTTCAAGCACGTTCATGCAGCTTACGCCAATGATTGCCTCGACCTGGTGCGTCTGGATCAGCGACATGACCACCGCCGAGCCTTCCGCCACCAGCACCGCGTAGCCTAGGTTTTCTGCTTCCGCTTGCAGGTCGGCGATGGAACAGAGGCCGCACTGTTTGCAGAGCAACCCAAATTCATCGAAGGTCGCCGGGCACTTGCGTTCCGACCGCAGGCATTTCGGCAGCAAAAGCAATCGGCGTTCGTACGGCACCGAGGCCAGCGCTTCGCGCCACGTCTCGTTTCCAATCAGGACACCGATGTAATCCCGGTAAACCGGATCGCAGCGCAGCGCTTCCACCACGCGATCCGCGTGTTCCTTAATCTGTCTGAACGGCAGCGGAGGCACGGGCTTGAACTCGGCCACATAATGCCGAACCCATCGCATGAGGCGCTGCCTCTCAGCCTGCGCTTTTGGAACGCCCGGCCGTGGCTCGCGCAAACGAACAGGAGCGGCAGGTCGCGGGATCGTGAGTTGAGGCGTGGGCATTCGGCGATTTGGCTGTTTCGGGAGGCGAACGGAATTCCCGCTCGCCGACACGCGCATCATTACTCCGAAATCCCCGAGTCCGCATTGATAATTTTTATCCCCCGCTCACTTCCCCTGCGACAGCCTTTGGGCGGCGAAGCGGGGTAGGTTTGCCTTAAGGATCTTGCGCTTGGCTTTTGCGACGTTATAGGGCACCCGCCGGAATTCCACCCGCTTGGCTGCAAGATCGTAAATCGCGTAGCAGGCTTCCGCACGCCGGTCGCGAGGCTGCCCGACGGAACCGACATTGATGAGCGCCTTGCCCGTTGGGGGGAGCCGGACCGCCCCGGTGCCTTGGGCGACATCGAGCTTCCCGGAGGGGTCGCTGTGCCAGACAAAAGGAACGTGCGTGTGTCCACAAAAACAAACCGGTTGTGTCTGCGCCTCGAAATGCAGCAGGGCATCCTCGGGCCGCAGCACATACCACCAGCCCTCGGGTTGATCGAGGGAGGCATGCACAAACTCGCACCCTTGGTCGATGAGGGTCATCGGCAGATTTGCCAGATAAGCCCGCTGCTCGATTGAGAGGCGCTCGCGCGCGAATTCCATCCCGCTCTTTGCCGTTTCGCTAATTCCTTCGAGTTGCCCGTTCCCTGCGACGAGTTGGTCATGATTGCCTTGGATCACCGGGCAATTAAGTGAGCGCACCAACTCAAGACATTCCGCCGGATCTGCGCCATATCCCACGATGTCTCCGAGGCAGACGCGCCGTTCCAACCCAAGCAACTCCATCTCGGCAAGCACCGCCTGAAGCGCCTCCAGGTTTGAGTGCACGTCGCTAAAAACAGCCATCACGGAATCATCGCTCACTTCTTCATATTTACGGTCGGGGATTGAAACCGTCAATCGAGGCCCCCATTAATGCGCGGTCCTTCGTAGTCCGGGCCACACGCTCCATCGGGGCGGGCCTTACCGCCGGTTCAGGGGAGCCATCATCGTTCCCGTCCATCCGAAGGGGGATTGTCCCGCGAAATCACGGGCGTCGCTCCAAAACGCAACCCATCTATGTACCACGCCACCCACTTCGACGCCTCGCTGGGTTTAATGCGATCCGCTCCGCTGCCCGACTATGCGCGGGACTTTGTGACCCCGCCCTCTTTCCCCGCAACGCGAATCACCGAACCGCAAGGAAGTGCAAGATCAGGCTCATCGGATCTGAAAGAGTTGGCGGTCGCAGGTTGGGTGCTTGGGTTTGTCGGAGCCGTGATCTTCCATTGTATCTGGCCATCGCCTGAACGGGGAAACGCGACGCAGGCCAAAGTAAGCCAAACGAACTTGGTAGCCGCCCAGGCAACCAGAAGGTGAGATATCTGCACAAAATGGGACTTATGGGACCGATGGGACATATATATTTCCCATAATTCCCATCAGCCCCATTCTGCACCACATCGCCGCCCCGACAGAGCGGGGCGGCTACAGAACCTACCACGCCATGCTCGCCGGCACATCCGCCGGATCGACCACGATCCGCTCGCCGACGGGCTCGATGGTCCGGACAGTGGTAGTCCGGTGCATGTACCCCCCGGGTCCGTAATACTGGTGCGAGGTATATTCACGCACAGGCGGGGCCGTTTCACAGCCAGCCAGAAGGGTGCAGCCCGCGAGAATCGCGAGCGCCGACGCTTTGATTGCGGTTTTCTTTTTCATAAGCTTCATGCGGGCTGCGGGGGCCCAATACGGCGGCGACTCGGAGCCAGACCCGGCGTTGGGGGGCGAATCCGGGGTGCCTTTTTCGTCCGAACCCGCTCGATTCCAAGGCGCTCCGGGGCGCGACTGCACGCCCAAAGGTCATGCACTGGGCGCCCGGCAATGATATTTTCAACGCACAAGGCCGCCGACTTCGGGGCGTGATCCCGTCCGCGATTGATATGCAGGCCGTTGCAGCCGACCAGGTGCAAAGTGGGAAAAGATTTACCGAGTTCCTGCCGCAGCTTTGCCATTCCCCGGCTGCAGACGGTCTCTTCGATCGGAAAGACCTTGCTTTGGCGGATCACACGACCGGCCTGCATCGGGCCCGAATCAACAAAGCCCATCTGCTTCAAGTCCCGTTGGGCAATCTCCAGCAAGATCTCATCGCGCGAAACGGCAAGCGCGTCTCCCTCGAAACAAAAATATTCAAGCAAAAAACAGGTGGCATCCTTGCGGGCCGCATTCTTTTCCACGTCCGGCCTCAGAATTCGCAGCCGTGCCGCTTTGATTTCCGGATCGTAGATATCGATGCGCTGATTCCCGGCGCACGCATCGCAAGTAGGCACCTCAGCCGTTCCGGGTTCAGGCTCGTCCGACAGCCATGGTTCATCGATGATCTGCGAGAGCTTCAACCGGACGGGCTTCGCTCTTCCTTCCTTGGTGGAAGCGGCTTCCAGCCGCTTTCCGAAAGAGGGATGAAGCGGCGGGGATGCCGCCCCTACTAAGCCGTTGCGGTCCTCCGCAGCCAGCGCCACGGTGACCTTGTCCCGGAATCGGAGCGTCGCCCCGGCTGCGAAGGCGTCCTCGGAAACGCGCGGTTGCAAAGCCCGAAGCAATGCGGGGAGAGGCGCGGAGGAAACCAAATGTTCCGCCAGCAGGCTTCCCTCACGATCTCCACGGTGACCAAATCGCAGCCGCCATGTCCCGCGACGCGCATCATAAGCACATCGGGTCACTCTCTCGCCCATCAAAATGCGCCCACCCAACGCGATGATCCGGTCGGCGCATTTCTCCCAGAGGCCCGGTTTCTGCAATGGGTGAATTGCCGGCTTTTCCGCGAGCAACAACCTTCGCCCGATCCATTGCGAAATCCGGCAGTTGCCGATTTGTCGGGTTCCCCACTCGAGCGGGATCTCGCTGCAATCCAGTCCCCACACTTTCTCCGCATGGGTTTTGAAGACTAGCGAGAAGAATCGCCGGCCCCATTCGTTGCTCAACCACCCCTCCAGGTTGCGAGGTGCGAAATTTGGAAAGACCCGGGCTTTGAGCCAGGAAGCAACGCAGGCGAGCGTATGCCATGGCCCCGCATCGAGCAGCACTTTCGCCGGATTGAGCGGAAGGGGCAACGAGTTGTGGTTCCAAAAAACCAGATGTTGCTCAAACTGCTGAAAATCGCTTTCGCCAAAGATGTTTTCCAGCCATTGCATTTCCGCGCCCGAAGCTGAATGGTCCCCGTCCCTCCCGAGATCGAACGAATAACCAGCGAAATTCACGGTGCGAGCGATGCCGCCGACCGACTCGGAATCGGCTTCGAAAATCACCACGGAGACATTGCGTTTGGACAAAAGGTAGCCGGCGGTTAATCCAGCCGGACCGGCTCCTATAATGGCTACCGGGACCGCCTCAGAAGCCTTCTGAAGCTCGCCTCCTGACTTCGAACTTTCCATCAAACAAACACACCCCCCGCCTATCAAGCATTCGGGAAGGCATATCTATTTGGTTGGGTGACGCTCCTGGGTGCGGAACTCAGCCTTCGGCGATCTCCCGCAAAAACTGCGCCGTGATCGCGGCAAGCCTCAGTTCAGACGGTCGGCGCTTCAGTTCCGGAAGGCTTTCCACCAACTCCGGCTGCATTTTGCATAGTAATGGAGAATACCCTTCATCAACAATGGCGAATGGGTAGCGAACTTCATCCCGATTCACGATAAGCGGCAGTCCGTGTTCCAACAGGGCCGCGGCTGAGGCGCTCTTTCCAATGATGATCCATGGAGAAGCGGCGATCCCATAGTCAAGCAGTCGAAACACCTGCCCAACTTGCTCCGGGCTGCGCTCGCCGAGCCGGCAAAACGTGAAGCGATCCGCATACCTGGCCACCAACGACCGCCAAAGCGCCTCGCCAGAACCCAGGCGGCCGACCGCAACCAAGGCGATTTTGCGCCCGTGGATTTGCCCCGCTTGCTCCAAATAGCTGAACAGCGGCTCAGGAGGCCAGACGGGGTGCAGCGTTCCAAAAAATCCGAAATACCAGAACTCTTCCCGGTTTACAGGGCTGAGACCCGACTTCCCGAGCTCGTTCCACAGCCAGGTATTGTCGCAGTCGGCGGATGGGATCGGAACCGAACCAAATAAGGGGAGGATCCCCGCAGCGACGCCACATCGGGCAAGCCGTTCGCGATAAGCCGGGTTGCTCGTATGAACCGCGAACGGGGGAAGCGCCCTAAGCAGGCCCAGGATAAAGTGCTTTTGCAAAGCTCCGATCAGTCGTTCTTTTAAGGGCGCACCGGCTTGCGCTCCGATCCAGAGTTCGTGAAACATCAGGTGCAACGGCGTGTCGCCAATCAACTCCCGGAGCCGGACGGCAAGTCCGTGGACGATCCCTTTGGGATGAAAGCCATAGCCCACGAACTGAAGGCTCACCCGGTCCGGCGCAGATTCTGAAATCATCTTCTGCGCAACGGAGATTCGCTCCCCCCATGGCTGCTGGCGGCCCATCCGCAATGTCGGAACCACGCCGGCGCTGCGCACGGGTTCGTTGGCTATGAATGAATCGTTCAGCGCAATAAGGCAGCATAAATGCCCTTGGTTGACGCATTCCTGCGCGAGGGCCGAGGTGTAATCCCCCACCCCATCTTTGCCCGGCTCAAGGCAACTCGTGATGAATACGATTTTCATTCGCTGTAGCCGCCCCGCTCAGTCGGGGCGGCGATGTTATCTTCCCCCCGCCTGCGACAGAGCCTTACCCAAAATTCGGAATTACGGATCATAACGAGCAGATCGCATGCTTTTATCTTTTTAGACCTGATTTACAAGATTGGCCTGATTTACAGGATTAAGAATTTCGGAAGCTAAGCGACTTCGCAGATCATGCAAAATCCTGATAATCCCGAAAATCATGTTAATCCTGTCAACATCTGCTGACGCATCACCGCTCGCTAAGTTTCGAGACTGGCTGAAACCAACCACTTTCTCATTGCATCAGAAATTTATTTCGCATGCGAAATTGCTGTCGCGAAGCGCGTCCAGGGCTTCGGCTACTGAATAGATTTCACTGCGTCCCTCGCCTTTTCCAAACACACGACAGCGCGGGTAATCGCCCCACTGCCGCGCCTGCCCCCGGGCCGACGGATACCACTCGCCCAACAAGACCAACGCCGGTTTCGAAAATGCAGCCGCCACATGCATGAGCATGCTGGAGTTGCAAATGACGAGATCGGCTTGCGCGACCATGGCAAAGGTTTCCCGCAACCCGAGCAGCCCGGCGAAGCTCCGCACGGAAGGGATGCGCGCCAACGCGGCCCCGGCCGA
Source organism: Verrucomicrobiota bacterium (assembly GCA_037130675.1). Classification (GTDB taxonomy): domain Bacteria; phylum Verrucomicrobiota; class Verrucomicrobiia; order Chthoniobacterales; family Chthoniobacteraceae; genus JBAXSN01. The sequence goes on from JBAXSN010000012.1 coordinate 9,868, forward strand.
CTTATCGGAAGCGCTGCCCACCACCGCCATATCATAGCCACCCTGTTTTCTCAGCAACCCGGCCAATTCGATGTAGCGATCCAGCGGCCAACATTTCTCGACAAAGCCAGCTCCCGGACCAATCACCACTCTGCGACCCGGAACGGTGACCCCCGCTTGCCATCTCGCTTCGGCGGCCTCGAGTTCGGCGCTCGTCAAATAAATTTGGGGCCGATACTCCGGCAACTCCCGAGCCCCAAGGAGTTCGGCAAAACGAAGCGCGGAACGGCCGACGTGCTCGTCCGAATTGAACGAGACACACGCCTGTGCGGCTGAATGCCCCCCGGCGTACCCGCGAACCCCAAGCCGATACGGAATACCCGCCCGCATCAGCAGCAGCGAGCCCTCAGGACTCCCGAGCACGTCGATCCCCACATCGAATCGACGACTTCGGATCGCCCCAACTTCGGACGACGAATAGATATAGCGAACCGAATCCCAGAGGCCCCGCAAGCTGTTGCGCGCGAAGCGGCCGCACTGTTTGTTATGCCACGGAGCGTTCACAGTGAGGATCTCGTGAAGGTGCGGATTATTCTCAAGCACCGGGCGGTTCCACTCCCCCACCCCTGCCGCGATCCGCGCCTCCGGGAAGCGCTTTTTCAAAGCCTCAAACAACGGGGTGACCACCAGCAAATCGCCAATGTCGTTGTTCCGCAAAACAAACACGCTTTGAGGATTGGTGGCCTCCCCCTTTGCCGGACCGCAGCTTGCGATGATCCGGATCGCCGATTCGACGAGTGAACGCTTTAAGGACATTGGCGGTATTTAAGTCAATGCTTCCTATTGTGAAACGGTCCTTTACGCCAGAAGCGCCAGGCAATTCCGTAGGCAAAAAGGTGCTCGCGCAAAGCTTCTGGAAAGCCGGCGGCTTTGAAACGCCAAAGTCCCGGAATGGTGGTTCGAATCAATTGCCGGGCGTTGCCCATCAAGATAGCCCAAGGAGTAAAACTCCCGGCCTGCTCCTGGTGAAGGTTGAGATAAATGCGCAGAGACTGCTCATACTGTGTCAAGCGCTGGGGGCCGAAAGCGATTCGCCATGGGTGACATACCGCGGCCTTTTTTACAAACCAAAACGACTGGCCAATTTTTTTCAGCCGCACCCGAAACTCCACATCCTCCATTGCGGCGTAGGGGAACCGCTCATCGAAACCGTGCATGGATTCAAAGAGGCTTTTCCGAATGAGAAAATTGCACGACCAGAGGAAACCGCCGTTCTCATTGATCGGCGAGGTTTCGGCAAGGCTCTTGCGCGGTCTGTCGGCGTAAGTGCGCCCTTCGAACACGTCAAATCCGGGCTGATCGCAAATCGCGTTTGCATAGCTGATCACGTAACAGGCGTCCGGGATGCAATCGTCGTCCAGAAAAACCAGCCATTCGCCATAGGCGGCGCGGGCACCGCTGTTCCGGTTTGCGGCGGGGCCACGCTTCGGGCCGACGATCCACCGCGCCCACGGGTAGCGATCCGTCACCATTCGCTGCGCGTCCGCATCCACGCCGTCATCGGTTACGATCACCTCATAGCCTGGAGCGCCCCGTTGAATTCCCGGCGCAAGGCCGTCGAGGCATCGCGCCAGCAGGTCGTTCCGATGCCGGGTCGGAATGACGACGGAAATTAAGGGGGCGGATTTGCTGGATTCGGCATTCATGTTGCGCGAAGAGGGGCTAACGCTTTAGCGGAGGTTCGCGTTTTCCGGGGAAAGGAGAACCAATTCGGCCTGGGTCATCTCGGCAATGAGGGATTCAAAGCTGATCGTGGGTTTCCAGTTCAAGAGACGGGCGGCCTTTGCGGCATTTCCAACCAGGCCCTGCGGATCGCTGGGGCGAATAAAACGTTCATCCCATTTCACATAGCTGCGCCAATCCAGCTTCACAGTCGCAAAGGCCTGCTCGACCACCTCCTGAACGGAATGCAGTTCCCCGGAGGCGAACACGAAGTCGTCAGCCGTTCCGTGCTGGAGCGCAAGCCACATGCCCCGGACGTAATCGCGGGCATGGCCCCAGTCGCGTTGGGCGCTGGTATCGCCAAGCACGAGTTCGGTTTGCTGGCCCAGCTTGATGGCTGCGGCGGCCCGGCAGATCTTTCGAGTCACAAAGTTTTCTCCGCGCCGGGGCGATTCGTGGTTGAACATGATCCCGTTGCACGCAAACAACTGAAAGCTTTCGCGGTAGATCTTCACCATCTGAGTGGCAAACGCCTTCGCGCAACCATACGGGTTAATGGGAGCAAATGGAGTATTCTCGTCCTGCGGACTCTGAAGCGGAGCTCCAAAAACCTCGCTGGAGGAAGCGTGATAGAGTCTCGGAGGATTGGGCATGTCGCGAACCATTTCGAGCAAACGAAGGGTTCCGATCGCTGTCACTTCACAAGTGGACTCGGGAATGTCGAAACTCAACCCGACATGACTCTGCCCGGCAAGATGGTAAATCTCGTCGGGGGCAACCTTGCCAAGCACCCGTCGCATGGTCGTAGGGTCGGCAAGATCCGCATAATGCAAAAAGAGCCGCCGATCGTAAACCGCAGGGTCCTCGTAAAGATGTTGAAGCCGCAACCGAAGCAAACTGCTGGTCCGGCGGACGACCCCGTGGATTTCGTACCCGTGTTCGAGCAGTAACTCCGTCAGATAGGAACCATCTTGTCCGGTGATGCCAAGAATGAGTGCGCGGGGCATAAAGAAAGGATAATGAGCCGCTTTATAATCTCTGTCGAGACTGAGCCACACCCCGGAATCTGCGCCAAGCGGTTTTCCAAAACTGATAGTGCGGAGACAATAAGCTGATCGGAAGGGATAGCGGATCACCGGCGGCAAGGTCCCGGCACGCCATGACCTTGATGGAATAGGCGATCTGCTTGAGATAGTCCCTCACTGTCGCCGCTTCTCCGCTCCCAGCATGCCAACGCCAGTAGCGTTCCAAGACCTGGCAAACAGAATTTTCCGTCAAGGCAAAGATCTGAATCGCCGGATCAAAAACCACGTCATACCCAGCGCCGATCAACCGTTGCCCCAGGTCGGCATCTTCGCTGTGGCGCAATTTCGGATCAAACCCGCCGGCCGCCTCACAAAGCGATTTCCGTACCATGGCCCCCCAGGTGCTAAGGGTGGCCTTGCGAGCCACTTCAAATCGTAAATCGCATTTGAAAAGATGCCGGGCGCGCCAGCGCGACGCGAGCGAATTACCCGGCTCGGCGGCAGCCCAGTGGCCAAAGACAGCCGCGACCTTGGGATCGTCAAACCACGGCAGCGCCCGCTCAAGAAAGTCGGCACTCAAAGCGGTTGTGCCGTCGCAGCACAAGACCAAGTCATGCCGGGCTTCGCACATGGCTCGCGCTCGCGCGGCTCCCCTGCCGAGATTGACCTCATGACGAACAACCCGCGCGCCCAAAGACTCGGCAACACTGGCGGATCGATCCGTTGAACCGTCGTCAATCACCACCAAATCGTCCACGCCCGGCCGTTGCGCCCGGATCGATGCGATGACTTCCGCCAAGGTGGCGGCGTTGTTAAAGCAAGGAATATAGGCGCTGATACTGGGCTGTGACATGAGCAAGGAAATCGGCGAAAGCGATGGAGTCGGCTCACGCCAGTCGTGCCATGACTTTGGCAACGAGAGCGGGATGCCGATCATATTGGTGCAGCACGGGAACCGGGCTTCCTTCCTGGTCCAAAAGCCGCCCCGCCTCGTCAAACCGGAACTCGCTTGCATCGGTCAGGTACAAGGTGGCCACCGTCTCGAAATTCTGCTTAACCTCCGCGTAGGGGAAACGCCCCGTCCAATAAAGATAATTGTGAACCGCCTGATCGGGTCCGTAATTCCCGGCAATGATAGGGGTCAGGCGAACCATTTCATCCGTCATTTTTTGAAGGTAACGGGTAAACAGATCCACCGACCCAAGCGAGTTGCCGGCACACAGAATCCCGTACGACCCTATCCGCTCCAACCCAGCCGTTCCATAGGCGCTTACGACCCAACTGCGATTTGAGTACTCGTCGCGAATTTTCACCCGATTGTTTTCCTGGAACAGCCAAAGAAAGCGGTCCGGGATGTTTTCGAAAGGGTTCGCTTGGAATGCGACATCGCGGGAGTCCGAGAATAGAACGTGCGAGAATCGTTTGCCGTTCGCCCGCAGATAATCCAGGAAGTAAAAATGCCGGCAAACTACGAGGTGATGGAATGGCGCAACGATCCGGGCGACGTACCGGTACCGCCATCGGGGGGGGAGACACTTCGCGAACACCGCCATCGCCAGGCGCACCCATTTCATGCGGCCCCCATTATACCGCCTCTCGGCAATCCAGCGGGGCATCCAGCGCGGAAGCATGTCCACCGGGATGATCTCAATGCCATTTTGTTCGAGGTAGTCTGAGAGAACGGTGTTCTTGCGATCCACGAGAATGGCAACAGTTCCTTCGAACCCCGTGCGTTTGAGGCTTTCCAAAAACGGGGCGAGTTGCTCAGGACGATAGCCCGTGGCGGCCGTTAAGATCAGGGGGCGAATGTTTTTCATTTTGATTGCATGGACTCCGCCAGCCGCCGACCCAGGCGAATGCCGGGGGTTTCAATATACCGCGCCAGGCCCAAAGAAGTGATAAAGGTCAGGATCAGCGTGGAAGGCAGCAGGAGCGGCAGGAGCTGATTCTCGGAAATATCGGGCCACAGCTTGTGAATGCCTATTTGCAACGTCCACACACAACACATGTGCCCCAGATAAATCCCATAAGAGAGCCGTCCCCAACATTTAACCCAGCGGGAATTGAGAAGACGCTTAGGGATTTTGGCCAGTTGACAGCCGTCGTCAGCAAGAGCCGCAGAGAGAGTCCAACACCAAATCGCCAGCGGAATATTGAGAGTTAAAATGAGGACGAGGGGCGTCACACCGCCGGCCAGAACGTCGGCGAACTTTCCACGCGGGAGGACTCCGAATACATAGAAGGAAATGATTCCAATGCCAAATGGGATGGAATAATAATACAAAATTCCTGTGGTTGAGCCATCCGGAAGCAGGCTCAAAGCGCAAACCAGAAATGCCAGTAAAAAGAGGCCCCAACTCCGCAGCCGACTCACTGCGGCGAAAAACAAAGGAGCGACTAAGTAGAATTGCCATTCGAGGGAGATGCTCCAGGCCGGGCCGAACAATGCGATCGCGCTTTTCGCCAACAAAGATTCCGGCACCAGAGCGTGGAGCATCGTAAGATGAGCGAGCACATGGGGGAATAACCGCGAGGATTCCGAACTCAGATCTGGAATTCCCTGTTGTATCAAATAATGCGGCGTAGCCATATTGCTCCAGAGAAGAAACCGCAGTATAAGCGCGCCCCCCAAACACACAAGATAAACTGGATAAAGGCGAAAGAACCGGCGTGTGATGAAAACCCGGTAAGATTCCTTCGATTCAGCAAGCAGTTTGAAGATTACAAACCCGCTAAGGATAACGAATCCGTAAACGGCATAGGATCCGTAAGTGAGTATCCGAACACCCCGGGGCAGGTTGCCGGGGTTGTAGCCGCAGAGAAACAAGACGTGAGAAAGGACAACCCACCAAGCCAGCAACCCGCGAAGCCCGTCGAGTTCAGGGATATGCTGGACCGTGCGAACTATTTTCGGAGAAGCCCCGTCGGCCATTAAAGCGGGGTCAATGGAAGGTTCTGCGGAGATCATGATATAAATCGATATGCCGGGTGAGCATCACCGTTTCGGAGAATTTCTGTTCGACTCTCCGACGGGCATTTTCGCCGATGGCGAGCCGTCCAGCGTCCCCTGACAGCGCCTCGTCTAATGCTTCGCCAAGGCTTTTGCCAGATATTTCAGTTGCCAAAAAACCGGTGCTTCCGTGCTCGATCTGCTCGGTCACCCCGCTGGTCGGCGTGGAAACAATGCAGCATTTCGATGACATCGCTTCGAGGATCACGCAGGGGAAATTCTCAGCCGCCGAGGCAAACAGAAAAACATCCGCCGCCTCAAACCATTCGGCCATCCGCTCCGGCGAACGCACGTAGCCGGCATCGATACAGCTAAACCGGGGAAGCTGGGCCGCGGCCCAATCCGATGCTTGCCCGGCGAGGAGAATCTGCACGTTCGCTGGATCAATCCCGGCCAGCGCCTTCGCGACCATGGCGAAACCCTTGTTCGGATCACGGAAATCGCGGTTCACCACCAGGATTACCGTCGCCGCAGGATTGAGCTTCAGAAGCTTTCGAAATTCCGGATCATGTTTGCGTGCGAACCCGAACCGGTCTGGATCGACTCCGTTTGGAATCTCCACCACGCGCCACTGTTGGCCGACCGGGCTGTTGCGAACTTTCCCGGCCAGATGCCGCGAAGGGGCAATGATGGTCAACGGGGCGGGAGCGAGCCGCTCGAGCTTCGCGCGCAACTGCTCTTCGGTGCGGTCCACAAGGTCCAAGGGCCACTCGCCAAGGTGCGGACATTGGCCGCAGGCCTTTTGGTAACGAAGGCATTCCCGGGGATGATCGCACCCCCCCGTGATTCCCCAAAACGCGTGAAAGGTCCAGACAACCGGCTTGCGATTCGCGAGGTCGGCAAGGGCCTCGATGCTGGCGTAGTCGCCATGGAAGTTATGAACGTGAATGACATCGGCCAGGCCGTCGCCGAGCGCGCGGAATGCCCGGTCTATCCAGGCCGCCCGTGGCGCGAAGAACTCCACAAGGGAGTGCAACCGGGTATGGCTCAAACGGCTGAGCCGCCGGGGATAAAGCGGCTCAATACCCTCTCCCCGAGGGTAGCTCTTGCCCCACGCCACGCGAACAAAGCTTTCGTGTCCAGCCTTGCGCAGACCTCGATGCAACTGGCTGACGACCGTCTCCGCGCCGCCTAGCTGAAGCTGGTTGTTGACGAGGGTAACGTGCATGGTGGGTTGACGGAGGCGAGTCGCTTTATTATGTCGCGGGTTTTACCATGAGCAAGTCGTGATCGATTCTGTCGAGCAACGCCGCGGACTGGAGTGGATCCACTTTCCGCACGAACAGTTTGCCGGAGCGTTGGATTTCATCGAAGTCCTCCAACCGCATCAGGGCAGGATGCTCATTGCGGCGCCCATCCCAAAACACACACCGCAGGTGATCGCTATCCATCTCCCATGGACCGGTATGCATGAGAGCGGTTTGAAAGAAAATCTCGTCGCTCGATTTGGAGAAATAAAAGCTTTTACTGAAGTCTGGATGCCGACGCACAAATTCGAGGCTCGCTGACGCAGCATCCCGCGTGAGGCTCCACCAGTTTGCGCCTCCATAGAAGGTGAAATTCTCCGGCAACTTCCGGGTTTCCGGCAAAAACAAACGACAGATCGGATATACGGCGCGGATCAGCCTGGAATTCGGCAACTGCTCGCTGGGATACTTGAACCGCCGTGAACCCAAGGCAAAGTGAAAGCGCTGGAGTCGACCAAGTCCGCCGGAATCCGACCAGCGCTCCCAAGGCAGCGGAAAGCATTCAATGAAGTTCACACCCGGCTTGCTTTCAAAAAACGCGGCTATCCGTGCAGGCGAAAGCAACGGGTAATCCTGCCCGCTTAAAAGGATGAAACGCTCCGAGGTGTGGTCTTGAGCCAGCGCGGTCCGGAGCAGGGAAAGGCTGGCTTTCACCTGTCCAAACCGGGCCCATCCCGAACGAACCCGAGGCACCCAAAAAAAATTGCCAACCCCTTGATCCAGCATCGCGGCCTTAAATGGGCGAAGGTCCACTGCCTTGTCGATGTGGACGAAAATAGAGGCGTCAGGGTCCTCAAGTCGTTTCACCAGTCTCGCCAGGAGTTCCGGATGCGAATGAGCCGCAATGAGAAAGGAAATTCTCATCGGAACAAGGCGCGAATGCTGGCCGGAATCACCCGGCGCAGAAACGACGCGTGCTGACGCAAGGTGGCGGGACCCAAACGCCGAAGGGGTGACTTGCAATAGATCAGCCAAGCCTGGAGCCCGGCTTCCCAGGAATCGATCGTGACAATGAACCATTGATGAGCGAGCACCGCGTCGAATTCGGATTCCGCGTAAATCCGCGTCTTCCGGTTAGCTTCGCGCAGTTGCATCAACCGATGCTCGGCTCGCAAAAGCTGCTCGCGCGAAAACTGGACCGGAATTCGGCAAAGGCTGCGATGGAATTCAATCTCATCCGGGTTCGGTTCCAATCCCAAGTGCGTCAGTTGATCCCGGATAATCTCGCTAATCGCAGCTTCCATGGCAGCCGGTTTGCGAGAACTGATCCCTCCGGCATGGATCCGATACCGGACCAGCGGGAGAGGGAGATTAACAAGCTGCGTTGTGCGCCCCAAGCGAATCCAAAAGTCATAATCCTCGGCAGGCTCACGATCTGAGGCAAACCGCTCGCCGGCCAGCGCACAACGGCGCAGCATAATCGCCGATTGCACCAGGCCATTGGTAAACAAGAGACTCGCAAAAACATTTTGCGACACAAAATTGCCCTGTAGGCTGGACGGTTTGCCGTTTTCATCAATCGTGACGAACCGACTTCCAAGCACCCCGATTTCCGGATGGGTGTCGAGATAGCGCACCTGCGTTTCAAGCCGGGCGGAATGGGCAAGATCGTCGCAGTCCAAAAAAGCGATCAATTCTCCCCGTGCTTTATCAAGGGCACGATTCTTGGTCGCCGCAGCGCCCCGGTTTTGCGCCGCATGCAGCACGCGGATGCGGGGATCGCCATAGGTCTCAATTATTTCCGCGCTCCGATCCGTGGAACCGTCGTTGACCAGGAGAAGTTCGAAATCTGAAAATGACTGGGCGAGAATGCTATCGATTGCCGCGCGCAGGTACGCTTCCCCGTTGTAAACGGGCATGATCACGCTGACGCGGGGCGAGGCACTCATGAGGCTCTCTTTACAAGAATCGCTCCAAGGTTTCCACCCAGAGTTGCCGAAGCGTGCGCGGATCGCAGTTCATATTCGTGAGATTACGTCGCGTTCAGAAAATGGCTAAGGATCAAGGGAGGTGTTCGATCATTCCCTTCTTAGCAGATTAGAGAGCGCCACAAAAACAGGAATTCTTGCACAATTCCAGTTTTCCACAGAGAATATTCATCACCTCGGTGGCTTCCCCGCCGAGCCGGTTGGCCCCGTTAATTTCCAAAGATCATGAACGAAGTTGAAGCAAAAAGTCTGTTTGGCCAAAGAACGGCGGTCGCGCTCGGAAGCATTCTGCTGGCCGGCTTCGCCGTGTTCGCAGCGCTTGCCGCAAGTGACCGGCATCACCGATCCGCCCTTGAGCACATCGACGAGCAGGCAGCTGGAAATTCGGCGCAGTCAGGCACCACCGGTAAAGCCGGTGGCTCGTTAAGGTGAGCCGCCCATAGCGGCTCGCTTTTACTCGTGAGTGTCGCGAGCCGCGCCTGCGCGAAAGCTGAGAAGGACCCATTCCATTACCCACAATCTCTGAAGCGACGGAGGCGTTGGTAGTTTTTGACAGGATTAACAGGATTTTGAGGATTATCAGGATTTTGCCTTCAAGCATGCGAAGTCGGTTAACCTCCGAAATCTTAATCCCGTAAATCATGCCAAAGACCAAACGCTGCGATGCACTCACGCGATGCCGGGTAAATTCAGGCTTGTGGGTAATGGAAAGGGAGGACCACAGCACTACAAGACGCATTTCACGCCGATTTCATTTCCACTTCGAACTCTCTTCACAGAGTTCGGAGAGAGTGGCGGCATGCGAACAAAAAAACCTGTCCTCTGTTTCTTGGGATGCATGGCCCTGTGTGCCACAACCTCCCTTGCCCAGCCACCGGAACTCAATGACGCCCGGGTCACTCTCCCCTACCCCGAACTCAAATCGCTATGGGAAGCCGCACGCGCCGCGAAGGAACCGGAAAAAGCTGCTCCGCCCATCGATGCCGCCCTGCTTTCCGCGCGGTACGATTTAACCCTCAAAAGCGGATACGCTGAAGGACTCGTCGAGATCGAGCTCCAATGTTTTGCCGATGAATGGACGATGATCCGACTCATCGCTTCGGATACCCAGATCGACAAGGTGGAGCCGGCAGATATGCAAGTGATCAATCGGGACGGGGCCTACATCGCGATGGTCAAGGGAGTGCAGCGGAAAAAGATTACGCTTCATTTCGCGTCGCCAACGACCACCGTTGCCGTAGGCGAATCGATTTCCATCCCGTGGATTTCCGCCCCGATCCGAACCTTGACAATCCACGGGTTGCCAAAGACCAAAACGGCGACCCTGAATGGAGGAACGCTCATCGCGACAGCCGATGGCGCGAGCAGCTACCGGTTGCCCGGCGATAAAGCGGTGCAACTGGTCATCGCCACTCCCGCAGAGCCGCCTCTTCCCAGCCATTGGAAAACGGAAACGGAAGCGATGGTCCATTTTTCGGAGGGGCGCCTCCGTTATGAATCTCATGTATCGGCTTTTGCCCAGGACGGCTCCGGCCTGGAGCTCGAATTGGGGTTGCCGCAATCCGCCAGAGTACTGGAAGTGAAAGGCGAGGACCTCAGCAGATGGAACGCGGCCAAAACCCTCGCGGTCCATTGGAAAACGCGGGACTATTTAACCCGGGAATTCGAGATTATTTATGAAATTCCGCAACCGGCGACCGCTGGAAGATGGAAACTCCAAGCGCCTTCCGTGCTCGGGGCCGATCAAGGCCAGACGCTCTACGCATTGGCCGGGGAACAAGGGCTTGATCTCCAACCGGTGAAGCCCACAACAAAAGCCATGGGCCGCTGGCTGGCCCAATGCGCCAGCAAGGAAACCGTTTCTGTTGTCGGGAGCGATGGCGAGGTCGATGTCAAATGGCTGCCGCTGGTGGCGACCACCACCGCAGTCATAGACCTGCAACAGAGCAAAACCAGGGTGGTTTCCGATGGGGCGTTGTTAAATGAAAGCACCTACGTCTTGCGGCATCAAGGGCCGCTGGTCTGGCGACTAACCCTCCCGGCCGGAAGCCAGCTCTTAACGTGCAGCATCAACGGGCAGCGGACCAATCCCGTGGACCGGGGCGAAAACATCCTCGAATTTCTGGTGCCTGCGGACGCCGAAAAATCCGTGGCGGAAGTTAAGCTTTCCTACACGGCAAAGAAACCTCCGTTCGAGCCCATTTCAGGAAAGCTGGAAGTCGAGCTCCCGCAGACGGATCTCTTGATTCATAAGATTGAGTGGGACTTGCAAATACCACCCGGCTACGACCTCACCGCCACGGAAGGGAATACGGAAACGGTTCCTGGCGGCTCCCGGGGCGTCGTTCAGATGCGGAAGGAACTCTGCAAAAACGAACAACCCTCCACCCGAATCTATTACCAAAAACCCGAAGCCAAATAGCTGCTCCTAACCACAGCGAAACTTAAAACTCAAAATCCTTATGACTATCAAACGACTGATTGCCATCATCTGCATTCTATTCGCGGCGGCCCTGGGCTGGATGATCCTTGGCGCCAGCTTGCAACTCCGCACGGCGGAATCAACGCAGTCCCTCGGGCGCGCAGTGGCGGGAACCTGGGGCCCACCCATGACGCAACAACACCCGACGCTTTACTACCTGTCGCCCAACAGTCCCAATGGGCACCACGTTTTTCAGCCTTCGGAAAGCGCCGTGAAAGTTAAACTGAACTATGAGCCCAAGAAGAAAGGCCTGTTATGGAACCGCACTTACCTGATCGATTTCGCAGGCAATTACACGTTTGGGAATCCGACCCCGATCACGCAGACCCTCTACATTCAGTTTAAACTTCCGTCCAAGGACGCGACCTACAACCACTTCAGCTTTTTGATAAACGGCAAACCGGCAACCGAAGACAGCAAAGCGGCGGATGGCATCACTCAGGCTATAACGCTGGAACCCGGCCAGACCGGAAATCTCTCGATCGCGTATGAAACTCGGGGAACCAATCGCTGGGGCTATGCGTTTGGGGAATCCACCCGGGTTCGCAAGTTCAATCTGCAAATGAATACGGACTGGGACCGCCTCCCCGACGAAGCGCGCACCACAGAACAACGGTTGGGAGCTGATCTGGGACTACCCGGATGTGATCGGCGCCATGCCCGTCGCCATGGAAATGCCGGGAGTCCTGAATCCGGGTCCGGTGGCTTCAAGGATCGCCTTCTTTGCGCCTGTGTCCCTTATCTTCTTCTTCGCCGTGTTGCTGATCATGGCCACGGTTTGGCAGGTGAATTTGCACCCGATGAATTACTTTTTCCTCGCAGCCGGCCTGTTTGCCTTTCACCTCCTCTTCGCCTATCTCGTGGACCTCATTCCGCTCACGGCTGCCTTCGTGGTCGCGGCGCTCGTTTCGATGGTTTTGGTCTCGGGCTATCTCTTCATTGCCGCAGGGAAGGCGTTTGCGCGTCTGGCTGCCTCAGCCCAATTCGCTTATCTCGTTTTGTTCAGCTACAGCTTCTTTTTCGACGGCTTAACCGGACTCACCATCACGCTTGGAGCGATCATCACCCTGGCCATCCTGATGGTGACAACCGCCAGGGTCGATTGGAGCGAGAAATTTACGCGCTGATTGATGGCACTTGCATCCCTTTCCTTGTTCCATGATCATTGGGCATGCGAATCGCGGTCATTTCGGACACGCACAACCGGCTCCCGGCTCATCTTCCGCCATTGCTTGCGGAGGCGGACGAGATCTGGCATCTGGGTGACGTAACCGACCAGAATCACCTTCTCCCCTTGGAATTCCTGGGGCGTCCGCTTCATGTCGTGCGGGGAAATTGTGATTCGTGTGAAAGCTGGCCCTGGATCGTCGATCTGGAACGCGAAGGCTTTCTGATCCGGCTCATTCACATCCCTCCGCGTGAAGCGCCCCCAGGCATAGACCTTGTTTTTCATGGACACACCCACGTCCCACGAAACGAACGGGTCGGCGAAGCGCGCTTCTTCAATCCCGGAACAGTCGGCAAACCCAACAAAGGGGTGTCTGCCTCCTATGCCTGGCTGGAACTCGTGCGAGGCAAAGCGCCGAAATGGGAAGTGGTGCCTGTGTAACTCGGGTTCAGGCTCAATAGAACTTCTTGATTTCCCACATCATCCGCTTGATGTGGCGATAGTTGCGGACTGGCTTGAGCCGGCGATAGCTTTCCCAAGGATTGCCCCAGTCCAAAATCTGGATGTGGACTCTCTTGACGCCCCAAGCTCTCATCTCGCAAAATCCCGGCTTGTAGAGGTCAATCGTATTGGTCCCTGCCAGCGCCCATCCGTAGTCGTCAACCTGGCACACCTCCCCGGTTTCCTGGATGCGAAATAACGTCCCGGCCGGCCAACGCGCCCAATCGGCAGCCGCGCTATGAATGGTGTCATAGCGCAACGGCGTCCCCAGGGCCGACCGGTTCCCGTAGCACCGGTGATCGCGCTCCGAATGCGTGTAGGCGGTGGTCCGGACAAATTGATGCTGGGTCCGGGCGATCGGCTTCTCGTAAGGGGGCAGAGAACGGGCGCAACCGCTCACGAAAACCAGAACCAGCAGTAGGAAAAGAATCGGGGAATGCCGCACGCGGGCATCATTGATTCACTGAGGCGCAATGGCAAGAGCGGGGTGAGATTTTGCGGAGGCGGCGGGGAATGGGAATTATGGGAGGTATGGGAATTATGGGATTAATCCATGACTCCCATGACTCCCATGACTCCCATGCTTCCCATATCTCCCATCTCTTGGCGGCTACATCTCCCTGACGACCTCCCGGGCAGAGCGGTCCTCCCGGATTCCCAAAAACACAGGCTGGCGTAGTTTTCCGTCGCGCGTCCATTCCGAAAACTTCACCTGGCAGACCACCTCCGGTCGCAACCAGGTGCAGCGTTTCATCTGGGCCGGGGTGATCCCTTGGTTCCAGCGTCCCGCGGATTTCGAGGGGAGATCGGTAAATGGACATCCAGAAATCCGCAGTCCCTGAAAACGGCGAAAGAGCGATTCCAATAATCGTTCGTTAAATCCCGTCCCGACCTTCCCGGCGAACCGCAATTTTTGGTTTTCGAAATACCCCACGAGCACCGATCCGAAATGACTTCGGGAGCCTTGAGGCTCTGTGTAACCGCCAATGACGAACTCCTGTTCGTTCAAACACTTCAATTTCAACCACGCGCCGGTGCGCAATCCCGGTTCGTACCGCGAATCCATGCGTTTGGCCACCATTCCTTCCAGCCCGGCGGCTTTGACTTTTTCCAAGACCATAGCAGCATCGCCCGGCAAGTTGGTTGAGTAGCGAAGAGGGTCGCCCACGCCATTTAGAAGGGCAGCGAGCTGTTCCCGCCTCTCGGTCAGGGGCAAGTCGCGGAGGTCCTTTCCGTCAACGTGAATGAGATCGAACAGATAGCAGCAAATCAGCGCCGCCTCGCCGCCGACCGGATCGCCCATTTCACGCGCTTGAAGGAGTTGAAAAGAGGGGCGGCCGTTTTCGTCCAACGCAACGATCTCCCCATCGAGAACGGCACTGCGACAGGGCAGCGCCTCGATCGCTTCCGAAATTTCCGGGACCCGCAGCGGCTTCACATTTCGAGAGTAAAGCGAAACCTTTCTGCCGTTCTTCACAGCAATCACGCGGTAGCCGTCAAACTTCACTTCGAACGCCCATTCTCCCTGAGCGGGCACGGCTTTTACCAGCTTGGGTTTCATCGGCTGAACAAACTCTGCGGGCGCACGAGTTGTTTTCGAGACTGCGATACGGGCAATTCGCGTTTTCAAATCCGAGCCCCCATTCTCGGGTTCCCGGTTGGAATTCCACGTAGCATCCTGGGCCGCTGAAATCTCTTTCATCGTGCGACCGGACAGGGCGGATTCGTCATCGCGCCGTTTGCTGAGCGCACGCATGGAATCGCCGGTCTTCATCAGGAGCCACGTTTCCTTGGAGTCAGCCTCGTGGCTGTAATGGGTCCGCACAAGAGTCCACTCGCCCTTCAGTTTTTTGCCGCGAAGCAGCAAATGCAGCTTCCCTTCCTTAAGAGCCTGCAGAGGGCTGTCACCCCCAACACTGTACTCGCCCGTGTCCCACACCATCACCGTGCCGCCCCCATATTCGCCTTTTGGGATGATCCCTTCGAAGTGAGCGTAATCGAGAGGATGATCTTCGACCTGAATGGCGAGCCGTTTGTCGCCCTTTTCAAAGGGAATGCCTTTCGGGACCGCCCACGACTTCAGGCCCCCCTCCATTTCGAGGCGAAAGTCGTAGTGGAGGCGGGAGGCCGCATGCTTCTGGATCACAAAAAGGGCTGTCTTGGCCGCGCTCCAGTCCTTCTTCGGACCCTGCGGAGGTGGCTCGGTGGTTTTGGAGAAATCTCTTTTCTGCTGGTACTCTTTCAGGCCCATGGATAAATCCGCTCTCTCGAATCTGCTCCCTCTAAATCCGCCCTCCGGATTCCATGAGCTTTCCATGCTGAATCGTATCAAACTAGCATTTTAGATCCGCACCCACCATCCGGTGGTAATCACTTTCAAACAGCCGGAGTCGCCACGCCCTGTTTTGGAATCGATGGGCCGCCAGAGCTGCCGGGTCGTCGCCTCGGGGGCAGCATCCGATCTCTCCGGCTACGCCACTGAAAGACACTTGGAATCGGGGCTTTGGCAGAAAAACCAACTTACGAAAATCTTTGCCGATGAGTGTAAGGAGATGATTTGAGCCGAATCCGCTTAAAGAACCGCTGAACAATTCGCATGCCCTACTGGTTGAAATCGTTCCTTGAGGAACTGCGGGGGTTGGCAACCCGCCGGAGGCGTGCCAAATTAGCGCCGATGCGAGCGTATGTTGCCTGTGTTGGTCTGATCGTTCTCGCCGGTTGTTTTGCGCTCGTTATCGCCCCCGACGAGGCAACGATGCCCTCTCCCTTTTCCTCCGGTCCGCCAACCATCGTAATAGACGCCGGCCACGGGGGGAATGACGAAGGCGCGAAGTGGCGCGGGGTGCTGGAAAAAACCCTGACGCTCGACATCGCTTTTCGCGTTGAGCGCGTTCTCAATGAGCGCGGCTACCGGACGGTGCTGACCCGCACCAACGACCACTATGTTGCGCTCTCGGAGCGAGTGGCCGTCGCCAATGCGCTCAGTGGCCCGGCGTTGTTTATCAGCGTTCATTTCAATCAAGGCAGCTCAGGGTCTATCAATGGGATTGAGACCTTCTACGCCGATACCAAGACCCCGCCGCCATCGAATTGGACGTGGGTGGGTCTCTTTAGTCGTCCCGAACAACTCGACTCCGGCGAAAACCTGGCGGCCGATGTCCAATTGGCGGTTGTCAACAAGACCGGCGCGCGCAACCGGGGGATTCGTCCGCGTAATCTCTATGTCACTCGAAACACCCGGGTTCCTGCGATTCTGATCGAAGGCGGGTTTATCACCAACCGAATGGAGTCGCAGTTGCTTAGCGGCGACGAGTACGCCAACCGGCTTGCCGAAGGGATCGCGGACGGAGTGGAGACGTGGATTCAATCCCAGCCCAAGCATCCGACCTCGATCCTGGCAAAACAATGAATGAACGACGCCCGGCAGGGGCGGTCAAAACAGGATGCGAACTAGAAAATTCCTGTTACTCCCCCTCTTCGCCGTGCTCTCCTGGAGTGGAGCGAAGGCCGACGAGTCGTTGCGTTCCGCTCAGGAGTCCCTCAAAACCCTCGGATTCTACACCGGCCCCGTGACCGGTGAAATGAATGCCGACACCAAAGGCGCCCTTCGGCGCTACCAGGTCCACAATGGCTTGGAGGCAACCGGAGAATTGACGGCCGAGACAGTTTCTTCGCTGGCCAAATCCAACGAGGCCCCCTCGCCGGAAACCGTCAGGCCGCAAGGCTCAGCCCCGATCACCCCTTCGGAGGGTGCGCCGGAACCGAAACCGGCGGCTCCGGCTCCGGCGGTTGCACCCAATCCACCGGTGGCCCGTGGCCCGGCGGATTCTACTGCTCCGAAAAGCGACCGCGAATTCCTCCGCTCAGATCGGGGGGCCGCGCCTGCGGTTCCGAGCCGGTCGGTCGAGCCGCCTTCCGCTGTGAGCGATCCCGCTTACGCCGGACTATTTGCCCGGACCCCCTTCGGCAGCGCTCCGGCTGAGGTGCAGCGTGACACCACGCGCCGCGCACAGGCGAGCCTCGCCCAGCGTGGCTTATTCGACGATCCAGTGACCGGGGTCCCCGGGCCGGCTTTAGAGGAAGCCCTACTCCGTTATCAATCTTCCAGGAAACTTCCGCTTACGGGTCGCCTGGATATGGATACCTTGGCCGCACTGCATTTGCTCCCGACCTATCGCGGCCCGGCAGGACCTGTGCGCCGCCCGGATGGCGCCGTGCGGGGAATCCCTTTGGATTGAGTTTGTTTGTAACTTTTGCGTAATTCGGGTGTTACTCGAAGACTCACGCGTTCATGAACAAACTTTTTGCGACCATTCTGATCCTTGCCGCCGTTGCAGGCGCCATCTGGTTTACGCCGCTCCGGGCAACCGCAGCGAAACTCAGCGCCCACTTGATGACCCCGAGCGCGAACCCCATCCCGGCCAAATACATCGCCGAGGTCGAACGCCGGCTCATCGATTACTCCGTGGACGTCGCCGGGGATGTGGCGCCTGAATTTCAGCTCGATGTGAAATCGGAAGTCGGCGGCAAGATCAAATCGCTCCTGGTGGAGCCCGGACAAGTCGTGAAGGCGGGGGAACTGCTCTGCGAGATCGACGACACCGACCTGCAAAACGAGAAAGCCAGCGCGCAAACCGATATCGAAGGGCAGAAATTGGCTGTCGAGCGGGCTTTGCGGAATTTTCAGCGCTCGAAAAAACTCTACGGGGACAAACTGATTACCAAGGAGGCTTTCGACAATTTGGAGAGCGACCTGGCGATTGCCAGAAACGACCTGGTGAAATCGCAACGGCGCCTCCAATCCGTTGTGGATCGAATCAGCAAGGCCAAGATCGTTGCGCCCTCGGCCGGAACGGTCCTCCAGGTGCCAGTGATCCTTGGGCAGGTCATCGTTCCCGCGGCCAGCGTGAATGCCGGGACAACGCTGATGACCATCGCCGATCTTTCGAAGCTGCTGGTCACCACGCACATCAACCAGGTCGATGTGGCCCGCCTGCATGTCAAACAGCCGGTGACCTTGACTGTGGAATCCATCAAGGAAGAAGTGCTCGAAGGCAGCGTTTCATTTATTGCCCCGGTGGCCACGGTCAAAAATGGCGTGAAGGGATTTATCGTGGAGGCGTTGGTTTTGAAGCCCAGCCCCCGGATGCGTCCAGGAATGACGGTAAGCTTAACGATTCCCGTGATCCACGTCGAGGGAGCCCTGGCGGTTCCGGTCTCCGCGATTTTCAAAGGCAAGGACGACAACCGGGTCGTTTATGTTCTCAACGACGACAAGCCCGAACCGAAGGGAGTGACGGTCGGGGACGCGAGTCTCGATTACGCTGAAATCAAAAGCGGCGTGCAACTCGGCGACCGCATTCTCACGGTGGAGCCGCGTGTTCTGGAAAAAACGCTTTAGGCTCTCGGCACCACTCGTTTGACCCGCATCCCTCCGCAAAATGGCCTTAGTTGAACTGACCGACATCACCAAACAGTACCAGGTTGGCGACCAGAAAATCATGGCGCTGGACCGGGTGTCATTAACCATTGAACGCGGAGAATTCCTCGCCATCATCGGTCCCAGCGGCTCCGGGAAATCGACGCTGATGCATCTGCTCGGTTGTCTGGACACGCCCACGAGCGGGCGCCTGGTCATTGACGGAGTGGATGTTTCCAAAGCCACCAACGACGAATTGGCGGCCATGAGAAATGCCAAAATCGGATTCATCTTCCAATCGTTCAATCTATTGCCGAAGTTCAATGTTCTGAAAAATGTGGAACTCCCCATGGTTTATGCGGGAGTCTCCTCCCGCATTAGGACCGAGCGCGCCATGGCAGCCATTGAACGCGTCGGGCTCATCGAGCGGATTCACAACACCCCGCTCCAGCTTAGCGGCGGCCAATGCCAGCGGGTGGCGATCGCACGCGCGCTCGTGAACGATCCCAAGATCGTTTTCGCCGATGAACCGACCGGCAACCTCGATTCCCACACGGGCGAATCCATCCTCACGCTATTTCGGGAACTCTCGGAGAGCGGGCGAACGATTGTGATCGTGACCCACGACAACGGAATCGCGGCGCGGTTGCCGCGCCGGATCGAAATGCGCGATGGCCGGATTCGGACCAATGTCGAGGCGGCCGTTTCAAGCACCACGCCGCTTGCGCCGGCTCAGTCAGCCATTTAAGACCCATGAATTTCTGGTTTGGATTACTCATAGGCATCAAGGAAATCGGGGCGCACAAGTTCCGCAGTTTTCTGACAATGCTTGGCGTTATCTTGGGCGTGGCCAGTTTAATGGCCATGTTTGCGCTCACGGAGGGCATTGCGCAGGGCATGCGCGAGATGCTCGCCGCCACGGGAGGCGTGGAGCGGATTCAAATCGACACCAAGGACCCGTCCAACGAGAAGCAAGACACCGCCTTTCTCTCGCCGGGGCGCACCCTGGCAGACGTCGATGCGATCCGCAAGGGAGCCCCGTTGATCGATCTGGTTTCACCCGAATACATCACCCCGGCCGCCATCACCCATTCCAGCCACACTTCGCGGGCTTCGGTGGAAGGGTGTTGTCCCGAGTTTCTTGAGATGGGAAAATACGAAATCGCCGAAGGCCGAACGCTCAGCCAACTCGATCTCGACAACTACAACCGCGTGGTGGTTATCGGTTCCGCGATCATCAATGATCTCTGGCCTGAAGCCCCAAACCACAATCCTGTCGGTGAACTGATCCAAATTAATGGCAAGCCGTATCGGGTCATCGGAACGTTCCCGTTTTTTGAAAGCGAATCCGCCAAACGCAAGCGCCAGGCCGGCGTCGCGGCTGCCGAATTCGAGCGCAGGGAGCGCCGCGCCGGCAAAGCGAAAGCCAAAAAACAAGGCGGGGATCCCTACTGGGGCAAGAACCACGCCGTGGTGGTTCCCATCACCACCATGTTTTACGATTTCAGGACCGCCGCCAACCTCGACAGCAGCCCAAACATCAAACTCGATCGGATCTCGATCCGAATCGCCAATCTTTCCCTTTTCGAAGAATCGCTCAACCAGGTGCGCACCGTTTTGGATCGCACCCATCGGGGCATTGACGACTTCAGCTTCGACACTCGCGAGGAGTGGTTCGACAGTATTGAAAGCGGCGTCCGCGCGACCCGGTTGAGCGGCAGCTTCATTGCGGGGATCAGTTTGCTTGTGGGCGGCATCGGGATCACGAACATCATGCTTGCGAGCATCACCGAGCGCATTCGAGAAATCGGCGTGCGCAGGGCCATCGGCGCCCGGCAACGAGATATTTTTGTTCAGATCGTGGTCGAGAGCGGCGTCATTGGCGTTATCGGCGGCTTGCTGGGCCTGGTCGCAGCAGTGGGTGCCATCCGCCTGCTCGTGCTCCTTTCCCCCGCCGAAAATGCGCCGGTTGTTCGGCTCTCAGCCGTTCTCATTTCATTCAGTTTCGCCGTTGCAATCGGGGTGTTCTCCGGCCTCTATCCCGCCTGGAAAGCCTCCCGGCTCGATCCCATCGAAGCGCTCCGGTACGGGTGAGTCTTTGCCCTTCATGCAGGGAGGAATCGACGCATCATCCCGAAGCCGTGGAGGACCCTTTCCATCACCCACAATTTTCGGTGCGGCTCTTCAGCGCTGAAGGTGCGACCCCATACCAGCCTTATATGGAGCGAAGCGAAGCCCCAGGATAACCAGCAATGGGGAGGGCCGAAGGCCCGCGCCATCCTTTCGCGGCGCTGCGGAATGGGCCGGGCCTTCAGCCCTGGACGTTTCTGAATCGAAAACCTGGGGCGTTGCCCCAAGCTGGTATAAACCGCGCCTTCAGCCCTTCGGCAAAGGGGAAATGGGGGCACCGCAGTCTTTGTTAAGGACCGGGATTACCGGCCGGCGACAGCCTGCTTCGGCAGTTCCGGAGCGCGAACGATTTCCGGTTTGAGAGCCACTTTGTTGGGAGTTACCTCCGACTTGCCGACGAAGGTGGCGCCTTCTTCGATCACAAGCCGGGCTGCCTTCAGATCGCCAATGAGCTGCGAGCCGCCTTTAAGCTCACAACGATCATCGACGGTGATGTTCGCATTGACCTTGCCGTGAATGATGGCGGATTTGGTTTTGATGTCGCCATGGATCTCGGCGCGGACGCCGACGGTCAGGATGCCGGGTGAAGTGATTTCGCCTTCCACTTTGCCGTCGATGGTCAAGTCATCCTGGAACTTGATCGAGCCTTTGATTTCGACGTCGGAGGAAAGATTGTTTTTGGTGTGGGTAAGTTCAGCCATTTGGAATTTTTGTATTGAAGCGATGCGACTTCGTTTCGGGTATTCCTCGCACCCGAGGCACGGTGGCTTTTCGGGGGCGTTCAACGATTCGCACTGCCGACTATCCCCGCTCAAAACGGTGTGTCAACCGTTGAACCTCGATTTGGAATTATTGTGAGCTTTGGCTTGCATCGCGGCGGGATTGTGTTCCCCGGTTTCGCCGCTTCCGCAAATCGTAAATCGTCCCCCAGGTCCCTTGAGCGACCACCGGGGCAGTGGCGGTCCAGGGCGCCAGGGATTCGGGATACTTTGACTGTTCGCGCTCGCCCCAGTAGAGATAGTCCACCCCCAGGCTGGCGGCGCGCGCCGCCCATCCTGGCGCACCGCGCATCAGTTGATCGAGCGTGGCAAATCGTTCCCTGTAATCGATCCCATGACTCATGAGATGCCCATCGTAGCCCGCCACAACCTTACAGCCCAGGAGCAGCAGCGGATGGTTATAAGTCGGCACGCACGCAAACGTCGAAAGGGGGGCAGGCGACTTATCTTGACTGGACAGGCTCTTCAACGCAACGGAGAGCGCGTCGAGTTCCTCCCGGTGGGCCAGCGTGAAGCCCCGGTGAGTCCCGTCAATCCCGCCCAGGAGCGAGATAAAGCCGGAGAAAAAGAGCGCGGTGCATGCGGCGGCCCGAAGCAAAACATGCAGGTTCCGGAGCATCGCCCAAATGGCGGGAAGCACCGCCAGATAGCTCCAGATCATGAGCTTGGTATTGTCCCATTCCCAAGGCGCGAACATCACGAAACAGGCGAGAATGAACATGAGGAGCGCCGGCCAGACCACCGCGCTTTGCACGGCGGCTTCCTCGGCGAGCGCCGGATTCTTTTTCGCACACGAGATCCAGTAAATAACGCCGGCAACTGCGAGCGGGAGAAACCCGAAGTTCTCAAACCAGAACCGCAGCGGTTCGTCGCCCTGCATCCATCCGGGTTTGAGGTGGATCGCCTGCCCGCTCTGGAAGCCACCCGTAAGCAGGAATACCAACGCGGAAGCGGGAAGAAAGGCGCACCCGATGAGCTTGAGCACTTCGCGACGGCGCAGGCCCGCGCCCGTGTCCAACCGGACGGGAACCCGGCACGGCACGACCAGCCACCAGGCGAGCATGGCAGAGAGAAAGATGAAGGTGTGGAGGTGAAAGATCGGCATGGTGGCGTAGAGAAGCACTTCCACCCAAAACGGCAGTCCGCGCCGATGCCGCAGCAACCTCGTTTGCCAACTCCAGAGGAGGGCCAACCCGGCGGGAATCGCATAGAGCAGGCCGCGCTGTGTGATGAACAGCGCCAGCGGTATGCTTTTCCACGCCAGCGGATCTTGAAAATCGGCCAGATGCCTCACCGTGAAAATCCCGAACCCCGCGATGCCCCCATTGAAAAGAAACCCAGCGAGAGCGAATGCGCCGCCCCATCGCCAGAGCATCACGCCGGTCGCGGCAGCTCCCAGGAGCCCCACCCAGACGAGTCCCCGATAGAGATCGAGCCCGGCCAGCGTGAGCAAGCTGTTCAAAAGATCGACGCCGAAGGGGTAATGCAGCGCGGTGCCGGAATAGATCGGATTCTCCGGCCAAATTCGGGCGCCATTCGCCAGATAACGGGTGTAGGTGAGGTGCAGGGAGAGATCGCCGAGGTTATTCGGAGAAAGGAACGCGACGTCGCCCTCCTTGAAATAGACGAGCCAGCAAAACGCCCGCAGCGCAAACAGGGTGAAGATCGCGACCACGCTCCATTGGACCCATCCTCTGACGGGGGGCATTGGCTCCGTGGGGAACTGTCCCGAGGCGGTCCCTCTCTCGGTTGCATAGTTTGCCGGATCATTTGCCGTGGACACCGGGAAGCCTGAATTGCCCTCGGGCGTTTTTCGAATCGGAGATTCGCAGACAAGTGCGTTTCCAATCAAGAGATTGGGAACGAGCGCCCGGAGCGCCCGCATGCTACGCACCTCGCCGGTCATGGAGCACCATGCCCCGGTTCCCGCCACACCCCCGATCAGCAGGGAAGCCCAGGCCGTGACAGGAGCCAACCCGTGAGCGAGCGCTCCGGCGATCAATGCAGCGATCACCGCCACGCAGACGGCGACCAGAAAGGAAATAGCAACCTTCATGGAGCAACGGAGACCGGTTGCGCGACGCTCGCTTCGGGAACGTCGCTTGGGTCAATCGGAGCGGCTTCCTCGACGCTTGGCGGTGCAGGTTCGGCATTCGCCTTTTTAGCCGGTCGCGCGAGCGGATCAAATTCCGGCGTCCGGCCAGGGAACACCGAGGCGAAGCGTTCGTAATTGAGATAGAGCTTCCCTGCCGGCATGGCGTCGCGAAGCTGAAACGACTCCACAAAATAGCGTTGCTGGAGCTGCGCCTCCACTTTGGCGACACGGTCCTCTTCCGCGATCAGGAATCCGGCGTCCATGGTGGGCGGCTGCGCACCTTCCTTCTCGTAGTAGCCCACCGACGTGAAATCGCCCAGCACCCACGGGAGGGGATGGTAGCTCGAAAGCAGGATATTGGCGGTCATATGATAAGCCGTGGGATCTTTGGCGACGAGTTGGTTCAGCGGTCGCGACAGTTTGAAAAAATCGTTCATCGTCTGGACATAAACGTACGGCTCGTGGGGGTCCGTGGGATGGAAGTAGTTCAGCCGGGCAGACCAAGCGAGCGATGCGGCGAGAACCAGCGCCGCGAGCGATCCGCTGAGGAGTTTGGGCTTCTTGAAATTGACCCGGTCCAGCAGTTTCGAAAGCTCGTCCATCGCTTCACCGAACAGGAACAGGAACGGCCAGATCAATGAGATGATGCACCACGGCGTCTTGTACGGGACGAGGCTGTAGGCGACCAGCGCGCCGCAGCCGTAGATGGCGATGAAGCGCGTCAGCCGGTTCATGCCGGGGAAGAGCGCCCGCACGCTGTAAATCAGCCCGATGAGCGCGGGCCATTCATAGATGCCGATTAATTTGCCCCAGTAATAAAAGGGCTTTTCGTGGCCGTGGCCTTGCACGCCGGTCTTGAACCACGCCTCAAAAGTTTGCACCAGCCCTTTGAGCGATTCCGGATCGAGGAACCCGCCGGAGTAGAAAAAGAGCACGAGCAGAATGCCGAGCAGCACTGCGCTGGTGAGCGTTCTCGCGCCCCATTGCCGGGGGACGGGGCGGTCCGGCAGGCCGGGGTCGGTCTCGGAAGCTGGAACTGCGGAAGGCGAAAAGCGTTCAAGTGCAGCCAGAGTCGCTCCCGCCAGCCCGAACGCCACCAGGTGAATAATGTAAGTTTCCTTAGTAAGCACCATCAGGGTGATGCCCATCGCGACACACCACAGGCCGCGAGCCGTCCCGCGCGTCCACATCTCGGCCGCGCCCCAAACAGCGAGAATCATCGCGAACAGCAGCCACGCCTCGTGAATGGAATAGCGCGAGTAGAAGAGCATGCCGGGGGAAACTGCGAACGCCAGTGCCGCCAGGACGCAAGCCCGCCACGAAATGAACCGGCGGAACTGGAGCACGAACCAGATCGTGGCCACATTCACCAGCACCAGCGGGATTCTCAGGACGGTCGCGCTGCGGCCAAAGAGCGTCTGAGCCAGGAACAACACATAAAAATGAAAAGGGCCGTGATAGTTGCCCGGATCGTAGTGATAATAACCGCTCTTGGTCATCTGGTCCACGAACCAGCCATTGACGCCCTCGTCAAAATGAGGAGGCTTGATGCCGAGCCATGCCAGACGGAGCACTAAAGCCAATGCCAGCACTCCCCAGAGCAGCGCCTTCAAATCGCAGCAAAGTCCGGGCGTTTTGGCCAGGTCGCCAAGGGCCGATCCCTCGCCGGCTGGCAAATTCTGCGCTTGCTTCGGGGACTCGCTCCCGGTCTTCTCGGTTTTTTCCATAAAAACTATTCGATTCAAACTGCCGACCTCACTGGAACTTCTCTCATAATGTCCGCACCCGACCTCACCATCGTCATCCCCGCGTTCAACGAGGAGAGGCGACTGCCCGGAACTCTCCAGCGGCTTGGTGCGTTTTGCAATGATTTGAAGATCACTTGGGAAGTTCTGGTTATTGTGGAAAAAAGCGAAGACCGGACGTTGGACTTAGCCAAGCAAGCGACAACTCGCCAAGCCAATTTTCGCGTGATCGCCCCCGGAGTGCATCGGGGCAAGGGATTCGCGGTCCGCCAGGGCATGCTCGCGGCCCGGGGCGAATTGATTCTTTTCATGGATGCGGACCTGAGCGTGCCCTTGGAGGAAGTGCCGGTGTTTTTCGAGTACCAAACCGCTCACCCCGAGGTGGACGTGCTCGTCGGGAGCCGAAAACACGCTCAAAGCCGGATCATCAAGCGCCAGAAATGGTTGCGCCAGCGAATGGGCGAGGCGTTCAACTGGATCATCCGCCGGGTGGCCGGGATTCGTATTCGCGATACCCAGTGCGGATTCAAGGCGTTCCGCCGCCCCGCCGCGCAGGCCATCTTTTCGCGCCAGCAGATCGATGGCTTCGCCTTCGATGTCGAAACCCTGCTTTTGGCGGATCGGCTTGGTTTCCGCGTGGCGGAACTGCCCGTCCAGTGGATCAACTCCCCGGATTCAAAGGTGCGGATTGTAAGCGACAGCCTCGCAATGCTGCGGGACGCCATCCGGGTGCGGCGATTGGTAAATCGAAAATCAAATGCGACTTGATCAATGGCTTTGGGCCGTGCGCCTGTACAAAACTCGCAGCCTCGCTGTCGAGGCGATCAAAGGCGGGCATGTGAAGGTGAACGGGGCCGCAACCAAACCGGCCCACGAAGCGAAACCGGGCGAACTCGTCACGGCGCGCATGGGAATCGTGACAAGGACGCTGCGGGTGCTCGACGCTCCACGCTCGAGGGTTGGCGCAAAGCTGGTTCCCCAGTTCGCCGAGGACCTTACGCCACCGGAGGAATTCGAGAAGCAACGCGCCTTCGATTTCCGGCCCATCGGCATGCGCCCAAGAGGGGCCGGACGGCCCACCAAACGCGAACGGCGATTGCTGGATGGATTGGCAGACGATTTCGAACAATAAGCTCAGATCTCCATCAGCGAAGAAGGAGGTGCAGCACCGGAAAGTCACGAAATTCGGAATTCCTCAATATGGCGTTTGCCGTGTATCGGCTCGCACGACTTGGGGCGATCTTGGCCAATTTCGGTGGAATAATTAGGATTTCCCGAATCCGCCGAAATACGATTTACTTTGAGATATCGATCCGCCTTATTAGACGGACTCCAGTCAAACACCTCTTAACCAACATGCCACATACCAAGCTTTTCATTCCCGGCCCCGTCGAAGTCTCGGCTAAAACCTTTGCCGCATTCTGCAAACCGATGATCGGGCACCGTAGCAACGACTTCAAGAAGCTCAACGCGGAGATTCATCCCAAGCTGCAGACGCTTTTCGGCACGCAACAACCGGTGTTCATCTCGACCTCCTCGGCGTGGGGAGTGATGGAAGGGTCGATCCGCAACCTCGTCGCAAAAAAAGTGCTCAACTGTATGTGCGGCGCGTTTTCCGACAAGTGGCTGGACGTCTCGCTGCGTTGCGGCAAGCAGGCGGAAGGCCTCCAGGCCGAATGGGGCCAACCAATCCTGCCCGAAGCGCTCGATGCCAAGCTGGCGACCGGCGAATTCGACACGGTGACGCTAATTCATAACGAAACCTCGACGGGCGTCATGAGTCCGCTCAAGGAACTCTGCGCGGTGGTTCAAAAATATCCCGGCGTGCTGCTTATCGTTGATAGCGTCTCATCGTTCTCGGCAGTGCCGATTCCCATGGACGAACTCGGCATCGACGTGCTCCTGACCGGCAGCCAAAAAGCTCTCGCCCTGCCTCCCGGCATGGCGCTCTTCTCGGTTTCCGAGCGCGCGTTCGCCCGCGCGGCCACCATCAAGGATCGGGGGTACTACTTCGACTTCATCGAGTTCCGGAAAAATCAGGCCGACAGCATGACGCCGAGCACGCCGGTGATTTCGCACATCTACGCTTTGCAATCGAAACTTGAAGACATCTTCTGCGAAGGCGTCGAGGCCCGCCATGCGCGTCATGCGAAGCTCAACGCGATGGTGCATGCCTGGGTTGTTCGCAACGGATTCGAGTTCTTTGCGCCGGAAGGGTACCGGTCCGTATCGCTGACGTGCGTCAAGAACAACAAGGAAATCGACGTGGCCGCCATGAATGCCAAGCTCAAGGAGAAATACAACGCCGTGATCGACGGTGGCTACGGCAAACTCAAGGGCAAAACATTCCGCATTTCCAACATGGGCGACGAGACCGAAGAGACCATCGGCGCGCTTCTGGGCTGGCTCGACGACTGCATGAAGTAAATCAATAGGTGGCACAGGCTTCCCAGCCTGTGGCTGCCTCTGTAATCCCAGGGTTCAGGAAACAGGCTGGAAGCCTGTGCCGCTATTCAAAAGGCTGTCCTCTTGCTGAAGGGGGCAGCCTTTTGCGTCTCGTTCCTAAACTCCAGCTTGAAACTTGGTATGCCGGCGAGAGTCTCGCCGGGTAGTAGAAGCGGCATCCCTGCCGCTTCGTTCCTAGGGAAAGCGGCTGGAAGCCGCTTCTACTACGGAGCCGGAAATTCGTGCGGTGCTCAGGTGTATAGTTTCCCCGACGAATGATCCGGCAAGGCACGCCGGCGGGGGCGGGACTAGCTTGAAACTTGGATCGCAAAGTGACGGTATCTAGCCAATAGGCTTCGGAATGAAAATTACCTTTTATGAAATGCGGCTTTCAGCGCCAACGGCGCGACCCCATACCAGCCTGGGGCATCGCCCCAGGAATTTGCGCCGCAATGGTTTAGGGCTGAAAGCCCGAACCATTCCGGGGAGATGGGGCGGGCTTTCAGCCCTGATCGCGTTGTTTTCGGGTTCCTGGGGCTTCGCAAAGCCTCCGCCCCAGGCTGGTATGGAACGGACCTTTGGTCCTAAGCAAAAACGATGCCGAACACTATCGGCGTCTCGCCTGCGTCCGGGAGCGCATCCCCACAGGCGAGACGCCTGTGCCACTCTGCCCGAGTTTCCTCAACGAATGATCCGGCAAGGCA
>JBAXSN010000120.1:0-10288 GCA_037130675.1 Verrucomicrobiota bacterium
AATGATCCGGCAAGGCACGCCGCCGGGGGCGGAACTAGCTTGAAACTTGGTTTGCCGGCGAGAGTCTCGCCGGGTAGTAGAAGCGGCATCCCTGCCGCTTCGTTCCCAGGGAAAGCGGCTGGATGTCGCTTCTACTACGGAGCCGGAAATTCGTGCGGTGCTCAGGTGTATAGTTTCCCCGACGAATGATCCGGCAAGGCACGCCGCCGGGGGCGGAACTGACTCGAAAATTTAATGGTTGCTTTGAAGCGCCCCCAAAGGCGGTGGTGGCGTGGAAAGGATCCACGAAATTCCACCACCGCTTCGGTCGCAACACCGAGTAAAAGTTCCTTCACAGCTTTGGGCTGGCGCGCCGATTTTCACCCCTTGCCTTACTTCGTGGCGGTCTGGCTTCCGCGGCTCTCCGCTTGAGCGCGCCGGATCGCCGGTTCGGGACGGGTTGGATACGGGTGGCGGTAGCCGCCCTCCGCCGATGGCGCGCGATTGAGAATAAATCCGACCGGGGGCACGCCGCCGGCCTCGAGCTTTCGAGCCGCATTCAGGACTGCGTTTTCAGGGGTTTTCCCGGCGAGCGCAACCAGGCAAACGGATTCCACATACTTCAGCAACAAGAGGGCGTCGCTCACCGCGTTGACAGGTGCGGTGTCGATGATGATCCGGTCAAAGCTGACATTTAATTTTTCAAGCAGCACACCCAGGCTCCGCTGAGCCAGCAGTTCGGCTGGCCTGTCGGTGGGGGTCCCGGCGCAGATGACCGACAGATTCGCGCATCCGGTTTGCTGCACCACCTCTTCGGGTTTGGAACTGCCCATCAGGTAATCCGTCAAACCGGGCAATGGCTTGGCGTCTTTCGGAAACCAACCCGAGATCGAAGGCTGGCGCAGATCGGCGTCGATCAACAGTGTTTTTAAACCGAGTTGGGCAAACGCCGCCGCGCAGTTGACGGCACAAAATGTCTTGCCCTCTCCCGGCGTTGCGCTGGCAAAAAGAAAGACATGCGATTCCGCTCCCTTGGTCAGCAACGACAGCCCGGCGCGCAAGGTGCGGAACGATTCAGCGATCACCGGGTCTTCCGCGATTGGCAGAACTCCGTTCGCCGCAGCCTTGCGGGTCCTCCTGTAACTGGGAATCGCGCCAAGAGCGGTCATCCCAAGCTGTTCTTCTGCCTGCCCGACAGATTTCAAGGAACGGTCGGTCGCCATCCTCACGAGGCTGATCCCGCAGCCCACCATCAAACCTCCGAGCAGGCTTAGCAGCAGGCTCAGCCCTTTCTTGGGCTTGTCAGGCTGATCCGCCAGCAAGGGGTGCGACACGAAATGGATTCCGTTCTGGACGACCTGCTTGTTGACTTCGTTTTCCTTCATGCTCCGAGCGATCGAATCGTACAATGCGCGGTCGGTTTCCACGTCTCTGACCAATGCGCCGTGCTCGATCGCCATCCGGTTGAGTTCCAGCGCTTTTTGCTCCTGCTCGTGCAAGGCGTCCTGCAATTTTCCTTCGGTCCTCGTGGCCGCATCATAGGAAGTGGCGACCATGTCCGCCGCCTTGTGAAGCATCGTATTCAGGCTTGCGTGTAGTGCTTGTAGTTCAGTTCTCGCCTCAATGTATTTCGGGTGCTCCGGCTTGTAACGCTGCTGGAGCAGGGCGTTTTGCGCCTCCTTCTCTGTAATACTCTGCTTTAGTTCCGCCACCGCGGGCAGATTGGCCACACTCGGAATTTGGAGCAGTTGCTCGGGCGCGCTGCTCTTGAGCATTGCGATTTGGGCGTTGTCCACCTCCAGCTTGAGCCGGTCAGCCTTTGCGGCGGTCACCTTCAGATTTAGTTCCCGCAGTTTGTCGGCGACAATATTCTGCGTCTCCTGCAGTGACACCGCATGATGCTGTTCTTTGTAGGCTTGCAGCGCTTCCTCGGATTGAGCCAACTTCCGTTTCAGGCGCGCGGATTCGCGTTGAAAGAAATCCATCCCTCGCTTGGCGGCGTTTGCCTGGATCTCAAGGCTCTGGTCGATGAACTCCTCAACCAGCGAATTGGCCAAACGCTGGGCCATGGCCGGACTGCGGTCTTCAACCATCACGTCGATCAACCGCGTATCCGGCCGCAGTTTCGCCGAAATACTGGATGCAAAG
Organism: Verrucomicrobiota bacterium; assembly: GCA_037130675.1. GTDB lineage: Bacteria > Verrucomicrobiota > Verrucomicrobiia > Chthoniobacterales > Chthoniobacteraceae > JBAXSN01. The sequence goes on from JBAXSN010000120.1 coordinate 2,128, forward strand.
GCGCGTTCCAAGGTGATGTCCATGGCGGGCCTGGGAACACCGGGACAGAACGTGGGATCGTTCTGGAGGTTGTTTTTCTGAATCACTCGCAGAAGGAGTTCAGGGCTGGTGAACCGTTGCTCAACCGTCTTGAGAACGTCGCTGATTTTGCCCTCCTCCGCGGGTTTTGCCTCCGCCGGTGTTGTGACGACTTTCGGCTCTTCCTGTGCCACTTCGATCACCGCTCTCCCGGAGTAGATTGCAGGACTCCGCAGGAGCAGAAAAACCCCGAGCAACCCCGCGCATATCACACAAAGCACGATAAGGCGCCGATGCTCACGCAGCGCTTTGAAAACCAGGCGAAGATCCGATAGCAAATTTGCCGCGGAATTAGTGTTTCCGGTGAATTTCATATTTAGAATATCCGCTCTCCCACGGTGATCAGATCTCCGGGAATTACGTCGATGGTTTGGGTGTTGTTATCTCGTGCCATGTTTTTGCCGTTGATCTTTAGGATCGTGTCCATCCCATTGATCTGGCGTTTGATTGTGATGCGGCCCGCATCGGCAATCCGCGTATAGCCGCCGCCGATGCCGATGGCCTGAACGAGATTGAGCGTCGAGTTGTCCGGGAAGCGGTAAGTCCCCGGGCGTTGCACCTGGCCGATTACCGTAAAGATCCGCTTCGCGTATTCCGTCACCGTAAGTGTCACTTGCGGGTGCACCAGGAATTTTGCCCCCAGCCGGTCCCGGAGCAGTTGCGTGGCCTCCTGCACGGTTCTGCCTCCAAGCCGCACGGGGCCAATCAAAGGGAAGGTGATCATCCCGTCCTGGGAGATTCGTTGAATGGACGCCAAGTCGTCTTCTTGAAACACCTTGATATCCACCAGGTCGTTTGGCTGGAGGGTGTAGTTGCGCACCGATTGCTGCGCATTGAGGCTGCACAGGATCAGCAGGAGGATGAGGGAACAGATGGGCCAGGTTTTCATAGGATCGGTTTAAAAGACGAAACTCGCTTCGAAGGTGAGCTGATTGTCGGTGAAGGCCGACGATGGCTGGGTTGAGTTGTTTCTCTGGTATTGGTAGTAAACCCCGAGATTGCACCACTCGCTGACGTTGTACAGGATGCCGGGCTTGACGTAATAATAGTGATCCGTTCGAGGCGGGCTCGGCGTGGTCGTTGTCGCGTCGAAACTTGAGACGTAGAAGCCGGCCTCGGTAAAAAGGAAAGCCTTGGAAAATATCGCGTGCCTAATCGAAGCGCTCATCCCTGTCATCGTGTAGTTCTCCCCCACGAGCACGCCCGAACTCTTCACCGTCCGGTAAGCATCCAGTTTGATCAGCGTCCCCTCACACGGAGTATAGGAAGCGCCCAGCCCGAAGACAGGAGTGTTCCGATTTCCGACACTGTTATTGAATTGCCGGAAATCCATGCCGGCATTGGCGTGAAGGCTTAGCTTCCCTGTTGCGTCATAAGAAACATCGGCTAAAAGCTGCTGGAAGCTCTGCGGCTGCGTTTGCTCGATGTTGATCTGTCCAATGATGAAGCCGAGCCCGGTTTGGATGAGCGGCGTGGCCTGGTAGCGAAACCAGTTCTCGGCTCTGAACTGCTTCGAGTTCTGGTAGTTCACGTACCGGTCGGTCACATAATCCAGCGTCGAATCGAGCGAGGTCTTTTCGCTGAGCACGTAACTGGCGCGAAGTTCCGCAGTGTCCTCCCATTTCTTCACCCGCGCCCCGACGTTGATATCGACGGAGGTGTCTTTCACATGGGACAGGAGCGCCCCGATCGTGAGCTTGGAAAATTCCCACTGTGAATCAAAGAGAGCGCTCTCGTTGATCGTGTCCTCAGCGGAATGGTGGGCGAACCGGACAAGGGTGGGCGTGTAGTCGAGCAGCACGAAATTGCCCGTGGTCCGGCTCAACTCGGTCGCCGGTCTGTCCTTTTGCTGAAACTTGAGGAGGCGCTCTTCAAAATTGAAAAGCCCGAGGGTTACTCCCGGTGATAAATAGAAGATTGTGTCCGCGGTGGGGTTTTTCGGCTGAACGTAGATGTTGTCATCGAAGACTGCCCGAAAGTTGAAGTGCGGGGAGACTTTCCAGCGTGAGGTCGTTGCGGGATCAGACCGCGCTTCGACATCGCCGGTCGGGCCAACCAATTCGCTCGCATCCAAGTCGGCAGGTTCAGAGGCCGAGGGATCTTGCGTATCCTCAAGGCCTGCATTGAGATCGTAGCCCTGCGGATTTTCCGTTTCGGATTTCTTTTGCATGGATGAACCAGCCGGGAAGCCGATGAGCGGGAAAGCCAATGCCAGCCCCAAGACCAGGCGTCTGATGGGATGGAGCGCACCAGCGCCTCTCAACGCGTTGCAGCTTCGGCTTATGGTGATCTCGGCATTTCCCATCGATTAGTCATCGGCGTTTCTACGCTCCGCGGTTTGCTCGATTTTGGCTTTGTAATTTTTTACTTGCGCGATCCTAACAATCCCCGGTTTTCCGGACAATCGGTCGAAGCCATCGACGGGGTGTAGGACATTGCCTTAGGAGGAATGGGAAGCATGGGAATGATGGGAATGATGGGAGGAATGGGATCAGTCGCATATTTCCCATGCTTTCCATAACTCCCATGCATGTCTCAAAAGTGAGCAGTTTTCTCGGCAAAAACTGCCGGGCTGGCAGAAAAGCTGCTTGTAGAGGTGCTTCATCTTCCGTGTCGCCACATTCCAGACGGCTCCCGCCACCCGCGGGTTCGGCCGGGGCGTTCGGTGAGCCCATTAAGTGAACATGCTAAATAAGAAATACACCCCGATGAAGCCAATCCATGCCGCCCGAGGCCTTTTGATAAAGTCCTTATTCTTCGTCCTTCTCGTCTGCAACGCGAAGGCGATCCCTTACCTTCTCAACGCCCAACAGCCCAACGCCAAGACCCAGCCCCAATATATTCGCGACCATTTCTCGCAAATCCAATCGCTCACGGTATTCGACGGGATGGTCATCAGTAGCGATACGGGATGGAATCTCATGAACGGCACGGCGCGGAGCTATACCCAGATCTCAAACGATTTTTCGCCCCTGGTTGGCCTTACCTTCACCCGGATGAAGCACAACCTGGCCTTCATCACCGTCGATCGGCCTGCCGATTTCTTCGACGACTGGTCGGTGACGATCGAAAACTTCCGCCAATTGGCCAGGGTCCTGAAAGAGAAGGGGATCGAGGGCATCTTTTTCGACAACGAAGAATACCGTCGGCAACTCTGGAACTACCCGGACAACGTCAGTTATCCCTCAAAGTCCATGTCGCAGTATTATGCGCAGGCTCAATTGCGGGGCCAGCAGATCATGCAGGCGATGGTCGCCGAGTATCCCTCGATTGTGATCATGGTTGCGCACGGTCCGTATTCCAGCTTCTCGGGCACGCCCGACAGCGTTCGTTACCAGCAGACCGATTGGATCCACGACGAACTGCGCGGACCCTTCTCGGTGGGGCTTGTTTTGGGCTTGGGGAGCCAGGCCAAGTTTGTCGATGGCGGCGAAGTCTATGGCTACCGCACGACCAGCGACTTCCAGGGTTCTTACACCTTTCGCAAGTACACCATCGCCTCCGACTCGGCAAATTGCCCGTTTATTCCATCCACCCTGCGGCCGCTCTGGCCCTCGAAAGTGGGGATTTCCTACGGGGTTTATAACATGGCCTACCCTTACTGGGTGGCCGGAGTCGCGATGAATCCGACCATTCTGCGCACCACGCTTGAGAACGCCTTGCGGCGCTGCGACACCTACGTCTGGCTCTATTTCGAGAACCTCGACTGGAACACCGCAGGCGGGATTTCGTCGGACTGGGTGACCGCAGTCTCCGGAGCCAAAAACGCGGTGGGCAGCACCCCGACGCCGACGCCAACGCCCGCCCCGACGGGCAATCCGACCCCCACGCCAACGGCCTCGACTTTCTCGGCGGCCGTTAATTTCCAGGCAGCCGGCGTCACCGCGCCGAGCGGTTACCTGTCCGATCTTGGAAATCCGTACGGCAGTCGAGGGAATGGCCGCACCTATGGATGGAACGTCAGCCATCTTGAGAACGCCCGCAATCGCGGCGGGAGCAGCGACATGCGCCTGGCTACCCTTTGCCAGTTCCGCACCGGGGGCGCCTGGGAGATCGCCGTGCCAAATGGAATTTATAATGTCACCGTGGGGATCGGCGACGGCGGCTATCCTTCCACCTACACGATCAACGTGGAAGGCGTGAACTACTGGAACGGAGCCAGTCTGAGCACGGGGCAATTCGTGAACCAGACAAAGGCCATCAGAGTGAGCGATGGCAAGCTGACTATCGATCAAGGTTTGGGAGGCTGGGAGGCGACGCGTATCAATTACGTCATCGTCAAGCCCGCCAACAGAGCCACCGCTACCGCCGATAGCTATGTTCGCGACGGAGCCTATGCCTCGACCAACTACGGCACGGGGACCAGCGTGGTTGTCAACGCGAATTCGACCGGTCGAAACCGCATGGCCTATCTCAAGTTCAACCTCAGCAGTTTCCCGAGCATCAAGAAGGCAAGCATCTCTTTTGGGGCTCGACTGACCGCCATCGGGAGCGTCGGAACCGACATCTATGCCGTGCCGTCGACCAGTTGGACGGAAACAGGCATCACCTGGAATAACCGTCCGGCGGCCGGGACGCGGCTCGGAAGTGTCATCGTGAGCGGCACAATCACGAAGACCTATTCGGCGGATATCAGTGACTACGTTGCCGCCCAGAAAGCCGCCGGCCACAACACCGTCTGCTTCCTGCTGAAGAACCTCACTGTGACCAGTCCGGCGACCGTGGTTTCTTCCCGCGAGTCCAGCGTCAAGCCGAGTCTGGTGATTACCGGGATGTAGTGCAGGGCGTTTGGCTGGCGCGCGTTAAAAGCGGATGGCAATTGGGAAGATGAAAAAGCTGAACGCTTAGCAGCCGTATGATCAGTTTAGGCTCGTGATCCCGCTCCATTCCGCTTGAGCCTTTCCGCTCGTCTCTGTAAATTGCGCCCCTTCATTTATGAGCACCATTGAGAAACACCAGTTTCAGGCCGAAATCGCGCAACTGCTCGATATCGTCATCCACTCCCTTTACACCGACAAAGAGATCTTCGTTCGCGAGCTGATTTCCAATGCCGCGGATGCCTCGGAGAAGCTGAAGTTCCTGCAAACTTCCGGTTCGGAAATCTACCAACCGGAAGCTCCGCTCGGGATTTCGATTTCCACCGATGAAGCCGCCAAGACGATCACCTTCAAGGATGCCGGCATCGGCATGACTCACGGCGAATTGATCGATAACCTCGGGACCATCGCCCACTCCGGATCGCGTGCGTTCCTGGAGCAGCTTAAAGCCAGCAAGGGCGACGCGAACCTCATTGGGCAATTCGGCGTCGGGTTCTACTCGGCCTTCATGGTCGCCGATCGCGTCACGGTCAGCACCCGCTCTTACTTGCCCGCGGAAGAAGGGTGGCGTTGGGAATCCGACGGCATCACCGGCTATGAAATCGAGCCCGCGGTCGATCTCCCGCGCGGCACCCAGATCACCCTGCACCTCAAGGACGACGAGTTCGCCAAGGAATTCCGTATCGAGCAGATCATCAAGCGCTACTCGAATTTCGTGCCGACGCCGATCGAGCTAAACGGCAAGGCCGTCAACACCGTGCAGGCGATCTGGACCCGCAACAAGAGCGAGATCACCGAAGCGGAGTACAACGAGTTTTACGAATACATCGGGCACGATTCCGAGGCGCCGATCTACCGTCTGCATTTCAATGCCGATGCCCCGCTTGCCATCCGCTCGCTATTGTTTGTGCCGTCCAAGAGCATCGAGCAGCTTGGGATGACCCGCAGTGAATCCGAGGTGAATCTCTACTGCCGCAAGGTGCTCATCGAGTCCAAAGCGAAGGGGCTTTTCCCCGAGTGGCTGCGGTTCCTCCATGGAGTCGTCGATAGCGAAGATCTGCCGTTGAACATCTCCCGCGAGACGATGCAGGACTCCGCCCTGATGCAGAAGCTCAACCGCGTGCTGACCGGTCGGTTCATCAAGTTTCTCGATGAGGAAGCCAAGGTCGATGCCGAAAAATACGCCAAGTTTTTTGCCGAGCACGGTCATTGCATTAAAGAAGGCGTGGCGATTGATTTCGAACACCGCGCCGCCCTAGCCAAGCTGCTCCGCTTCGAGTCGAGCTACACCGAGAAGGGCAAGCAGACTTCGCTCACTGATTACGTGGGGCGCATGCTTGAGGAGCAAAAGGAGATTTACTTTATTCTCGCTGCCAATCGCGAGGCCGCCGAGGCGAGCCCGTATTTTGAGGTGTTCAAGGAAAAGAAATACGAGGTCCTCTTCCTCTACGATCCTCGTGACGAGTTCGTGATGGACCACTTGCGCGAATTCGAAGGCAAACCCGTTCGGGCCGCTGAGAAAGCCGATCTTTCGCTCGATCAGGAATCGACCGGGCTGAACGCCGATGAAGCCGCTGCGCTTGCAACGTTCATTAAGGAAACGCTCGGCGAACGCGTCAACGAAGTCCGCAGTTCGAAGCGTTTGGTCGGGAGCCCCGCAGTGGTGGTTGAGAGCGATCGCTTCATGACCTCCAGCATGCGCCGGATTTTGAAATCGATGAACCGCGAAGGGGGCGCTTCCTTCGATGCGAAACCGGATTTGGAGGTTAACCCGAACCACCCGATGATGGTGCGACTCGGGAAGATGCGCGAAGCCGACGCCGCCCTTGCGGGAAAAGTCGCCGAGCAGATTTTCGACAACGCCCGCATGGCCGCAGGCCTGATGGAAGATCCGCGAGAGATGCTTAACCGCGTCAACGAATTGCTGGAGCAGTTGCTCACCAGCAAGGCGTAAGCGGTCGGTTCGTAACTAATTAAACAACACGGGCCGCCGGGAGTAATCCCGGCGGCCCGACGTGTTTTAGTAGAAGCGTGCTTCCAGCCGCTTCCTCTGGGTCAGGTTACCGCATCGCCTTGTGTGGCGCGGGCGGTGGCGGAAGCTGGAGCTTCCGTAAATTTGCATTCCAAAGCTGGAGCTTCGGAATGAGAGGGATGGATAAATTCCCCAAAACATTCTGCAACAAGCGCAGGAAAGGAATCGCTATGAGACGCGTGCAACCTGATCGACGCAAAATCTCCGCGTCCCCGCGTCTCCCCTCTCCGCGTCTTCCTCCCTATCCGAGGCGGTAAACGATTCTCGCTTTGTCGAGATCGTAGGGGGACATTTCGAGCTTTACGCGATCACCGGTGGTGAGGCGAATAAAGCGCTTGCGCATCCGGCCGGAGATGTGGGCCAGGACGAGGTGCTTATTGGCAAGTTCGACGCGGAACATGGTTCCGGCGAGCACGGAGATAATTTTTCCTTCAAGTTCAATAGCAGTTTCTGCAGAGGCAGCCATAAGTAGTGGAATGGAATCGGAGGGGTGTGGTGTTTAGGTTGCCGCAATCTATCCTAATTGAGATGAGTTTTGCGGATGGGGTTTGAAATGATTGAGAATGAAAGAAAGGGCGGAGCCCCCCAAAATAGGGAAGCTCCGCCCCACAGTCGTTTTTAAAACTGACTACCAGCGGGATCCGCCGCCGCTGCGTCCGCCGCCGCCGCCGTATCCGCCGCCGCTGCGTCCACCGCCGCCGCCACCGCTGCGTCCGCCGCCGCCGTATCCGCCGCCACCGCCGCGAGGACGGTCTTCTTTCGGACGAGCTTCGTTAACGGTCAGGTTACGGCCCTGAAATTCTTTGCCTTCGAGAGCCTTGATGGCTGCCTGGCCTTCTTCCGCTCCGCCCATGGTCACAAAGGCGAAACCGCGTGAGCGCGCCGTGGCGCGGTCGGTGACGAGACCGACTTCAACAACGCGACCGAACTGTTCGAACAATTCCTGAAGGTCGTTTTCAGTGGTGTCAAATGAGAGATTTCCAACGTACAATTTCATGATGATTTGAGTTAATGACGAATGCCCAGCTACAGAGGCGTTCCCGAGGAACCGGGTTTCAAATCACCATCGAGATTTCTCAACTGGAGATCTACCGCACTACGAAACAAAAACAATCGAACCGTTGCATTATGACCCCAGGTGGAATTAATGCAAGAAAAAGTTTAACAGTCCGAAATCGCCGGGCGCAGGACGGGAAAGTTACAGAGTTTCGGCTGTTATCTCAGCGCCAACGGC
>JBAXSN010000121.1:0-10209 GCA_037130675.1 Verrucomicrobiota bacterium
CAGACCCTGCACCCAATTGTGTGTTGTTTTCAGAGGAGGCTTCGGAGTTCGGGATAAGCAAGGTGCTCCGCAGCTTTGGGATGCCGCGCCGATTTCACCCCTGCGCGTTTTATACGGGCTCCCTTATTTCACATCCGTCATCGACGTTCCCGCGATGCTTTGTCCGTCGCTCAACCGGGCTTGGGCGAGGGCTTCGCGTGGGTCGTTCGTCGAATGGAAATCACCGCGCAAGAGCCGGAGGGCATCCCGCTCTTCTTCGATCTCCGTTTCGGTCCTGAATCCGAGTCGGCGCAGAAGCGGCAGGGGCGGACACCACCCTTGAACGGCATGCAGGAGCAGAAAACCGGCGACGATACCGGCCAGCGAGTACCAGCGGCGGTCAGCGTAAGTCCCCAGCGCAAGGCTCAGCAGCACGAGCGAAGGAGCGCCTGTCATCAGAGCGCGTTCGATGTCCCATTCGCGATCGAGTTCCTCCAATCGGCGGGCAATCGTTTCCTGGTCGGCCCCGCAGTAGCGCTCCACGTTGTGGACGATTTGTTTCCGAATCTGTTGATTCACTTTCCGGGCGGTGTTTCGTGTCACCCGGCTTGTGGTGGTTGGCAAAGAAAAATCCATAGGTACCAAGGTTTCGAAGCTCGAAGGCGAAAGGCGCGCTTATGAACGCCGCCCCGACAGAGCGCATGGGCGTCAACTTAAGAAGTTTGGGTTTGTGCCGCGTGGAGCCCACGCTTACGGGGCATGGATATCTGTCTAAAAACCCTTCACCCATCGCCGCAGCCGTTCCACGGCGAGATAAATCACCGGGGTCGTGAAGAGCGTGAGGGCTTGCGAAAACAACAACCCGCCGACTACCGCAATGCCTAGTGGCCGGCGCAATTCACTGCCGATCCCGAATCCGATGGCGAGCGGGAGCGCCCCCAGGAGTGCGGCCATGGTGGTCATCATAATAGGCCGGAAGCGGATAATGCACGCCTGTGTAATGGCGTCTTCCGGGGAACGCCGTTCCTGGCGCTGCGCGTCCAGGGCGAAGTCGATCATCAGGATGGCGTTCTTCTTCACGATGCCCATCAGCAGGATGATTCCGATGAAGGAGACTAGCGAAAGATCATAACCGAAAATCATCAACGCAACGAGCGCGCCAACGCCGGCGGAGGGGAGCGTGGAGAGGATGGTCAGCGGATGAACGAGGCTCTCATAGAGCATTCCGAGGACGATATAAACGGTGACCAATGACGCGAGAAAAAGGATAGGCGTGGTGGCCAGCGAAGACTGGAAGACTTGCGCCGTGCCTTGGAAGTTTCCTCGCACTCGCGCGGGCATTCGGAGTTCTTCGGAGGCCTTGCGGATCAACTCGGTGGCCTGACCGAGCGCCACGCCCGGAGCCAGATTGAAGGAGAGGGTGGTGGCGGGAAATTGCCCCTGGTGATTGACGGACAGATAAGTGTTTTGAAGCTCAAAGCGTGCGACGCTTGCCAATGGAACCTGCTGCCCGGTGTTGGAACGCACATAGATCTTCTCCAACGACGACGGGCTCAACTGTAATCGCGGGTCCGCTTCGAGGATCACATGATGCTGGTTGTAGCGTTTGTAGATCGTGGATACCTGCCGTTGGCCAAAGGCATCGTACAACGTGTTATCGATGTCCGTCGGCGTGACTCCGAGCCGCGCGGCGGCGTCGCGGTTGATCACCACTTGCGATTGCAGCCCCTGGGTTTGCAAATCGCTGCTGACATCCTTGAGCTGCGAAATGGTTTTGAGCTTCTGGACCAACAACGAAGACCAGTGGTTGAGCTCTCCGAGGTCTGCGGTCTGCAAGGCATATTGAAACTGTCCCTTTCCAAGCCGCCCTCCCACGCGGACGTCCTGCACGGATTGCAAATAAAGCGTGATACCCGCGAGGCCCGCCAATTTTCGGCGCAACCGATCGATCACCTCGTCGATTCCAACCCGGCGCTCTTGCAGCGGTTTCAACGTGATGAACATGCGGCCATTGTTGACCGTGGAACTGCCCAGGGCGGCTCCGATGAACGAGCCGACCGTTGCCACGGCGGGATCGGCCAGGACGATTTCCGCCACCCGATTTTGGAGCTGAGACATGTGGATGAATGAGACATCCTGGGCGGCTTCGGTGATGCCGATCATCAATCCGGTATCCTGTTGCGGAAAGAAGCCCTTGGGCACCGCGATGTAGAGCCAAATCGTGGCGATCAAGGTTGCAAACGCCACGACCAGCATGGTCGCCTGATGGCGCATCACCCATCGCAGGCTGGCTTCATACCCGATGAGAAGCCTGTCGAATCCCTTTCCGATTCCCCGCATCAAAAAGTTCGGGGGCGAGTATTCGGATTCGCGTTTCAAAAACCGAGAACAGAGCATCGGCGTGAGCGTCAGCGAGACCACGCCGGAAACAAGGATCGCGAGGCTCAGGGTTACGGCAAACTCATGAAAGAGCCGTCCGATCAACCCGCCCATGAACAGGAGCGGAATGAACACCGCGACGAGCGAAGTGCTCATGGAGATGACGGTAAACCCGATCTGGCGGGAACCTTTGAGCGCGGAGGGCTCGCGGCTCTCGCCCGCCTCGATATAACGAAAAATGTTTTCGATCACTACAATCGCATCATCGACGACAAAGCCCACCGAAATCGTGATCGCCATGAGCGAAAGGTTGTCGATGCTGTAATCGAGCAGATACATGGCCGCGAAAGTTCCCGCCAGCGCCAGCGGCACGGTGATGCTGGCGATAAACGTCGGCCACAGTCGGCGAAGAAAAAGAAAGACCACCATCACCACCAGGCTGATGCTTAGCAGCAGGGCGAACTGCACTTCGGCCACGGACGCGCGGATGGTGGAGGTGCGGTCGCTTAACACCGAAATCTTGACCGAAGGGGGAATCCACCGCTCGATCTGCGGGATCACGGCCAGGATGCGATCGACGGTTTCGATGACATTCGCGCCCGGTTGCTTGAAGATGATCAGCAATACCGCGCGCTCGATTCCCGACCATCCGGCAAGCCGGGTGTTCTCAACGCCTTCCACGGCAGTGGCCAGCGCGTTCAGCGGAATCGGAGTGCCGTTCCGCTGGCGTAAAATGAGGCGGCGGTATTGCGACGCTTCTTTAAGCTGGTCGTTGCTGGTGATGGTGTAGGACAACTCGTGTCCCTCCAGGCTGCCTTTGGGAGAGTTGACGTTGACGGTTCCCAAAAACGAACGGATGTCTTCGAGGCTCATCCCCGTGGAGGCGAGCGCCTCCGGGTTCACCTGGATTCGCACGGCGGATTTCTCGGCGCCATTGATCGCCACCTGGCTGACCCCCTCGATTTGGCTGAGCCGCTGGCTAATGACTTCATCGGCGGCCTCAAAGACTTGCGAGGGCGGCAAGGTTTTGGAGGTCATCGCAAGAACGAGAATGGGGGCGTCCGCCGGGTTCACCTTCCGGTAAGTGGGCGGGCTGGGAAGATCGGCGGGAAGATCGTTCGCCGCGGCATTGATGGCGGCCTGCACATCGCGCGCGGCGCTGTCCACGGAGCGGTCGAGGTCGAATTGAATAATGACCGAGGCGCCGCCGAGCGTGCTGGAGGAAGTGATTTCCGACACGCCTGAAATCTGACTCAGTCGGCGTTCCAGCGGGGCTGCGAGCGAGGAGGCGGCCGTCGTCGGGTCTGCTCCCGGCAGAGAGGCAAAGACGGAGATCATCGGGAAATCGACCCTCGGGAGCGATGCGACCGGCAGCGCGTGATAGGCGACCACCCCGAGCAGCGCCAGCCCGATCGCCAGCAGCGAAGTGCCGACGGGATGCCGAATGAATGGAGCGGAGATGTTCATTGTAGAAGCCCTGTTGCAAGCTTGCGCCGCGCTGAAAACACAGTGCATACCAGCTTGGGGCAAGCGCAGCGCCGTCCCGATACAGCTGCTTCTGGTTTAGTTGCTTGCTGCCAAATCAAGATCTCCTCCCAAAGCGGCGGAGCACCGCACGCACTACAAGACGCTGGCGCGCGCCAAGCAACGCCATCTGATTCGCGATAGCGTCTTGACCGCTTTACCGCGTTTAGCGGTTTCCTATCAACGGAGCGCAGCGGAGTCATAACGCGGAGCGCCGAGGCTTTGCGAGGCGATAACTGCTGTGGTGCTCCACAGCTTTGAGATGCGCGCCGATGCACCCTGCACCCTTCGGGCGAAAATATAGATCGGCCTTCATGTTTCCTGCCCCGGCCTCCGTTTCCAGTTTCCCAGCCGATCCAGATAGAGATAAATGACAGGCGTCGTAAAAAGCGTGAGGAATTGCGAGAGCAACAACCCGCCGACAATCGCGATGCCCATCGGGCGGCGCAGTTCCGAACCGGTGCCGTGCTCCATCGCCAGCGGGAGCGCCCCCAGGAGCGCGGCCATGGTGGTCATCATAATGGGCCGAAACCGGATGACGCAGGCCTGATAGATGGCGTCCACGGGAACGAGCTTTTCGTTGCGTTGCGCGTCCAAGGCGAAGTCGATCATCATGATCGCGTTCTTTTTCACGATGCCTATTAAAAGAATGATGCCGATGAAGGCGACTAGCGAAAGATCGATGCGGCAGACGATCAATGCCAGGAGCGCGCCCACCCCAGCGGACGGTAGACTGGAGAGAATGGTGATCGGGTGGATATAGCTTTCATAGAGGACCCCGAGCACGATGTAGATGACCACGATGGCTGCCAGAATGAGAAACGGCGTGCCGGTTAGCGACGAGCGGAACTCGGCGGCGCTGCCCGAAAAGGTGGTCACAATGGTTTCGGGCAGCCCGGTTTCCCGGGCGGCGTTTTGAATCGCGTCCACCGCTTCGCCCAGCGAACTGCCCGGCTGGAGATTGAAGGAAAGAGTCACCGCCGGGAACTGGCCCTGATGCGTGATCGCCAGCGGGGCGCTCATGATCGCGATCTGGCTGAACGCCTTGATCGGCACCATTTGGCCGGTGGTCGATTTCACATAAATCTGGTCGAGCGCATTCGGGGTGAGTTGAAGCCGGGGCTCCACTTCCAGCACCACGCGGTATTGGTTGAGTTGAGTGAAGATAATCGAAACCTGCCGCTGCCCAAACGCGTCGTAGAGCGCGTCGTCGATGGCTTGAGGGAAGACGTTCAGCCGGGAAGCCTTGTCGCGGTCCACATCAACGTGAAGCTGCAAACCGTTTGCCTGCTGATCGCTAGTCACATCGGCCAGCATGGGTTGCGTGCGCAGTTTCACGAGCAGTCGAAGCGCCCACTGCGCCAACTCCGCGGCATCGGCACTTTGCAAGGTGTATTGGTATTGCGTGCGCGAAACCCGGCTGTCGATCTGCACGTCCTGAACCGCCTGCATCGAAAGCGAAATTCCAGGGACCCCGGTCGTGGCCGCCCTCAGCCGATCAATGATCTCCCCCGCAGTGGCGACGCGCCGGGCGCGCGGCTGCAGGTTGATGTAGAGCCGGCCAGTGTTCACCGTCGGGTTCACCGATCCCGCGCCGACAAAGGACGCGACGCTCTCCACGTCGGGGTCTTTCCTCACGAGGTCGGAGATCACGCGCTGCCGCTCCACCATTCCCGCAAAGGAGATCGACTGCGCGGAATCCGTCACCCCCACGATGAGCCCCGTGTCTTGCAACGGGAGCAATCCTTTGGGAACCACGAGGTAGAGCCAGATCGTCGCGACCAGCGTTGCGAGCGCAATCAAAAGCGTGAACGCCTGATGCCGGAGCACCCAACGGAGTCCGTTTTCGTAGCGATGCAACATCGCCTGAAACATCCATTCGGTTGCCCGATACAACCGGCCCGGCTTGCGTTCGCTTTCCGGCTTGAGCAGGCGGGCACACATCATCGGCGTCAAGGTCAGCGAGACGAACGCGGAGATGGCGACCGCGATGCTCATCGTGATCGCAAATTCCCGGAAGAGCCGCCCCACGATTCCCGGCATGAACAGCAGCGGGATGAATACCGCGACGAGTGAAATGCTCAGCGAGATCACCGTGAATCCGATTTGCTTCGAGCCTTTGAGGGCCGCCTGGAAAGGTTTCTCCCCCGCCTCAATATAGCGAACGATGTTCTCGATCATCACAATGGCGTCATCCACGACAAAGCCCGTCGAGATGGTGAGCGCCATGAGCGAAAGATTATCCAGGCTGAAGCCGATCAGCTTCATCACGCCAAAAGCGCCGATGACCGCCAGCGGCAGCGCGATGCTAGTGATCACCGTGGCCCAGAGCTTGCGCAGAAACAGGAAGATCACCATAACCACCAAAGCCACCGTCAGCAGGAGCGTGAACTGCACATCCGCCACCGAGGCACGGATTGTCGCCGTCCGGTCGGTCAGAATGTCCACATGAACGGCGGGCGGGATGGAGGCTTGCAGTTTTGGCAAAAGGGCTTTCACGCGATCCGCCGTTTCAATCACGTTGGCGCCGGGCTGGCGTTGCACATCGACAATAACAGCCGGCTTGCTCCCGACCCAGCCGGCCATCCGCACGTTCTCCACATTATCGACCACCTCGCCGATGTCGCTGAGCCGGATCGGCGATCCCTGCCGGTAAGCCACCACCACGGAGCGGTAGTTTGCGGCGGAATAAATCTGGTCGTTGGCGCCGATTGAATACGACTGATGCGGACCATCGAAGCTTCCTTTTGGGGCGTTCACATTGTTTTGGACCAAAGCGTTGCGAACGTCGTCCAGCCCGAGTCCCAGCCTCGCGATCACCGCCGGATCAACCCGCACCCGCACCGCCGGTTTTTGGTTGCCCTCGATCGTCACCAGCCCGACCCCCGTGACCTCGCTGAGCTTCTGCGCCAGGACGGTGTCCGCCAGGTCGTTCACCTTTTCGAGCGGGAGCAGATCCGAAGTCAGCGCCAGCGTGAGAATGGGAGTGTCCGCGGGGTTGACTTTGCTATAGGTTGGCGGGTTCGGGATGTTGCGCGGCAGCACGCCCCCCGCCGCGCTGATCGCCGCCTGGACATCCTGCGCCGCCGAGTCGATGTCGCGGTCGAGCTTAAATTGAAGGGTGATGGCGGAATTGGCGAACGAACTCGATGAGATCATCATCGCCAGACCGCTGATCTGGCCGAACTGGCGTTCCAGCGGCGTGGTGACCGACGACGCCATCACTTCCGGACTCGCGCCGGGATATTGGGCCGTGACTTGGATCGTGGGGAAATCGACGGACGGCAGCGCCGAAATCGGCAGCAGCGAATAGCCGAGCAGCCCCATGATGATCACGCCCGCCATCAGCAACGAGGTGGCCACGGGGCGTTGAATGAATGGCTCGGAAATGTTCACGGCAATGAAGCCTCTGAACGAGTCGCCGGGGCTGCCGCGCCAGATTTTGCGGGTTGCGCGAGGCTCACGCGCGAATTCGCCTGGAGTCGATACTGCCCTTCCACCACCACGCGCTCGCCGGGGTGCAGGCCGGTTTCAACCAGAGCTTCGCCCTGCTGAACTTGCGCCACTTTCACATTGCGAATCTCCACCGTCAGGTCGGGTTTGATGACAAAGGCAAAGGAGCCTTCCGGTCCGCGCTGGATGACTTGGGCCGGAACTACGATCCCGTTTTTGCGGGTCTCAAGCAGCAGGCGCACGTTGACGAATTGCCCCGGCCAAAGCCGCAGATCCGGATTGGGGAAGGTGCCTTTGAGCCGGATGGTTCCCGTGGTCTGATCGATCTGGTTATCGATCACCTCCAGCGTTCCTTCGTCGAGCGGCGTCCCGTTATCGCGGCCCAAGGCGAACAGTGTGATCGGCCCTTTGCGCATCTGCTGCTGGATCTCCGGCAAGTTCTGCTCCGGAAGCGTGAAGAGCACGGAGATGGGATGGAGTTGGGTGATGACAATCAAGCCCGTCGGATCGGAGGCGTGTATGATGTTGCCTTTATCGACGTTCCGAATACCGATGCGCCCATTGATTGGCGAAACGATGGTCGTGTACCCGAGCTGCGCCTTGGCGCTCTGGATGGCGGCTTCGTTGGCGGCCACGGTCGCTTCCAGTTGATCGACGAGCGCTTTCTGAGTGTCGTATTCCTGCTGGGAGATGACGCGCTCTGTCCGGAGTTGGACATCGCGCTTTAGATTCAGCCGCGCATTGGCCAACTGGGCTTCGTTCTGTTTTTTGGTAGCCTCCGCTTGGGACAGGGTTGCTTGAAAGGGAACCGGATCGATCTCGGCCAGCAAATCGCCCTCCTTGACGTCCTGCCCCTCAGTGAACGCCACCTTCGTGAGTTGCCCATCGACGCGCACCCTGACGGTCACGGTGTTGAGGGCCTGAACGGTGCCCAGCCCTTCGAGGTAGATCGGGACATCTTTCTGAATCACCGTTCCTGCGACTACTGGGACCGGGGGCTGTTCGCGCGCGGGCTTTCCCTGGGCCTTTGCCGTGCCAGTCCAGGCGACAATGCGGTCGAGGTTTACCCAGCAGTAAGCGCCGATCGCGAGCAGGAGCAAAAGCACCCACCCCCGGAAAAGCCGCCTTCTACGGGGAAGATTATTCCGTGTTGGATCATTGGTGTTTTCCATGAGGCCGGCTGCGCATCTCCCATTGTTAAGATACGCACTGACTGCGGGTTTGGGTGGAAAGATTTGTTTCGCCTCATTCCCCAGCGTGAAACTTGATCGCCACGCTCCTATGAAAGCTCGTTGCTCCAAGATCGGAAGGATCGCCTGGTTTACATCGCTTTTTTTGTCAACGCCCCGAGTTAAGCATGACAATTCCGGCCCTCGGGCACAGTTCATGCGAATTCCCACTGGCGCTCGGAGCGGCCTTGCGGCTACACTGGCGCTCCTCAGTTTGCCACCCACGTATGATCACCTACGCTTACCAAGCTCGCGACACCCAGGGTAAAACCGTTTCCGGGGTTGCGGAAGCCATCAACGAGGAAAACGCCATCAGCACCCTCATGGGGCGCGGCCTGATGGTTCTTTCCATTGAGCAGCGAGCGATCAAGCGAACCTCCACTCGCGTCGGCAAGGTCAACGACACAGACCTGGTGCTTTTTACCCGGCAGCTCGCCACGATGGTCGATGCCGGGTTGCCACTGGTCACCGCGCTGACCGCCCTCTTCGAACAGTGCGATCCCCGTAAACAGGCGGGCCTCAAGTATGTGGTTGGTGAAATTCTCGCTCGCGTCCAGCAGGGCGACACCTTCAATGAAGCGATCGCCAAGCACCCCAAAATCTTTTCCCGCCTCTACATCTCCATGGTCAAGGCCGGCGAAGCCGGCGGTATGCTCTCGGAAATCCTCGACCGGCTCGCCGGATTTCTCGAAGCCAGTTCGCGCCTGATGAAAAAGGTGAAATCCGCCATGACCTACCCGGTCATTGTCATTACCATCGCCATGGGCATCACCACTTTCCTCATTGTGAAAGTGGTTCCGACTTTTGCAGATATTTTCGCCGACTTCGGCGCCAAACTCCCCGCGCCCACCCAGTTTCTTATCGATCTTAGCGGATTGATCCGCGGGAATTGGTTCTGGATCATCCTTTTCATTGGCGGCCTCATCTACGGCATCCGCCGATTTCTGGCGACGAGCTTCGGAAGGGAATTCTGGGACCGCTACAAACTCAAGCTCCCGGTCATGGGCCCGCTGGTTCACAAGATCTGCATGAGCCGATTCGCCCGGACCTTCGCCCAGCTTATCCGTTCGGGCGTTCCCATTTTGGAGGTGATGTCGATCGTGGGCGAGACCTCCGGAAATTGCATGGTGGAAAGGGCAATCAAGGGGGTGGCCAGCGACGTGGAGAAAGGGGATGGGATGGCCGCGGCCATGGCGCGGCAGCCGATCTTTCCGCCCATGATGCTGCGAATGGTTTCGGCGGGCGAAGCCACTGGCAAGATCGACGCCATGCTTGAGAAGATGGCCGATTTCTGGGATGAAGAAATCGAGGCGATGCTCAACGCCCTTACCTCGCTCATCGAACCATTCCTGATTGTTTTTCTCGGCGTGGTCGTCGGCGGCATCGTGATCGCGATGTTCCTGCCGATCTTCAAGCTGAGCGACGTCGTCTCCGGGAAGTAACTCGTGGAGGCCCTTTGGCGCTCTCCGTTTTGCGTCTGGCTTGAAACTTGGTTTGCGGCGAGGGTCTCGCCGGGTAGTAGAAGCGGCATCCCTGCCGCTTCGTCCCTAGGGAAAGCGGCTGGAAGCCGCTTCTACTACGGAGCCGGATATTCGCGCGGTGCTCAGGCGTATAGTTTCCCCGACGAATGATCCGGCAAGGCACG
>JBAXSN010000122.1:0-10046 GCA_037130675.1 Verrucomicrobiota bacterium
CCCAGTATTCCGGCTGGCCTTTGCCTTTACCCATTCGGGTTTCCGGCGGACGGGCAGTGACGGATTTGTCCGGGAAAATCCGGATCCAGAGCTTGCCTTTGCGTTTCATGTTGCGGGTAAGCGCAACACGAGCGGCTTCGATCTGGGTGTTGGTGATCCATGCGCGCTCAAGCGTCTGCAACGCGTAGGCGCCGAAATCGATGGTCACGTTGCGTGATGCAATTCCGGAGCGGCTTCCGCGCTGCGTCTTCCGGTATTTCACGCGTTTGGGCATCAATGGCATAAGGAGTCTCCTCTAAAAATCTGGGTTGGCCGGTTAGGCGTTCTGTCTGGCCATGCGAGCTTCACGCGCTTCACGCGATTCCCTCGGGCCTCGTTCTCTGGGTTCCCGGGCTTCTCTCTGCTGGGCGGCTTCCGTTTCGGGAGTCACTTCGGGTTTGCACATCCAAACCTTCACGCCAATTTTGCCGTAAACGGTGTTGGCTTCCGAGAAACCGTAGTCAATCGGGGTGCGGAGCGTGTGCAAAGGCACTTTGCCTTCGTGGTAGCGCTCAGCGCGGGAAATTTCAGCGCCGCCGAGGCGACCTGCGCAACGAACCTTGATGCCCTGGGCACCGAAATCCATCGTGGTCTGAACGGCCTTCTTCATGGCGCGGCGGAAAGAAATACGGCGCTCGATCTGAAGAGCGATGTTCTCGGAGACGAGCTGGGCGTCGAGCTCCGGAGTCTTGATCTCCTGGATGTCGATTTTCACCTGCTTGCCACCGGACATCGAACCGATCTCTTCGGTCATCTTCTCGATTTCCGTCCCCTTGCGTCCGATGACGATGCCAGGCCGGGCCGTGAAGATGGTGACGCGAAGGCTGTTCCAGGCGCGTTCGATGACGACCTTGGAAACTGCCGCCTGGGCGAGCTTCTTCTTAACGTAATTGCGAATCTTCAGGTCCGTGTGAAGGAACACCGGAAAATCTTTGGGCGATGCATACCAGCGCGAGCGCCAGTCGCGATTGAGCGCGAGGCGGTAGCCGATCGGATTAACTTTCTGCCCCATAACTTATTTGGTCCCCTGAGTTGCTTTGGATTTCTTTGCGCCCTTGGCCGATTTGGCCTTGTTCGCCCGCGTCTTGATCTCGACTTCGTCGGTCAGCACGATGCGAATGTGGGATGAACGTTTTAGGATCGGGCCGGCACTGCCGCGCGCCTTGGGCTGAAACCGCTTGGCGGTTGGCCCTTCCCCGACGGTCGCTTCCTTGACGACAAGCGATTCGACACGCAGGTTGGCGTTGTTTTCGGCGTTGGCCACGGCGCTTTTGAGCGTCTTGGCAACCATTACCGCTGCCTTTCTCGGGCTGAACGCAACGATGTCCAGTGCCGTTGCGACCGGCAGGCCCTGAATTTCACGCGTCACTTCCCGAGCCTTGAAGGCCGAGATGTGCGCATACTTGTATGTCGATAGAATCTGCATGTTGTTAAAATTTACCTGGCATCCACCCGGAGGCGGTCGCCCACTTTAATTTTGTTCTTTCCTGAGTCCAGACTTTGTATCACGGCGCCGCAAATTTTTTCCCGCACATCCACCACCCTCACCAATCCGATCGAGGTATCATTTCTGATAACCCGGAACGGCATCCCCACTTTTGCCCCTTGTCGGCTGCCTACGTTGGCGATTACCAGGGAGAGTTCCTCTTTGATGCTCACGACCATCCCGTTGTTCAGGTCGCTCGGTTCGAGTCGCGTCGACTTGCTTCCGGCTTCTCCGGTGTCATTCCCGGGAATTCCCATCGCTTCGCCAACTTCCCCCAACCTTGCTTCCAGAGCCATTCGGGCTTCAGCGTCCTCGGTCGTTGCGCTTTTTGTGTACCGCAAGACCGCTTCGCTGAGCTGCACCAATTCGTCGGCCAGCTTGTCCTTCTCGCTTTGAACGAGTTGGAGATCGCGGACCGCCTTCAGCAGCCGTTGCTCAAGTTTGCTCTTGTCGGCGCTGAGCCCATCGACTCCAAGCGCTTCCATTCGCAGCTTAAGTTCAGCCGCCTCCCTTCGGAAAACCTCAGCCTCACCGTTTGCAACGGCCAGGCTGTCAGTCAGCGATTTGATCGCTTCCTGCGCCTCAGCCAGTTGACTTTTGAGAAGTTGATTCTCCGCGGTCACCGTCTGAAGCGTCACTTTCGCCTCCGAAAATTCTATGTCTAGATCTGAGAAAGAACCAGCCCCTATGGCCACCGACCCATATGTCAGCGCCAGCATTACCACGCCTGCCATTATAGCAGGGCAATTCATTAAACTACTTCGCCACCTTAGCGGTGTGTGCGCCGTGCTTCTTGAACACGCGCGTCGGGGAGAACTCCCCAAGCTTGTGACCGACCATGTTTTCCGTCACAAACACCGAGTTAAAAATTTTACCGTTGTGCACCAGGAACGTGTGTCCCACAAATTCCGGTGTAATCATCGAGCGGCGCGACCAGGTCTTGATCGGCTTCTTGACGGCTCCGTCGTTCATCTTGTCGATCTTCTCGAGCAGATGAAGCTCAACGAAGGGGCCTTTTTTAAGTGATCTTCCCATATACTACTTCTTGGCGTTACGGCGCTGAACAATGAAGTTATTGCTTTCCTTGTGCTTGCGGCGGGTCTTGAAGCCCTTGGCAAGCTGACCCCACGGACTCATCGGGTGATGGCGTCCACCGCCACCCTTCGATTTGCCCTGACCGCCACCCATCGGGTGATCGATCGGGTTCATCACCATGCCGCGGACATGCGGACGGCGACCGACCCAGCGGGAATGCCCGGCTTTACCGCGGGAAACGTTCATGTGATCAACGTTTCCAACCTGGCCGATCGTGGCGAAGCAACTTTCGTGAATCTTGCGGATCTCACCGGAGGGCATTTTGACCAGAGCATAGCCGCCTTCGCGGTTGCTCAGGATCGCATGCTGGCCTGCGCTGCGGGCAATCTGACCGCCGCGGCCGGGAGAGAGTTCGACGTTGTGAACCGAAGTTCCAAGCGGGATGCTCTTGAGCGGAAGGGCGTTGCCCACTTCCGGGGCGGCGCTTTCGCCGGAGCTAACCTTCATGCCGACTGCGAGGCCGACCGGAGCGAGGATATAGCTCTTTTCGCCGTCTGTATATTGGACGAGCGCGATGCGGCAGGTGCGGTTCGGGTCGTATTCGATGCCGACCACTTCGGCCTGCACGCCGAATTTGCGACGTTTGAAATCGATCAGCCGGTATTTCTGCTTGTGGCCGCCGCCGATGTGGCGCGAGGTCATGCGTCCGCGATTATTGCGACCGCCCGACTTCTTGAGCGTGACAAGCAGGCTTTTCTCCGGCTTGGACTTTGTGATTTCCTCAAACGCGGGCAGCGCTTTGAAGCGTTGCGCGGGCGTTAGAGGACGGAAAGTTTTCAGTGCCATAGTCCGTGTAAAGTTATGCGAGTTCGATCTTTTCGCCCTGCTTCAGCGTAACGAACGCTTTCTTCCAGTGGGCGGTGCGGCCTTGGTCGGCGCGGCGTTCGCGGCGCTTCTTGCCGGCGTAGTTGCAGGTGTTCACAGCAACAACAGTCTTTCCGAACAGCTGACGAATCGCGTTCTTGATCTGGACTTTGTTGGCGTGAGGAGCGACGCGGAACACGTAGGTGTTCAGCTTTTCGCTCAGCAGGGTCGCCTTTTCGGTGAGGGCGATCGTGTGAATCAAATCGTAGGGCTCGTTCATTACTGGATCCTTTCTGCCAGCTTGGCCAGGGCGTCGCGGGTCACCACGATCTTCTTGTAAGCAAGAAGGTCTTCGGTGTTGACCTCGGCGGCATTGATCAACCGGGTGGGTTGAACGTTGCGGGCTGCCTTGAAGGTGTTCTCGTCAAATACGGTGGAAATGATCAGGGCTTTTTCGACGCCCACGTTTTCCTTGACCCAGGTCACGAACGCCTTGGTCTTGGGAGTTTCGATGGCGAAGCTATCGACCACCAGCACGTCGCCGGCGATGATCCGGGCGCTGAGCGCCTTGCGAAGGGCGAGCCGGCGGACCGACTTCGTCACAATCTTGGAGTAATCGCGGGGCTTCGGTCCGAAGACCACGCCGCCGCCGACCCAGACTGGGGACGACTTGTAGCCGGCGCGGGCACGGCCCGTGCCCTTTTGCCGCCATGGCTTGGCGCCGGAAAGATTGACGTCGGCTTTCGACTTGGTGCAGGCGGTGCCGCTGCGGCGCGCTGCCCGGAGGGCGACGACCACTTCGTGCACGGCCTGGGTGCCGATGCCGTTTTCGATGAGGCGAAGATTCGCCCCTTTGGCTGCTTCAACTGTGAGAACGGTTGGGCTCATTACTTAACCTCCGCGGGAAGTGGGGATTTCTTGGCGGGGCGAACCACAACATAGCCGCCGTTGCAGCCGGGCACCGCTCCTTTGATAAGGAGAACCTGCTCGACTTCGCGCACCTGAATAATGGTGAGATTCTGGACGGTGACGCGCTCGTCGCCCATATGACCGGGCATCGCCTGGTTTTTCCAAATACGACCGGGGGTCGAACGGCAACCGATGGCGCCCACGCGGCGATGCATCATCGAGCCGTGCGAGGCCGGCTGGCCGTCGGCGTTATGCTTTTTCATAACGCCCTGAAATCCTTTACCCTTGGACTGGCCGATCACATCGACGATCTGTCCAGCCTGGAAATGAGAAGCCGTGAGGTTCAAGTCCCCTTCGACCTTTTCACCCGCTTCGAAGCGGAATTCGCCCACGAGCTTCTTCGGTTCGGAACCTGCCTTCTCAAAGTGGCCGAGTTCCGCCTTCGGGAGGCGCGATGCTTTTTGCGTGTCAAAACCAACCTGGATGGCGGAATACCCGTCTTTTTCCAGGGTCTTAACCTGGAGAAGGGTGTTGCCCCCGACAGCGACGACGGTGACGGGGTAACTGCGCCCCTTCTCGTCATACACTCGGGTCATCCCGATTTTCTTACCTAACAGTCCGTATCTCATTTCGTTCTTGGGTTCTTGAACACCGGTCAGATCTTGATGGTGATATCAACACCAGCCGGGAGGTTCAGCTTCTTAAGTTCGTCCACCGTCTTTGCAGTCGGTTCGATGATGTCCAGCAACCGTTTGTGGGTGCGGATTTCGAACTGATCCATGGACTTCTTGTCCACGTGCGGAGAGCGGTTGACAGTGAATTTCTCGATGCGCGTAGGCAGCGGGATTGGCCCGGCAACCTTGGCTCCGGTGCGCTTTGCAGTCTCCACGATGTCCAGCGAGGACTGGTCGAGCATCCGAAAATCGAAGGCTTTAAGCCGGATGCGAATTCTTTGTCCGTTTGTCATAGAAATTGGTGGTTGGGATTACCCTTTTTGGTCAAGCACAGCAGCCAAAACACTGGCCGGAACCTGCTCGAAGTGCGAGGGCTCCATGGAGTAAGATGAACGTCCCTTCGAGAGGGAGCGGATGGCGGTGGAGTAACCGAACATTTCGGCCAGCGGCACCTCGGCGTGAACCGCGGAGAGATTGCCCTTGGCTTCCATGCTCTGGATGCGGCCACGGCGGCGATTGAGATCGCCGAGAATGTCGCCCTGGTATTCTTCAGGGGTGAGGTTCTCGACCTTCATGATCGGTTCGAGCAGAATCGACTTGGCTTTCTTGAAGGCGTCCTTCGCTGCGAAAATAGCCGCCAGTTTGAACGCCATTTCGTTCGAGTCGACTTCGTGGAACGATCCGTCGATGATCTCGATGGTCACGTCGATCACCGGGTATCCGCCGATGACGCCGCTCAGAACGGCCTCTTCGAGACCCTTCTTGACCGCCGGGATGTAATCCTTCGGAATCGAGCCGCCGACCGTCTTGTTCTCAATGACGATGCCCTTGCCGCGCTCGTTCGGGTAAGCGTTGACGATAACGTGGCCGTATTGGCCGCGTCCGCCGGACTGCTTGATGAGCTTGCCTTCGCCGACTGCCTTGCCCGTGATGGTTTCGCGGTAAGCGATCTGCGGTTTGCCGGAGTTGGCTTCCACCTTGAACTCGCGCAACATACGGTCGCGAATGATTTCCAGGTGAAGCTCGCCCATGCCGGCGATGATGGTTTGGCCGGTCTCTTCGTTGGTGAAGACTCGGAAAGTGGGATCTTCTTCGGCGAGGCGTTGAAGGGCGATCGACATTTTTTCCTGATCGATCTTGGTCTTCGGCTCGACCGACATCGAGATGACGGGATCAGGGAACGATGGCGGTTCGAGGAGAACCGGATGGTCTTCGTCGCAAAGAGTGTCACCGGTGGTGATGTTTTTGATGCCGACGATGGCGGCGATGTCGCCCGAGTAACACGTATCGATGTCCTCGCGCTTGTCGGCCTGGATCTGGATGAGTCGGCTGATGCGCTCGCGCTTGTGAGTGCGAGGATTGTAAACCGTGTCGCCCTTGGTCAGCTTGCCGGAGTAAACCCGGAAGAAAACGAGCTTGCCGACGAAAGGATCGCTCCAGAGCTTGAACGCCAGGGAACAGAAAGTTGCGTTGTCGTCGGCGCGGATGAGGATCTCTTCGTCGTTGTCAGGGTTCTGACCGCGAGCGGGTACCGTCTCGAGCGGGCTCGGGAGGTAATCGACCACTGCATCGACGAGATATTGAACGCCCTTGTTCTTAAAGGCGGAACCCCCGACAACCGGAACGAATTTGTTGGCGATTGTAAGGCGGCGGATGCCGCCCTTGAGGACTTCGGCGCTGATCGGCTTCTCTTCGAGGAAGAGCATCCCGACTTCGTCGTCGAGATCGGCGACGGCGGCCACGAGTTCTTCGTAGGCCTGATCGACCATCTCCTTCTTATCAGCCGGAATTTCCTGAACGCTGTAAGTCGAACCGATCAAATCGTTGTCGGAATAGATGACCGCCTTCTTATTGATAACGTCCAACTGACCTTCGAGGTAGTCTTCGGCACCGAGCGGAATCAAAATCGGCCAGGCATTGGCACCGAGCTTGGTGCGCATGTCTTTGAGAGCATTGTTAAAGTTGGCACCCGTGCGGTCCATCTTGTTAACGAATGCGATACGGGGGACACCATATTTGGTGGCCTGACGCCAAACGGTTTCAGACTGAGGCTGAACACCGGCCACTCCGCAGAACACGGCGATGGCTCCATCGAGAACGCGCAGGGAGCGCTCCACTTCGGCCGTGAAGTCCACATGGCCGGGAGTGTCGATGATGTTGACGCGCTGCTTGATGCCGCCGAAAAGTTTAACAATCCCCTCTTCGGGCTTCTGCTGCCAGAAACAGGTCGTCGCGGCAGACGTAATCGTAATGCCGCGCTCGCGCTCCTGCTCCATCCAGTCGGTGGTCGCAGTGCCTTCATGCACTTCACCGATCTTATGGATCATCCCGGTGTAAAACAGGATGCGCTCGGTCAGGGTCGTTTTGCCGGCGTCGATGTGCGCCGCAATGCCGATGTTCCGCGTGCGCTCCAGAGGATACGCGCGGTTCGGTGAGTTAGGATTGGAAACGGATTCAGCCACGGCGATTAAAAGGTGTTAGAAGCGGAAATGAGCGAACGCACGGTTGGCTTGGGCCATTTTATGTGTGTCGTCGCGCTTTTTGATGGCGTTGCCCTGTCCGAGCGCGGCTTCTTTGAGCTCGTTGGCGAGCGCATCGATCATCGGGACGCTCTTGCGTTTGCGGGCGAAAGTAACGATCCAGCGCATGGCGAGAGCCAACTGCCGGGGTGCGGGAACTTCCATCGGCACTTGGTAAGTGGCGCCACCGACGCGGCGGGACTTGACTTCCAGGCGAGGCTTCACGTTGTCGATGGCCTTGTGCAGAGTCTCGAGCGGATCGACCGCATCGGTTCCCTCACGGGTCTTTTCGATTGCAGCGTAAACCACCCGTTCCGCGACGGATTTTTTACCGCTGTTCATGATCGTGCTGATCAGACGCGCTACGACAGGGCTGCCGTAACGGCTGTCAAACTTCTCGGTTTTTTTAATGACTCTGCGACGACGAGACATACGTGATTATTTCTTCTTGGCTCCGGGTTTACCCTTACCTGTGGCGGCTTCCTGACCCGGCTTCGGGCGCTTGGCACCGTATTTGGAACGAGACCGGCGGCGGCCATCAACCCCAAGGGCGTCGAGGGTGCCGCGAACGATATGGTAGCGAACACCGGGAAGATCCTTCACACGACCGCCACGGACGAGCACGATCGAGTGCTCCTGGAGGTTGTGACCTTCTCCGGGGATGTAGGCGATGACTTCCTGACCGTTGGTCAAACGCACCTTGGCCACTTTCCGGAGAGCCGAGTTCGGCTTCTTCGGCGTACGGGTCATGACTTGCACACAGACACCACGGCGCTGTGGGCAACTGACTAGTGCCGGTGATTTTGATTTCACCGTCACCTTTTTGCGTCCCTTACGGACAAGCTGGTTGATCGTTGGCATTGCTAAGTAAAAATTTTCCCGATTTACGGGGACTAAAAACCCGCCTCCCAGTGGAATTCCACATCCCACTGGCTGCGGGGAGCGCGAACTTTAGACGAATCGAACTTCGGCGCAAGTAATATTTCCGAGCCGAACGCACTTTTTTCGTCTTCCCGGTTTCCAGAGTCTCCTCCAGAACGAACGGGAGGGTGTTTCTACCTCACCTGTGAGCGGGGCGCAAGGTGTGTTTTTGAAAATTTTCGAAATAGAGGGGTAACCGAGTGGTTTTGCTGAGATATGGAGGGGCACTGATGGGTTTTTCGGGGAGCGGGCGCTCTCTTTTATAGGGACTAAATGGACGGAACGGACGAAATGGGCCGAGCACTCGCGGCTTCCGTAGTCCTCTTCTCTGTGTCTCCCTGCCCCCGCGTCTCCGCGTCTTCTCCCCTCCCCCATCCCATCCTTGCAAAGTCCGCTCCGGGGGATGATAATCTATTGGATGAACTTGGATTTGAATAATCTTCTCGAAGACTGGCCTCATGAGCCTGGGCAGATTCGCGTCCGCAAGATCGTTGGGAACGACGGCTCGGAGAAACTCCAACTCCGCATTGATCTTGGGTTGATCCAAATGGAAACCCTCGGTCGGCCGGACGGCCAGCGCCCGCACGGCTGCGAATCGCTGCTCCAGTGGCATATGGAACGCGCGGAAGACGCCGAGGCACGGGGGAAGAAATTTGTGTTAACCCCGGAGGACTGCGGAGAACTCCAGCAGGAAGGAATCCAGTATTACCACCGGTATATCTCGTTTTTTCAGTTGTGCGACTACCCGGCGGTCATTCGCGACACCCAGCGCAATTTAGACCTGTTTAACTTCGTGACCAAACATTCGGACCATGAAGAGATCGCGTGGTCGTTCGCCCAGTTTTACGCCTACGTCACGATGATGAACACGCGGGCCAAGGCTTCCATCGAACTCGATCGCCACGATTTCGCGGCGGCCATCCGCCAGATCGAGCGCGGACGGGATCGGATCTTGGAAACGCTTCAGGAGCGGTCGGACTCGAACGCGAGTTGCCCCGAAGTGGAATTTCTCGAAGAGTGGCTGGAGGAACTCCGCAATAGACGGCCCTTGAGCAAGCTGGAGATCATGCAGCGGGAAATGGACCACGCCATCGCAACGGAGGCCTACGAGGAAGCCGCGCTCCTGCGCGACGC
The DNA here is from genome assembly GCA_037130675.1 of Verrucomicrobiota bacterium. Taxonomy (GTDB): domain Bacteria; phylum Verrucomicrobiota; class Verrucomicrobiia; order Chthoniobacterales; family Chthoniobacteraceae; genus JBAXSN01. The sequence continues at coordinate 9,582 of JBAXSN010000122.1, forward strand.
GATCAAGGCGTTCCAAGCGACTCCCGGCACCGAGTAGCGGAGGGGTAAGCCCGGCCCTGTAGCCGCCCCGCTCAGCCGGGGCGGCGATGTGGACCTTCAACAGTCGATGCGCGAATCGACGTGCCCCCCGGCGGCGACAGAGCGCCGCAGCTACAGCCCCGCAATAAACTTTTCGTTCCGCGCGTTGACATTATTCCCTCAGCCCGGCATAAGGAGTGCTCTAGTCAAATTCAATGCTCACCATCTCCTCTTTCGCCATTCTGATCGGCTCACTCATCACCAGCGTTTGGTGGGCATGTAAAGAAGAGAACTAGGCCTCTACGGGAGTTTCGCACGGTCTTTTCTGTAGCCTCAGTAAGTTGCTGTCGGAGATAGGCTAAGCTTTTCTCTAGACAAAGAACCCTGATTTTTAGAAGAGCGTGTTCTTTATGTTATTGATGCCGAGCCAATGGCGACCGGCTTTCC
>JBAXSN010000123.1:0-9984 GCA_037130675.1 Verrucomicrobiota bacterium
GGGCTTTAGGATGAAGCGCCGTTGGCGCTCCGAACCGGACCGCCAAATTCACACCCCTTTAATTGCACCCTTTTTTCCCAGCTGCAGCGTTCCAGACTTTACTTTGCGCCGGGCTATGATGAACTGACCGGTTCAAATATGCCATCCAACGCGTTTAGGAGCTTAATGCTTGTTGCAGCCAGTTTTGCCCTTTCGATGCTGGGCGCCGGTTGCTCGTCGATGACTGTGAATCCACAGTCTTCAACGGTTACTGGCGTTCAGTTGAGCGAGAACAACTACAAACTGGTCAAGGCGGGGGTTATCGGTCGGAGCTATGGATTCAAGCTGCTTGGGATCCTTCCACTCGCCAGTCCAAGCGCAGGCGTTGCGCGGAGCGAACTTTACCGTTCGGCGGGACAGTCGCTGGCTGGCAAATCCATCGCTTTGGCTAATGTCACTGAAGACCGCGCGAGTACTTACTTGATCGCTTTCTCGATCCCACGGCTTATTGTGACGGCGGACATTATCGAATTCACCGATCGCTCCGGGACGCTGAAGGGTGCTGACCATCCTGCGCAATCCCCGTTTTTAAAAAGCTTTTCAGCCCAGCAACCCGCTTTGAATCCGTCTCCAAGGATGTAGCCTGGAATGGTTTGATACTTGACCAGGGCGAGTGGTAGACCCTGCTAACTTCTGTCACATTGCCTGTGCTTTTTCGAGCGCCATGAAAGATTACGATTTCCTGATCATCGGCGGGGGAAGCGCCGGGTACAATGCCGCGGCAAGCGCGTGCCGGCTCGGGTTGCGAGTTGCCGTCGTGGAAGGGGGCGAAGAGCTCGGGGGGCTTTGTATCTTGCGCGGCTGCATGCCGAGCAAGGCGCTCATTGAATCGGCCAACCGTTATTTCACGTTGCGCCGGGCCGGTGAATTCGGGCTGCACACGACCGGGATCGGCTACTCGGTTCCCGACATTCAGGCGCGCAAAGATCGACTGGTGGCGGAGTTTGCCGATTACCGCGCCAAGCAACTCGAGGGCGGAATGTTCGATTTTTACCGGGGCTGGGCCGCGTTTGTCGATCCGCACACGGTGGAGATCACCGACGGTGAGGGGGCAAGCCAGCAGATCCGGGCGGAGACGTTTCTGCTGGCAACCGGTTCGCGCGTGAAGGTCATTGACGTGCCGGGCTTGATCGAAACCGGCTGCCTCGACAGCGACGCCGTGCTGCGTTCGGTCGTCGTCCCGAAGTCGGTGATTATCCTGGGTGGCGGCGCGACGGCGGTGGAATTTGGCCATTATTATGAGGCGTTGGGCGCGCGGGTCACGATCGTTCAGCGGAGTCCGCAGCTCTTAAAAGAGATGGATGGCGATGTGGCGCATGCGCTTGCGCAGGGGCTTCGCAAGCGGGGGACCGAAGTCTATTGCCATACCGAGCTTCGACGCGTGGAACGGACGGACACCGGAGCCAAACGGGTGGTCTTCGGCGATGCCGGAGATGAGGTTTCCGTCGAAGCCGAAGAGATCGTGTACGCGCTCGGCCGGGAACCGCAACTCGAAGGTTTAAACCTGGAGCGCGCCGGCATTGTTGGCGTCACGGGCTGCCTGACCGTTTCGCCGACCCAGCAAACGTGCGTCCCGCACATCTTCGCGGCGGGCGACGTGGCCGGTCCTTATGAGATCGTCCACATCGCCATTCAACAGGGTGAGATCGCGGCCCGCAACGCGGCGAAGCTCGTCAAAGGACACGGCAGCCCTCGGGTTTTGGAGGAAATCGACTACCGGCTGCGGCTTTTCGCGGTGTTTGGCTCGCCCGAGGTCGCCATGGTCGGACTCAGCGAACAAGAGTTGCAGGGCGCAGCGGTGCCCTATCGCGTGGCCACTTATCCATTCTGCGACCACGGGAAATCGCTCGTGATGGGAGAAACCGATGGCTTTGTGAAGCTGCTCGCCTCCGAGGAATCCGGAGAAATCATCGGGGCGGCAGTTGTCGGCCCTCACGCTTCGGAACTTATCCACGAGATCGTGGTCGCCATGCGGTTTCACGCCACGGCGGGCGAACTGGCAGCGATCCCCCATTACCACCCGACCTTAAGCGAAATCTGGACCTACCCGGCGGAAGAACTGGCGTGAATTCATTAGGGAAACCCGGTTGACATCGGATTTGGAAGCCCTGATAGTCGCCGGTGTTCAATCGAATTTTGCCTCAGAAGAACCAAACCTCCGGGGCGCAAATCAACGAAACCAGCATAAATCACCCGTTCTCCCACCAAGAACAACGACCGAATATGGCAGACCCAATCAACCCCGTAAAAAACACGCTTTCCTCTGATGTCGAAATCAAGGGATCGATCAAGTTCACAAACGACCTGAGCATCGACGGCAAAGTCGAAGGCGAGATCATCTCTCCCGGCGTCCTCATTATTGGGGAAAACGCGGAAGTCCGCGGTGAAATCAAGACCAAGTCGGTGACCGTCCACGGCAAAGTGCAGGGCAACATCACCGTCGAAGAACGCTGCGAACTCAAAGGCCGCGCCCAACTGATTGGCGATCTGAAGGCCGCCCGCCTCGTCATTGAGGAAGGCGCCACGTTCGTTGGCAAGTCCGAAGTGACCCCGAATCGGGTCGCGATGAAACAGCCCGAGATCGTCCGCGCACCGGAAGTCGCGAAGCAAGGCATCGTGGGGCGCTAGACGTAGCCTCTCCTCGTGTCCAGCAAGACGCCACAGTCCGCTGGCAAGACTGCCGTCGAGTGCCCGCATTGCGGCTTCAAACAGCTCGAATCGCCTTTTGCGAAGAGCACGTTTTGTCGCAAGTGCAGCGAGCACTACGACCTGGGTAAGCCCCTGCCCGAACCGCAAGAAGCGCGTCCAACGCTCTTCTCGCGGCTCGGGGGGCTGTTCTCGCGCCAGACCACCCGCGAAATCACTTGTTTCGATTGCGGGACGATACAGACGGTCAGCAGCTCGGCCAAATCGAGCATCTGCCCGCACTGTAGCGCGTACGTCGATCTGAGCGATTTCAAGATCAACTCCACCTTCAGCCGTTCGGTTCAAACGCAGGGAATCGTCAAAATCGGTTCCAAAGGCGACGTCACCAGCGCCAGGGTGGCTTGCTCGGATGCGTTCATCCAAGGCAAGGTGCGCGGCAACCTGCTCTGTACCGGCACCGCGAGCATCAATCTCAAGGGCAAACTGGCCGGAACTCTTGAAGTAAACCGGCTGGTCATTCAGAAGCGCTCTGTCGTCGAGATTGTGCGCACCGTCAAAGCTAAATCCGTGGAAATCTCGGGCAAGGTTTCCGCAACGCTCAACGTGGACGGTATGCTGACCATCACCAAGCGGGGCCGGCTTGAGGGGACGGTTTACGCCAAGGCTGTTACCATCGAAAAAGGTGGGGTTTTCTTGGGAGAACTCATCATCGGCAACCAGCAGCTTTCGCAACCCGACCTCCCGGTGGCCGAGGCTCCCGAAGAGCCTGCGATCCCGAAAGGTGGCCTCAAAGGCCCGGCCGCACCCCGGCGTTCGACGAAGTCGGACCCGCAGGGCACGCTGCTGTAGCATGCGGCGCTCTGCCGCCGCTTGGGGTGGCGGTTACTCGGGGTGAGATCAAAGTCCTCTCCCAAAGCGGCGCAGAAGCGCACGCACTACAAGACGCTGGCGCGCGGCAGTTGACGCCCTCTGATTCGCGGCAGCGTCTTGTAGTGCTGCGGTGCTCCGCAGCTTTGGGGTGGCGCGCCGATTCGCATCGACGGTTCCGGGTCCACATCGCCGCCCCGACTGAGCGGGGCGGCTACAGGGTGACCTCTCCGCGCCTCTCCCTCTTATCGCGTTGCGAACTTCCAAGTTCTGGCGATAATCCCGACGTGCTTAATCCGATCTGGCTCTGCCTCGTTCTGCTCTCCGTGTTCATCGGGGGGTTCACCGGGAAACTTGGCGCGGTGACCTCCGGCGCGTTCGACAGCGCCCGGGATGCGGTCATGACCATTGCCCTGCCTCTGGCAGGCGTCATGGCGCTCTGGCTCGGCATCATGCGGCTTGCGGAACTTTCCGGGCTCGTCAACGTCCTGGCCCGCGCCCTGCGCCCAATAACCCGTCGACTTTTTCCGGACGTCCCGGCCGACCACCCGGCGCTCGGCGCCATGGCGATGAATATCGCCGCCAACATGCTCGGGCTGGGCAACGCCGCCACTCCGCTTGGGCTCCGGGCCATGCGCCTGCTGGAGAAGTTGAACCCGTGTCCCGGAGTGGCCAGCAACGCCATGTGTACCTTCCTGGCGATCAATACGAGTTCCGTGCAACTCATTCCGGCCACGGCGGTCGGCATCCTGGCCATTGCCGGGGGGAAGAACCCGACCGCCATTATCGGCAGTGCGTTCATCGCAACCTCCATCGCTTGCGCCACCGGGATCATTGTCGTCAAGCTGCTCGAAAAGCTCCCCGCCTATCGGCTGGACCCCAGCCAAATGCCGTCCTCTCCCATGAACGGGCCGGCGGCAATGGAGATCACGCCTGAAGTCCCCACTCCGGAACCTGTCAGGAAGCCGCTGACGCGAGAGGGGCGGTGCTGCCTCGCTCTTTACGGAGTGGGAATGCTTTTGATGGCTTTCGTGTTGGCGTTCCCGGATTTGGCGAACGCCGCCATCGCTCCCCTGCACACCGAATTCACTTTCGCTCCCTTGAGCGCGCAAGTCGCTGGCCAGAGCATGACGATCCGGCTCTTGATGGTGCTTTCGATGATCGCGGTGCCGGGGATGCTCACGTTTTTCCCCCTTTATGCCTGGTTGCGCGGAATCAAGGTTTATGAGGAGTTCGTCGAAGGAGCCAAGGAGGGGATGCAAGTGGCCCTGCGGATCATTCCGTTTTTGGTGGCGATCCTTGTGGCGGTCAAAATGTTTCGCGAAGCTGGTGGGATTACACTCGTCGCGCAGCTTTTGGGACCGGCTTTGCGGCATGTTGGGTTTCCCGTGGATCTGCTGCCGTTGGTGTTGGTGCGTCCGCTCAGCGGCGGGGCAACGATGGCGCTATTTACCGAAATCGTGAAGAACTTCGGGCCGGACCACATCAACAGCCTAATGGCGGGGACGATTTTCGGCAGCACGGAAACGACCTTTTATGTGATCGCCGTCTATTTCGGTTCAGTGGGAGTGCGCCGCACCCGGCATGCGGTTCCCGCCGGACTCGCGGCCGATCTTGCCGGAGTCATCGCCTCGGTGGTGATCTGCCGGTTGATGTTCATGTGAGGGCTGGAAGTGGATTTTTTGTGGAATGGTGCGATGGTTAACCATGAACACAGAGTCAACGACCTTGAGTCGCGCTTTCGGCGATTCCATAGGTGGAAGCATGGCTGTTCAATCCGAACAAGAGGTGATCATCCCGCTGGGCAAACTGGCGCTCGATGGCGAGCTTCAGATTCCCAGGAATGCCCGGGGCATTGTTCTCTTTGCACACGGGAGCGGCAGCAGTCGTTTAAGTCCCCGGAACCAATTCGTCGCCCGAATCCTGAGGGAGGCTGGCGTGGGAACCCTTCTTTTCGACTTACTGACCCGGGAGGAGGAGGTGATCGACTCTTTTACGCGGCATTTGCGTTTTGACATCGCCCTATTGGCCGAGCGACTGGTGGGCACCGCCCGCTGGCTCGAAACGGTGAACGAGGCGAGGGGATTGAAGCCGGGGTTTTTCGGATCGAGCACCGGTGGGGGGGCGGCGCTGGTTGCGGCGGCTCAACTGGGGGATGCCGTCGGCGCGGTCGTCTCGCGGGGCGGTCGCCCGGATCTCGCTTCGGCGTGGCTGCCAAAAGTAAAATGTCCGACGTTGCTGCTGGTAGGCGAACTCGATGAAGTCGTCATCGAACTGAATCAAAGCGCGCTCGGACGGCTCACCTGTCCAAAGGAACTGCAGCTTATCCCCGGTGCCACCCACCTGTTTGAGGAACCGGGCACCCTTGAGAGCGTCGCCCATCGAGCGGCCGAGTGGTTTACGAGGTATTTAAGTCGGTAACCAAGCGCCTTGCGGGCGGAGGGCGTCTTCCAAAGCGAGCAGCAGCTTTTTGGGATCGAACGGTTTGCAAAGGACCACATTGATGCCCAGCGCCCGGAGTTCGGTCTGCCGGGTTTCCGTTGCCTGACCGGTAAAGGCGATGATTGGAATGCGCGGGGTGATCGCTTTGATTTCGCGGGCGAGCTGCACGCCGTCCACTCCCGGCATCATCACATCGGTAACCACCGCTTTGATCTCGCTTGCCCGTTCTTTATAAAGTGCCAAGGCTTCGGTTCCCCCGCTGGCGATGAGTGTTTTGTAACCGTTTTTTTCCAGCAATATCGAGGTCGCCTTGGCGATGAGGCCTTCATCGTCGACTACCAGGATGGTTTCACCCTTTTGCGAAGACGTCTCCACGGGGGCCGCAGGCTGTTCCTCCGACAGTCCATTTGTTTCCCTAGGTAAAAATACTTTGAAGGTACTGCCCTTGTTTTCTTCGGAATTCACCGTAATAAAGCCTCCATGGCTGCGAACGATCCCCATGACCGTCGAAAGGCCTAGGCCGGTGCCTTTGCCGGTTTCCTTGGTTGTAAAAAAGGGATCGAAAATTTTATCGACGATTTCGTTCGGAATGCCGGCTCCTCTATCGGCCACGGATAACATAGCGTATTGCCCCGGCCTGGCATCGGGTGCCAGGGCGGCGATTTTTCGGTCAATCTCGATATTTGCTCCTGAGATCAGCAGGACGCCACCCTTGTCCATGGCATCGCGGGCATTGATGCAAAGATTGAGCAGCACTTGATGAATTTGCGTGGAATCACCCTTGATCAACCAGAGGTCGGGCGGGATCGAAGTAGTGATCGTGATGTTCCTCGGAAACGTCTCGCGGACGACTTTTGTCATTTCCGTAACCACGCTTTCCAGATTCAGCGTCGTGCGATCCCCCTTGGTTCCGCGTGCAAACGTGAGCAGTTGGGAGACCACATTGGCTCCGCGTTTCGCGCACTCCTCGATGGACGAAATCAAAGAAGTTCGGGTCTTGGGATCTGTTGCCGTGTGCAGCAAGTCGGCGGAAAGAATGACCGGAGTCAGGATGTTGTTTAAGTCGTGCGCAACCCCGGACGCCAAGGTCCCTATGCTTTCCAGGCGCTGCGTCTGCAGAACTTTCTCCTCCATCCGCTTGTGTTCGGCTTTTCGCTCAAAGTTCTCCAGAGCGAAGCTGATGTCGTTGGCCATTTCCAGCAGGAGTTCGCGCATCTCTGTATCGAACGCCTGGGCTTTGTCGCTGTAAAAGGTGAGCGCCCCGACTGGCTTTCCTCTCAGGCACAAAGGAAGCGCCGCCGACGCCCCCCAATCGAAGCTCTTGGCGCGCTCCCGCCAGGGTGCGGTGCGGGGGTCTTTTTGGAAATCCTGGCACCAATAGGGCTCATTGGTTCGAATCGCAGTCCCCGTGGGGCCTTGCGACGAGGTGTCCTGGGGGTTAAGGGAAAGTCGGAGCCCATCCAGATACTCGGTTCCGCTTCCGTAAGAGACAGCGGGAAGCAGTAATTCGGCTGTGTCATCGATCAACCCGATCCACGCCATCTTCATCCCGCCAAATTCGACCACGCATCGGCAGATCTTTGGCAGCAACTCTTCCACGCTGGAAGAATGCACGATGGCTTGGTCGCACTGGCTCAGCGCCGCGTAGAGTTGGGTCAGGCGCGCAATTCTGGCTTCGGCTGCCTTGCGGTCGGTGATGTCTTCAAAGATCACCGCAAACTGATTCGGCTGAGGACGAAACGCCGTCGCTCTGAAATGCCTTCCAAAGGCGCTGCTGGATTCTTCGAAATGAACCGGCTCTCCGGTGAGCGCAACCCGGCCATACCGGTCAATCCAAGCCTGCTCGATCCCTGGGATTACTTCCTTTACGGTCCGCCCAAGGGCGTCTGCCGCGCGTAACCCGGTGAGTTGCTCAAAGGCCGGATTTATGGAGAGAAAACGGTAGTCGATCGGAGTGCCCGAGTCGTCGCAGATGATCTCGTGCAAGGCAAAGCCTTCGAGCATCCCCTCAAAAAGCATGCGGTACTCGCGTTCACTCCGGCGCAGGTCTTCCCGAATACGGTATTGTTCGCTGACGTCGCTGACTACCAGCACCACGCCGCTCATCGAGCCGCTTTCGTCTCGAATGGGAGCTGCACTATCTGCGATGGCGTGTTCAGTTCCATCCCGGGCGATGAGCACCGTGTGGTTGGCCAGGGTCACCACCTCACCGCTGCGAAGAACGGTGCTCACGGGATTGTCAACAACGGTCCGCGTGTCCTGGTTGACGATGGAGAATACCTTTTCGAGTGGCTTGCCGTTCGCTTCAGCTTCGGTCCATCCCGTGAGCCGTTCAGCCACCGGGTTCATCGTATCCACCCGGCCTTCGGCATCGGTGGTGATAACGGCATCCCCGATACTGTAGAGAATCGTGCGATACCGCTCATTGGAGAGCATTTGCTGGCGCTCTGTTTCCAGGAGCTTCTTAAACAACCCGGCCCGTTGCAGCGTATAAGCAAAGGCGGTTAAAGCGGCAGTCAGCAGGATCAATGCTCCCACCACCACGCCGGTGCTGGCGGCGCGATACCCCGCCTCGGCAAGAATCTCGTCCTGGTCCACCTTGGCAACCAGCATCCAGGAGGAGTTTGGAATCGCACAAAGCTCGGCCAAAACGGGTTTGTGGCGGTAATCGTTGCCCTCGAACATCCCGCGCCCTCCCAAGGCTGCCTGGACGGCGGGAAGGTCCGTCTGTTTCAATGGAAAGCGCAGGGTCAAAGCTGTCTTGGAGAGATGGCGCAGTTCATTGAGAAACACCACTTCCTCGCCCTCTCGCTTCACCAGGAACGTCTCGGCACTACGGCTGGGAACGGGCCACGACTGAATTAGTCGATAGAGATGGTCGTCCGTATGGCAGCGCAATATGAGTGCGCCTGTTGCTTTCTGCTCGTTGTCCAGCACCACCCCGACGGCATCGAGATGCACATGGCCGTCGGGCCCTGAAAACAGGTCGGATAACACCGCCGTCTTGCTTGCGAAAGCCTCAGCCACAGCCCGCTTTGTTTCCGGTGAAAAGGCCGCGGTGTCGGGATCTCGGGCTGCAAAAAGAAGCTTCCCGTCCAAGCCGACCAAAAGCACATTCTCATACAGCCCTTCCTCCTCATCAATCTGCATGACTGTCCGCAAGTCCTCCCACGTTTCGGAGGCGTTGGGATGCTGGATAAGGTTTAAGGCTTCCCGCCTAAGCACCGGGCCCGAAGCTGCGCGCCTGGCATCGTAGAGCCGTTCCGTGCGCCATTGCACGATCTGCCCCATTTTCATTTTGGCGATTGCAGCGAGATTCTCGTGGCTGTTTCGGCGAATTTCCTGGGTCTCGGATCGATAATACCAATAGCCGCCGCTCAACAGAGCGACAGCGATCAAAACAAAAACCCCGACTAATGTTCGTCGTTCAATACCTTTGTGCGAGTTTGGAGCACTCATGGAATTCGGGTTTTTGGAATTGGCAGCCGATTTTTTTGGGGGGGCATTGTGATGCATGACATCCTGGCCAACTATTGCGCGAACTAAGATGCTATCCGGATACCCCCGATATTTCAACGCTTTTGACCGCAGGGCAAACGCATCGAAATTTTGTCGACTCCTTTTTCAGCGCTGAAGGCGCGACCCCATACCAGCCTTGGGCAACGCCCAAGGTTAATCCACATTGAGGAGCTAGGGCTGAAGGCCCGCGCCAATCTGGCAATTATGCGTGGAAATGGCACGGGCCTTCAGCCCTGGGTCCTCTTTACGTTCAAACCTGGGGCGCTGCCCCAGGCTGGTATGGGCCGCGCCGTTGGCGCTTCGGAATGATGTCCCAAATCGAATTTTGATGCGTTTGCCCTGCCTCAACCACTGGACGCTATGACGGCCGGTGCGAGAGAATGTTTCACGGGTTAATCGCCTGCTGCGAGGATGGACAGGCTACTTCCATTACCGCAACAGCAGCGCCGTCATGGACGAGGCGATGACCTA
>JBAXSN010000124.1:0-9926 GCA_037130675.1 Verrucomicrobiota bacterium
GTCGGCATTGAGGTCGGTGGCCGCGCCGTCCTGGTTATCCGCCTCGTAGGTCCGGGTGTTCTGGAGCAGTTCCTCGAACGTCTCCGCGCCGACACCGTAGAGCGTTTTGATGGCCCGCAGCAGTTGCGTCCGGGGCACCAGCACCCATTCGATTTTCTTCCCGTTCGTAAGCTGGCTGGCGAGCCGCCGGGCGACGGTATTGAATCCGTCGTAAGTGGCCAGCCGCACGCTCTCCTCGGTCACGACGAGCGGCAGGATGTGGTGCTTAAATACGAACCGGCTCGGCAAGGTGGTGAGCACCGTGCGATCAAGCCGGGTAATGTTCATCGTCTCCACTGGGGTGCCAAAAAACTCCCCAAGCTGCTCGGTGAAGCGCACCTCATCGACCTTGCCCGAGTTGAGGACATCGACCGTCCACGAAGTGCCCGGCGTGCGGACCCCGGCCAGCGTCTGCGCCTCGGCCCGGTCTTCCAGGCCGCTGGCGAGCAGGATATCTACAAGGGACTTGCGTTTCACGGGCGGGTTATTTCGGGGACCGGAGAGTGGCTTTCGGAGGGACCAGCAGCTTTTGCTCCGTGTCGAGCTTCAAGCGCTTTCCGGGCGGATCGAGCGTGGCGTCAAGATCAGGCGGGAAGCTCAGCTTCGACTGAACGCGCTCGCTTGTTTTTATACCTTCATCCGTCCCCATCGTTACCGTTGGGCGGATCAACACAATAAGTTCCGAGCGCTTCACGGTCTTTTTCGTATTCCCAAACAAGGGTCCGATAACCGGGATTCGGCTCAAGATCGGAATTCCCGACTTGCTCTTATCAACGCTCTCCGTCACCAACCCGCCGAGGACGATGGTCGCCTCATTTGCAACTGATACGGTGGTCTGAATCGCTCGCGTCGTGATGGTGGGAATATCGTTTCCGCCGATCGTTGTGGTGCCTCCGATATTGTTGACCTGCTGGACAATATCGAGCGTGACCTCCCTGTCCGAATTAATCAACGGGAGAACCTCCAGTTTGAGCAGGACGTCCTTGTATTCGACATTGGTATTGCTGACCAATCCGTTGCTCCCAGAGGTATATCCGCCACTTTGAATCGTTCCCGGAACAGGCACCTGCTCACCGGAGGCGATGGTTGCCTTCTTATTATTGCTGGTGAAGACCATCGGGCGCGAGGTGATATGGAAGCGTCCTGTGGATTCGAGGGCGTGGACAATAATATCCAAAGACTTTGAAACTCCGACTAAACCAGTCACCCCCCCTGCGCCAACGCCGGTTAAAGCCGCGTTTTTCAACACGCTGGAGAGATCGATTCCAGTGTCGCGGGTGACCACACCAAGGGGGCTGGTTTTTTTGTCCCCATGGTGCAAAAGAAAATCAATGCCAAATTCCTCGCCGGCGTTAAGCGTCAACTCTCCGATCACCGCCGTCAACATGACCTGCGGAGCCCGAATATCAATCTGATCGAGCACCTTGAAAATCTTGTCCTTAATCTCCTGATTGCCGAGAACGATGATCGAGTTGGAGCGATTGTCGGCAATGATTTTGGCGCTGCCGACCGTCCGCGCTTCCGGCGCTGTATTCACACTGGAGGCGCTGAGCCCGGTGATCCCAAGGTCCGTGTTCCTCCCCGATTGACTATTGGAGCCATAACTTGGCGTCCCGCTAGCGGTGGGAATCGCGGGATTCTGTGCCTTGCCGCCGCCTCCCCCGCCTTCGTCCTTGTTGCCTGGAGTGATGGCTTTGACGACAATGTCCAGCACGTCTCCGGCGGAAACAAACCGCAGCGGGCGGGTGGTGGGCTCGCCAAAGGGAACATCCGAATCGAATTCCGCGATCAGCATGCGAATAAACGGCATGTTCACCGGGCGCGTGACGACGTGAATCCGATTGGTGCGGTCATCGGCTTCGAGCCGGATCTTTCCGACAATCAAAGAGTCTTCGGACAAAGTGCCGGTCGTCTCTCCCGGCGCTGGTGCGGCAGCTTCCTGTCCCGGTTCGCCCGGCTGAGGAGGTTGCGCGGCGGGAACTGCGGCCGGGGTCGCGCCTTGATTCGGTTTTTCGAACACCTTCGTGAGCTTTTCAACCACCGTCTTCGCGTCGGCGCGTTCCAGGGTGATAAACTCGCTCACCACATCGGCCGGCTTGCGGTCCAGCGCCCCGATAACCCGCACCAGGTTGCGCATCACCCCGGAAGTCTCGGTGATCAGGACGGCTTGAGATTTCGGCAAAGCGACTGCCGCCGTGTATGGGGATGGCGCGACGACCTGTAAAACCGTTTGAGCCACCTCCTGGGGTTCGGCGTATTCGAGCTTGAACAAAAACGAAATCAACTGGTCGCCGTCCGGAATCTCATCCACCTCGGAAATAATCGGGATGTTGGAAGAACGCGGATTTTTGGAAATCCCGAGCACCTTCACGATGTCGCCCGAGCCGGGGACCAAGGTGAAGCCGTTGAGCATGAGGGCGGTTTCGACGATGCGAATGGCCTCGCGCTTGGTGACCGGTTTGGTCACGACGATATTTACCGTGCCTTGAACCGTGTTGTCGTAGAGGGCTTTCTTCCCGGTGAGCTGCTCGTAAAATTTAAGCACGTCCTGAACGGGAGCGTTAGGGAACTGCATGTTCGGGATGGTCTCTTCCGCACCCGGCGTTGAAGCCTGCGGCTTGGACTGGGAGGAGAACCGCCGGATTTTTGAATCGATAGCTGGTTTGGGCGTGGACTTCAGCGGAGGCGGAGTCGAACGCGGCAAAGCGGGTGCAGCGGGAACTTCCAATACGGGCGGCGACGGGATGGTCCGGGGAAGTGGAGCGGGGGCCGTTTCCGGCTCGGGAGCAACAACGGGCGCTTCCGGTTCGGGCGTCACAACCGGCTGTTCAGGAACCTGCTGCGTTTCGGGTTGTGCCGGTTCCACGGCGTCTTGTGCAAAGAGGGGCATGGAAACGGCCAGCGAAAGCAACAGGGCAAGGAGGCGAAGGGGCAAATGCACAGGCCTATTTACGAGTGAGTTGGGGGATCTGTAAAGGGCTGTTGCGCGGCTTTTGTGTGAAAAGGAACTCAGCGCCAAAGGCGCGACCCCATATCAGCCTGGGGCAACGCCCCAGGAATTAACGCAAATAATAGCCAAGGGCTGAAGGCCCGCACCATTGTATCCAAGAGATGGCACGGGCTTTCAGCCCTGTTCCAATCGCTCGCCAGAGTCCTGGGCCTGCGCTTCGCTCCGACCCAGGCTGATGTGGGTCGCACCTTTGGCGCTAAACTGAAAATCTCACCTACCCCCAATCACGCCCGAGATGCAGAAGTAGACCGCAGGCCCGCTTGCGCATGGGCATATTGTTGCTACCATAGCGGTCTTTGATGCTTCGCCGTCCTCCACATTCCATCCCCGGCTTTACCCTGCTTGAGCTTTGCATCGCCATCGCCATCGTGGTGCTGTTGCTTGGCGTGGCGCTTCCCAGCCTTAGCGGAGTCCTGAATCAATCCAAGGACACCAGCCGCTTCGCGAGCTTCGACCAGATGGTGCAGCAAGCGCATACCCGCAGCCTGACCGAACGGCGGCCCTATGTGCTGGTCTGGACTCAAAAAAACGTGGTTCTGCGCCCCGACGAAATTTCGGAAAAGGGTGCTCCGGCCGCGGTGCAACAATGGAACATCGACAAAGACGAATCCGTCGTTTTGGATCTTCCCGCAGCCCTCATCAAGCGCCCCGAAGCCGTCTGGACCTTCTGGCCAAGCGGCGTCTGCGAACCGGCATCGGTCTTCTACAAGAGCAAAGCCGCGAAATGGAAGGCCACCTACAACCCTTTCACAGCCCAAGCGGAGGTGAAGCATGAATGACGGCTTGCAGGACGACGGAATCACCCCTGAATCCCAAAGGGATTCTCTAGAGTTTGGTGAATCCCAAAGGGATTCTCTAGAGTTTGGTGAATCCCAAAGGGATTCTGGCTTAAAGCCCAGGGTTGGCCCGTTGCGGGCCTACCCTGGGATCCGAAATCCGTCCATCAACCCCACCGGGGTTGTGGCCCGTCTTTTCGCGCCTCCGTTGAACCACGCCACAACCCGTACCGGGTTGGCTGCTCACCTTTTTTCCCCCAGGGTAGCTCGTTCCTCGCAACCCTGGGCTGGAGGCCACAATCCCTTTGGGATTGCCAGCAACATCGGCTCGTTTTCGAACCGTGCCTTCATTCTCTTGGAAACCATGATCGGGGTGTTCGTGTTCGCCATTGGGGTGCTGGCGCTGGCGCGATGCGTGGATCAATGCCTCAACGCGGAGATCGCCAAGGCGTCAGATCAGCGGGCGAGATTGGCTTTGGAAAATCGGATGGCGGAAATCGAGGCCGGGGCGGTGAATGTCTCCAAGCCCGGCAGCGAAAAGTTGAAAGGGATGTTCCAAGGAATCACCCTCAAACAATCGCGCACGCCGTTGCGGACAAAAAATGAACAGGGCAAGGAACTGGTCGGGTTGTTTGTCGTGAATCTGGAAGCCGACTGGAAGGACTCCGGCCTGGAGCAATCGAAAGCGCTGAGTTTTTATGTCATCGACTCGAAATAAAAGCTCAGCCCACGCGTTTACCCTGCTCGAGATCATGCTCGCCGTGGCGGTGCTCGGGATGGTGGCGATCAGCATCTACCGCTTCGTCGAGACCACGTTGACGGCGGTTCGCCTTTCGTCCGAGAAGTTCCAGGCGAACTCGCTGACTGAGTCCTTTGTCGCGTATTTGCGCGACCAAATGCAATCGCTCCCCGTCGGGCGCACGGGAGTCCTGACCGGCGAGGCTCATCGGTCCGGCGGAGTGCCCTCGGACGAACTGCGCTGGATCGCAAGCGCGGGAAGCGGATTGTTAACCCGGCATGCCACCGGCGAGTGGAACGTCACGCTGACCACCAAGCAACTCAAGGGCAAAGCGGGCTACGAGATCGGGTTGCGCCGCCAGGATATCGAAGGCAAGAGGGAAGCGACCTGGCTGCCGCTATTAGGCGGTGTGCGCAGCTTCGAAGCGCGGTATTTCGATTCGCGTTCCAACGAGTGGCTGGAGAAATGGACCGACGTGACCACCCGCCCCGCGTTGGTTCGAGTCAGGTTTCTGCTCGATTCAATGTCAGCCCCCTATGAGGTGATCTTTCCGCTCCCGGTTTCGAGCCGGCAAGGCGCTCCGCAAGTTGAGACGGATCTCGGAGGAACGACCGTGAACAAGGCCAAGAAATGACAAGGAATGGAATCTTTGTAACTTGGAAGCGCAGGGTGACCCGGTGCGCCATCCCAAAGCGGCGGAGGACCGCACGCACTACAAGACGCTCGCGCGCGGCACAAGACGCCATCTGCTGCGCGGTAGCGTCTTGTAGTGCTGTGGTCCTCCACAGCTTTGGGAGAAGACTTCGATCTGTTAACGAACTACTGGTCAGGTATCTCCGCGTCTCCCCGTCCCCGCGTCTCCGCGTCGCTGTATTCCCCCGGCGGCGACAAAGCGCCGCAGCTACAGCCGGCTCCACCCTGCTGCTAGCCCTATGGGCATTGTTCCTCATCTCCGCAGTCGTCCTGGGGTGGGCGAAACTGATCGATCAAAGCGTCACCGGACTTTGCGACACCAATTTGGCTCTCGAAGCGCGGGCTCTGGCGCATTCAGGCATCGCGGTCGCCCGGCATGCGCAAGTCACCCGAATGTCGCCCCAGTTGAAGGCGACCTTCGGCCAGGACCGTTCTTACGAGGTCACCATCACCGGAGAAGGCGGGAAGCTTAATTTGAACTACCTGCTGCGAGGAGAAGACCCGGTTAAGCTCAGAGTTTTGAAACAATATCTCGAACGCAGGGGGCTGACCCTGCAAGAGCGGGAAATTCTGGTGGACTGCCTGCTCGACTGGGTCGGCGGTGCGCCCAACACCCACCATCTCAACGGAGCGACCGATCAAGGCGATTACAAGCCACCTCACCGGCAGTTGATCAGCCTCGACGAAGTGGCCCAGGTCAAAGGAAGCGAACCGCTGGTTTCGAAACCCAACTGGAAGGACGATTTCACCATTTATGGCAGCGGACGACTGGATTTGGAATGGGCCTCCGCGGAGTTCCTGTCATTGGTGGGAATTGCCCCGGCCGTCGCCGAGCGCTTTGTTAAAGTGCGCCAAGGCCCGGACGGCAAGGACGGCACCAAAGACGATCACATCTTCAAGAACGACCTGGAAGCTTTCAGCTATCTGGGAATCGTCTCGCCTCAACAACGTCAGGCGCTCTCTGGATTGGTGGTCTTTCACGATCCGGCAGGTTACTTCACTATCCGAAGTATTGGAAAAGCTGCAAATCTTACTAGACAAGTCGAGATTGTTGCCCAAAAGAACCAAGGCGCAAATTCAGAAATCCTCCAGTGGACCGAAAAGTAACCAAAATCTCAGCGGCATCGCTCGCTCCCGCCCCCAATGGGTGGCGGGCCCGCGTCATCACCGGCGCTCAAACCCAAGCGCAGGATGCGCCCAGCTTTGCCGAAGCCGTGGCGACGCTGCCCGCAAAAACCGCTTCCGCCCTTGAGGTGAGCGTGGCGCTGCCCACGCGTTTCGCCATTGTGGAACGGCTTACGCTGCCGTCGCTGGACATTCAGGAACTCGATGGCATGGTGCGCCTTCAACTTGAGAAGACCCTCCCCTACTCGCTCGATGAAACCACCTACGGGTTTCAGATCCTCTCCACGCACGCAGGGGAACCCAAACCCAAAGACGTAGAAGTGTCGGCACTGGTCCCGGCTGATCTTTCAACCGCATCCAGCCCGGAGAAAATCGAAAGCCCCGGCTCGGAAGCGCCCGCAGTTCCCGAAACCACCCTGGTGGTCTGGGTGATTCATAACGCGGCGATTACTGATTTTTGCGAACCGCTCCTGCTCCGTAAACAATATCCGCGGCGGCTGACGATCTGGGCCATGCACATCGCGGTGCAGGCTCCTCAAATGGGCATCGCTGCCGGACTCTGGCAGGAAGACGAGGGGGTGGTGTTCGCGGTGTTTGAAAATGGCGCGCTCAGTTTTATGGAGACGATCGGCTCGCCCGATGACGTTTCAGCGGAACTGCCGCAAGCCTTGATGAGCGCGGAACTTGCCGGAGCTTCGACGGAATTTTGCACCGTCTTGCTCGATCCCGCGCTGGCTTCCCTGCGGGAGTCGGTCACGCAATTTTTCGGCGTGCCTGCCCAGGAACTCTCCACGCTGGACGACGCCCTTGATGTGAACCCGCCAGTGGACCTGACCCTGGAGTCCTGGCAAGCGGAACTGGCCCGGGTCGCGCGGCTTGGCAAGCTGAAGGCGCGGCTGATCGGCGTCGGGATCGTCTATGCGGCGCTCGTATTGCTCGCCTTCGGATTTCTCGGAGCGCAAGGCCGCCGACTGGAAGCGCTCGATAAGGAACTGGCGACCGTTCAGCCGCAAGTGGATGCGGTGATCGCCCAGAAGAGTCGTTGGAAAGCGATGGCGCCGGCTATCGACCGGAGCCGGTTCACGACCGAACTGCTCCTGCAAATTGTCCAGAGCTTGCCTTCCGCCGATGTGCGGCTGACGCAATTCGATCAATCGCCCACTCAATTCATGGTCGAAGGCGAAGCGCCCGATGCCAATCAGGCCATCCAGTTTAGCGATAAGCTGAAAGCGACTCCCGGGCTGAACGAGTTTCAGTTTGAGGCCGGTCCGCCCTCCATCCTCTCCAACGATCACGCGCAATTCCGCATTTTCGGCAAACTATGAAACGGCTCTCCGCTCGTGAACGCATCATGGTGGCAGTCGTAGCCGCCATTCTCTTTGTGCTGGGCAACATGGCCCTGCTCTCCTCCCTGGCCGAACGCCACCGGCAATTGAGTTCCGATCTCGCCACGAAGAACACCGAACTGGCAGCGCTCAAGACAATCCTAAGCGACCGCGAACAAGGCGCGAAGCGAGACGCCTGGCTCACCGCGACCCAACCCAAGCTGACCAATCAAAGCCAGGCGGGCGTCGTGCTCCTCGACCAGGTGCGCCAGGTTGCCAAGGCCAGCGACGTCTTGCTGGAGAACCCTGAAATCGGCTCGATGGATAGCTCCCAGCCGACTCGTCAGTCCGTCACGGTCATGATCCAGACCAAGAGTTCCTGGGCGGCGCTTGTGAAATTTCTGAACGGCCTTCAACAGCCCGATCAGTTTATCGTTTTCGAAAGTGCCAACTTCCAGAGCGATTCCACCGATCCCGCGCAAATGCGGGGCCGGTTGCGGATCGCGAAGTGGTACGCCCGCTAATTAAGAGTAACACAGGCGTCTCGCCAATCGTGTTCGGCATCGTTTTTGCTTAGGACCAAAGGTCCGTTCCATACCAGCCTAGGGCAACGCCCCAGGAAAATTAGGACGGCGAATCAGGGCTGAAAGCCGTGCCATTCCGGGCACGATGCGATGGTTCGGGCCTTCAGCCCTGAGCATTTCTGAAATTGAAAACTTGGGGCGATGCCTCAGGCTGGTATGGGGTCGCGCCGTTGGCGCTGAAAGCCACTTTCACGGACGACCAACATTCATGCCGAACACTATTGGCGTCCCGCCTGAGGTGTGCGCTCCCGGACACAAGCGGCGAGACGCCGGTGTCACTCTCTGCGGCTCCGACTTTTGAGTGATGGGGCGGTGCAGCCGTAAGCTCAACATGCGCAAAAGCTTTTACGGGCCTGATTTTCAGGATTAGTAATTCTCTCGACTCATGAACTACGCCACGCTTGAAGCCCGACTTCTCACCTTGCTCGCCCGTCAACCATGCGAGCTTCGCGATGCAGAGTTCAACGAACTGGCTCTGGCCATCCACCGGTTTCAGCGTGAGCACAACGAGCCCTATCGCCAGTCCTGCGAGTTCCAGAAAACCCCTTCGGATCTGGCCGACTGGCGCCAAATCCCTTCCGTGCCGACCAGCGCGTTCCGGCATGCCGCGTTGCGAGCATTCCCCGAAACGGAAGTCCGCGCCACGTTCCGGACCAGCGGCACCACGGGCGAAGGCTTCGGAAGCCATCATTTCCGGTCGCCCGCCCTCTACGAAGCCTCCATTTTACACGGTTGGGCGAATCTCGGGGTGCCGGCTTTGCCCCAGGTGATTTTGACGCAACGCCCTGCCGATGCGCCACATTCGTCGCTTTCATACATGATGGGAACGCTGGGCCGCCTCGCGCCACAGACCTGGTGCCTCGATGCCGGCGGGCAACTCGACCTCCCGAAACTGCGCCAAGCTGTGGAATCGGGGCCGGTCTTGATTCTCGGCACCGCGCTCGCCTTCCTGCACCTCTTCGAGCAACTCCGCTCCCAACCCATCCCTCTCGCCCCCGGCAGCCTGGCGATGGAAACCGGCGGCTACAAGGGAACCGGTCGTTCGCTTGCCAAAGCCGACCTTTACGAGCAGTTCCGGCACTCGCTCGGGCTGTTGCCCGATTCCATCATCAACGAATACAGCATGACCGAGCTCAGTTCGCAGTGGTACACGCGCGGACTCGGTCGCCCGCACCTTGGCCCGGCTTGGGCGCGGGCCCTCATCGTCAACCCGGAGACCGGTCGCGAAGTGGAACCGGGCCAGAGCGGAATAATCCGGCTGTTCGATCTGGCAAATCTCGGCTCGGTGATTGCCATTCAGACCCAGGACCTCGCCATCCGGAGAGATAACGGTTTCGAGCTACTCGGACGCGATCCCGCAGCCATCCCGCGCGGTTGTTCGCGGTCGGCGGACGAACTGCTGAGTCGGGATTCAGCCTAACGAGGGGGGATTCAGAAGGTCTCACGCGAAGCCGCGCTACGGTTACACATAAGAAGCCCTGTCGCCCTCCTTCGCGTTCGCGTGAGCCCCTCTTCTCTCCGCGTCTCCCCATCCCCGCGTCTCCGCGTCTTCCAAAAAGCCGCCCAGGGCAAACGCATCGAAATTCGATTTGGGACATCATTCCGAAGCGCCAACGGCGCGGCCCATACCAGCCT
>JBAXSN010000125.1:0-9746 GCA_037130675.1 Verrucomicrobiota bacterium
AAAGTACATCAAATTCGTAACAATCCTTAACTTAATGGCAGTGGGGCGTTGCCCTAGGCTACGGTTAGCCGCGCCGTTGGCGCTCCGGATTCCTACGCTCGCACCACCTTTAACCGCACCCCTTCGGCGGGGGTGCGGTTAAAGGTGGTGTGGAGGAAAGGGAGTGCAAGGGAGCGCCAATTCGGAAATAGGCGTCGGTGCCGCGACCGGCGCGGTGACTTTAAACGGGATCGCCGGCATGAAACCCGCCGACCAATGGTTTTTCGGAGGAATTTTTCCGTCCTTTGCTGCCGGCGTGAACGCTTCGACAAAGAGATTGCCTCTCAAGCCCGGTTTCACTTTGGCGGGATCGGCCTGAAATGTAATGGCCAATCCTTCGGCGGTCACCGAGGCGCCCTGAACGGAGATCCCGTCGGGCGGTTCGCTCAACTTAAATTGGGCCTCTTTCACATTGAAGGGAGGTCGATGGTAGGAGTTCGATAGCACGACCTGTCCGCCAGTCGGCAACTTCATCGGCTGGGGGCTGGTAATGCGGATCGGCTGCCGTCCGCGATTTGTGCCGGTCACAACTGCGAGGAGTTCAGACGCCGGCACCAGATGGTGAATCACAAAAGCCTGCGTGGTGTCATCGGCAGGAACCGCCACCCGGCTGATCTCGGCTCCATCGATCGTCGCATGCCCCTCCACCGAGCGGCGCGGCGACCGGCTCTTGCGGGAAGGTGAGGGTCGCGCGGACCTTATCCTGCCCGGCTCCGATGATGCCGCCTCCCAACGCCAACCCCTTGGGGCTATCTTTTAGAGCAAGCTCGATGTCACCGGCGAACCCGTCTTTGCACAACGCGTAAACGGTCACGGGCACGGTGGCGCCGGGAGGGGCATTGATGGCGGAGGGTGCCACCCTCAAGGCAAAGTCCGGGCGCGGAGCGCTGATCCGCAGGCGATAGCCATACTCCGGCCCGCCTTTCCCTTCGGTATCCCCGATTTGTAAATAATAGGTGCCAGCAGCGGGTGCGGTGAAAGTGAGATAGCTATCCGCTTGATGCGTCAGCAGGCCGGCGCCTTTGTCTTCCCAATCGTCATTGAACGCAAGCTGGCGCCCCGTCGCGTCCGTGATCTTGAGCCGGGAATCAAGTGGAGAATGCAATCGGCGCGCGTTCACTTCGGCCACAATCTTCGCCCCGGCGCCACGTCTCCCGGAGGATCGATCCGCCCATTGACGACCAGAGGCAGCTTCACTTCCTGGGCTTGGTTTGGCAGGTTGTTCCGCTCTTCCTCCAGTCGCACCGGGAGCGCGTCGACCGCGAAGAGCGTATTTTCCGTGATCAATCCGTTGCCAAGTTCGGGAACCGGTCGAATGCCTTCCGTGGCTGGCGGGTCCAGCACAATGCGCTTGCGCGTGAGGTTCCAGCCCGTCACCTCGAACGGGGTTGCGGCGCCTGGCCGGCCGCCGAGGGGAAAGATGCTGGTGACGAACGGAATCTCGCCCACAGTGATTCGAAAAACAAAATCCTCGCTGCGGGTCTCTTCGATCGTGGGCAGCGTGCCAATAACATCAAGAAAACCGCGCCGGACAAATACTGCATCCGAACAAGGATTCGCAGGCTCAATCCCGAGCCGTTTCAGCTTCCCAAACACGAACTTGTCAATTTTCCCGGACGCAACGGGCAGCGGTTTCGTTTCCGGCTGATTTTCGAAGGGTGCCACGGGTGCCTCACCGGCGCCAGCATTGGCAACTGCGCCGAGGATTATCGCAAGAATAAGAGTAAGCTTCATGGGCTCCCGGAGGGCCCCGCTCATTTCAACCCCGAGAATGGCGGCAGGTTGCTTAAAAAGCGATGCAATTGAAACTATCCCCGCTTTTCGGGGTTCTGGTATTAACAATCATGCCCATCCCTCCCGAATCCACAGCGCTCGCATCCAATTCGGCCTCCGTTTTCCGCAGCATCGCCCATTGCGGCTGGTCCGAACATCACCTCACCCTGCCAGGTTCCACGCCGGATGCCGCCTGGTTCAGGCAACTCGACACGCTCCTTGGCGACTCGGACACAACCATCCTCGGCGTGACCTTATTCGGAGACGAGCAAGCTCTCCATTCGATGGGCGACCAGATCCGGTGCCGCGGAATCGATGCTCCGCAAACGGCCATTCTTTCAAACTCTGCTACGCCGGGGGGCATCCAGATCGACACCGCCAGCGGCATTTGCGCAACCCCGCTCTTCGAAAATGGCCGGCTGATCGGAAGCTATTTCGAAGACTCGGAGGCGCGCTACTGCATTCTCAACGATCTGCGGCCAACAACCCCGGCGCTCTCCCGAGGCGCGCAAACCGAGGCCGTGCTTCAGACGATCCAGGAGTCGCTGGTCAAAGTGGGCATGGATTTCCGCGATGTCGTCCGCACTTGGTTTTATGTGGACCGGATTCTCGATTGGTATGGCGAGTTCAATCAGGTCCGCACCACCTTTTTTCAAGAGCACGGCATCACTCGCATGCCGGCCAGCACCGGGGTTGGCGCCCCGAATCTTGCCGGAGCCGCACTGGTCGCCAGAGTCATCGCGGTGCAGCCGAAATCCGCTGCCGTAACCGTCAACCTCGCGGAATCTCCGCTCCAATGCGAAGCGCTCGCCTACGGAAGTTCCTTTAGCCGCGCGATGGAAGTCGCAGGTTCGGGAGCCCGTTCGCTGTACATCTCGGGGACCGCCAGCATCGAGCCAGAGGGAGCCACCGTTTTCGCCGACAACGCAGTCCGGCAAATTGAAAAGACGATGGAAGTGGTGGAGGCCATTCTCAAGCACTCCAGGATGGGCCTCGCGGATATCACCCGCGCCATCGCTTACTTCCGCCACCCGGAACAGACGGTTCTCTGGAACGAATACTGCCAGAGCAGGCAGTTGCCGCCTCTTCCGGTGATCGTGGCCCAGTGCGACATCTGCCGCGACGATCTCCTCTTCGAGCTCGAACTCGACGCAGTTCGCGCCCTGTAGCCGCCCCGCTCAGTCGGGGCGCCGATGTGGACCCCAGGAATGGGAATTATGGGAAGCATGGGCGTTATGGGATCAGTCCCATACTTCCCATCTGCTATCTCGTTCCCCCGTCTCCGCGTTTACCCTTGCTCCGCCCGCTTGGCGGTCAATTTCATCACTAAAAAGTAGAGGGCCATCAGCGCGAGAATACAAAGGATAATCCAATGGGACTCACCCTTGATGAAATCCACCATGGCCTTTGGGTCTTTGATCAGGTTCGGGGACTTTATGCTGGATTGATGGCCCAGGTAAGCGAGCACCGAGCACCAGATAAATGAGCCAATCACCGTCATGGCACTAAACATCCCAAAACTCATCCGGACGATGCCCGCCGGAATGGAAATGAGATGGCGAACGACCGGCAACAAGCGGGCAAAGAAGATCCCGCCCGCTTCGTAACGATGCATAAAGTGTTCCGCGCGTTGCAGCTTCTCCTCGCTGATCAGGAGATAACGCCCCCAGCGGACGATCGCCACCCGGCCCAGCCAGCGTGCGATCCAGTAAGTAATCGCTGAGCCAAGATACGAGCCCACGGTTCCCGCCAGCACCACCCCCCAGAGGCTCATTTTCCCTTCCGCCGCCAAAAAGGCAGCCGGAGGAATGACGACCTCGCTCGGCACCGGAAAAATCGAGCTTTCCATCGCCATCAAAACAATGATGCCGAGGTAACCCCAGTCTCGGACCCAGCCAAACCAAATCGCAATCAGAGCGTGCATCGCGCCATGTCAGCGAAGCTGCGGCAAAAGGCAAGCCTCAAGGATGGCGACCTACTTTTTGGGGTGGACGGGCGGCGGAGTCGCGAAGACGTGCTTTTTTGCCGCATCTGCGGGAGCTGCGGGAGCTGCGGGCGAAGGCGTCGCAACTGGAGATGCCGCTTCGGGAGTGGCGGATTGTACGGCGGGTTCCTCAGCTGCCGATTCATCCGCAGGGGCATCAGGGCGGGCGCTAAGTTCGTCTTTTTCCAGAGGCGAGAGGTCCCCCTCCACGCTCACATCATCGAAATACATGACGCCATTGATCACGCCTGATTCAGGACCGGACTCCACCCTGACCGTCAGCGACATAAAACGCGCATCATCGGGGGCGGTGACGCGACGGCTCAACTGACGCCAGGCGCTGTCGATGAACAACTTGGCATGGTTGGCGGTGCCGGGGACCGCTTGGACGAGATAGTTGCTTTCCCCGGTTTGCGTGGTGCTGTCTTCGGCAAAGAAATCCGCCTGAAGTTTCACATAGAGCTGGCTCGACCCGGTGGTGAGCGGGGTCTTTGCATCGATGCGTCCCCAGATGCCGACGACGTATTCTTTGCCAGCCAAGACGGCAAAGGGACGGCTGGAAAATACTACGCCGGTGTAGGGCATCGCCAATTTCTGCGCCTCGACAAAGCACGACTGGTTGCCCGTGCGCGCCATATCGCTGGTAACCCCCGCGATGATCGCTCCCGCATCCTTCTTGGCCGTGTCCTCGCCCGCGGCATTTGGACAGTCATTGAAGTGCCGCCAATCCGGACGAGCCCCCTGGCGGGCGAAATCGCCGCCGTCGGATTTGGCCTTGCGCCCGAAGATCTCGGGCTGCTCAAAGCTGTTTTCGAAAAACGTCGCCCCACGAGTGGAGCGGAGAGGCGTTGCGCAAAGGAGGGCGAGAAGGCAAATCAAAGGTTTCATGGGAAAGGAAGAAGCCGACAACAGAATTGTTACGAGTTTCTGTTACACGGAAACCCCGGACATACCAGCGGATTTTTCACGGGGGCCGGTTAAAAGGGGCGCAGGTCAGGAAAGTTACCTTGCATGACCCTGCATGAAATCCCGCTGACAGGCATGTGATCGCGCCGTTGGCGCTGAGGGGATGTGCGAGTTCAGATTCTGATGCGTCTGCCCTAACCGCACGCCTGCCAGCCGCTTGACAAAAGCGGGCCTCTTCGCAAACCTTCGGGACCACTGGGGCGCTTTTGTTCCACCCTTCTTCAACTTCAGAATCACCCATTTCCATCATGCCACGCATTCTTTCGGGAATCAAACCCACCGGCCGCCTCCATATCGGCAACTACTTCGGCATGATGCGCCCGGCCATCGAGTGGCAGGACAAAGGCGAGGCGCTCTATTTCATCGCCGATTACCACGCGCTGACCACCGTTCACGATCCGATGAAACTGCGCGCCGACAGCCGAAACGCGGCGCTGGATTTCCTGGCGTGCGGGCTCGACCCGGCCAAAGCGACGCTTTTCAAACAGTCCGACGTGCCGCAGGTCACCGA
The DNA here is from genome assembly GCA_037130675.1 of Verrucomicrobiota bacterium. Lineage (GTDB taxonomy): Bacteria > Verrucomicrobiota > Verrucomicrobiia > Chthoniobacterales > Chthoniobacteraceae > JBAXSN01. The sequence goes on from JBAXSN010000125.1 coordinate 5,274, forward strand.
ACTCACCTGGCTGCTCTCCGTGCTCACCCCGATGGGGTTGCTCGAACGCTGCCATGCTTACAAGGACGCCCTCGCACGCGGATTCGCCCCCTCCCACGGGCTGTTCGCCTATCCCGTGCTCATGGCGGCGGACATCCTGATCTACGACAGCGACATCGTGCCGGTCGGACGCGACCAGAAGCAGCATGTGGAAGTCACTCGCGATCTTGCCATTAAGATGAACGAAGTCTTCGGCGCGCATTTGCTGAAGCTCCCCGAGCCGAGCATCCTGCCGGACCTGGCCACCATTCCCGGCCTCGATGGCCAAAAAATGAGCAAGAGCTACGGAAACACCATCGAGTTGTTCCTGGAAGAAAAGGCTCTTCGCAAAAAAATCATGGGCATCGTCACCGATTCCACCCCCGTGGAGTCGCCTAAAGATCCAGAAAGCTCTTCCATTGTGGCGCTCTATCGCCTGTTTGCCTCCACCGCCGACGTCGCTCAAATGGAATCGGACTTCCGGGCGGGCGGTTTCGGATATGGCGATTTCAAAAAAAGGCTGTTTGCAGCGATTTGGGAGCACTTTGCTCCCGCCAGGCAACACCGGGCGGAAATCGAGAATGACGCAACTTATGTCGAGCAAGTCCTCAGGCAGGGGGCCGAACGTGCCAACGCATTGGCTGATCGTACACTTTCGCGTGTGCGCAAGGCTGTTGGTCTAAGTTAATCGTTCTGATTAACACATCGGCTTTTTTCCGAGCTTTCCGGCAATCTTCTGGTTGCGCCTGAAATGAAAGCTCGTACATTGTTACGCCTCCGACCGTTGCGGGATTCCCTCACGCTTCGGACGGACTCCCGCCTAAAAAATTATGATAAGTAATTCTGGAGAACGTCCCGTCAGTGAACCCTTGGCATCCGAGAAGATATCGGTGGATCGCAAGGTGTTTTTTTTGGACCTCAAAGAAAATAATCGCGGTCGGTTCTTGAAAATCACCGAGGATGTCGGGGGGCGCCGCGACACCATCATGCTGCCTGCCGAAGCTTTCCGCGACTTTTCAGAAGCCCTGCAGCGACTGATCAACATGGAGCTTTAATGATGTGAGGTGCGGGTGCGATTGGGCCGGGGCGGCTACAGGTCACCCCTCCAAAAATTCACACACATGCCGGTGGTAATTCTCAAACGGGTCCGGCATAGCGAGCATGGTTTGGCCTTCGACGCTCAGGGAGTCCCAGTTGATCGTGTAATTGAATGAACACTTCTGGTTTTTGAGGAAATGGCGCACAGCCATGCCCCGCCCATGCGCCCGGGTGTTTTCCGGGGGCGTGGCCAGCGTTTCCGGAAGCTGAACGCTCGCGTTGAAATCGTGGATGCGTTTGGACGGGGTCAGTGAATAAAACAGGCCGCGTTCCCGGTTGATGTTGTGGTATTCCAGATCCAGGCTCTGGAGCCATGGGTCGTTCCATGCGAGTTTCTCGGAGGCGCGGAACATCTCAAGCAGCCACCGCTTTGAGATCCAATCGACCCCGCCGATGAGGGCTTCGGGATTGGAGCCGAGTGCGTTGAGCGTGAATTCCCAACTTTCGAGCAGCCAGTCGGTTTCCGAATCCTGACCGGAGAGATGCCGGCGGGCGGCCGCCAGAAACTCGTATTGGATGTCCAAAGCGTCCCGAGTCCGATCATTTTCCAGGGTAACGGCGCCGCGCCCGGTTCCAGTTCGGGAGATCTGGCGGGTAGCGACCACGGCGTCGCGCAAGATGACGTTCGAGGGGAAATGTCCCTGTTCGATCAGGGTCAGCACGAGGGAGGTCGTGCCAACCTTCAGTGCCGTCGCAAACGGGCTCATATTGGAGTCCCCGATCAGCAAATGCAGCCTTCGATAGCGCCGGTGATCCGCCAGCGGTTCATCGCGGGCGTTGATAATGGCGCGGTTAAACTGCACCCACTGGTAGATGTCGTTGACGATATGATCGGCCCGTTGCGAGAGCTGGAAATCGATCGGCGAGGCGTGCGGGGCGTCGAATTCGAAGGAAAGCGGATTGGTTTGTCCCACCCGGCCCGCCCCGGTGAACGATTGGCGGGTCGCCAGGAAAGAGAGCAGCGTCCCGAGCGCCTGGGGGGAAAACTGCATTTCCCGCCGCATCAAATAGTTTTCGTGGCATCCAAAAGTCGCGCCGGTGTGGTGGTCCACGTTGTTCTTGATGAAAGCAACCCGGTGTTCCGCGTGAAGCTCGGAAAGCGCATTTTGGAGCAGGATATCCCCGGCCATATCGAACGCCACCATGTCGCGGAGGTCCCGGCACTCGGGCGAAGCGTATTCCAGATGGCCCATATCGACGTAGAGCCGACCGCCATTGAGGAGAAATCCGCCGTTTCCGGGCGGTTCCTCGTAATCGCGATAATGGAGATCGATCGCGCCCGCCCTGGCCTTTTTGAAAACATAATTCTTCACCCGGACCGGCCACGAGTCGGTCGTCCCCTGCCCCGACTCGTCCGAGACAAGGCAGCCATACTCTGTTTCAATGCCAGCAATCCGGTTCACGTTCCCTCGAGTATCGCACCCCGGAGCCTGCGTGAACGTAAGGAAAGAAGCTTCCCCGAGTTGCCGCTGCCTGAACTCGGATAGGAGAGTGGCCATCCCGGCCGCTCAGTGACGGGGCACGACGCCAATAGTGTTCGGCATCGATTTTGCTTAGGACCAAGGGTCCGTCCCATACCAGCCTTGGGGCGGAGGCTTTGCGAAGCCCCTGGAATCCGAAATCAACGCAAGTCAGGGCTGAAAGTCCGCCCCACCTCCCCGGAATGGTTCGGGCGCGCAATTCCTGGGGCGCTGCCCCATCTGGTATGGGGCCACGCCGTTGGCGCTGAAAATCGCATACCTCTATAATCATGGAATACTCCGCGTCGGGTTGCAAAATGGCCGATGCTCGTTAAAGATATGGGCGACTCGGCGTCGCACGTTCTTTGTGAGCGCTTGGGTTGATTATGCACGAGGTTTCCATCATGCAAAGCACGCTGGAACTGGCCGGGGAGCATCTCCTGAAAGCCGGTTGCACGGAGATTCACTGCATCCGGCTGCGGGTGGGGCTCCTTTCGGGCGTTGTGCCGGAGGCGCTGGAGTTCGCTTTCGAGGTGCTTAAAGCCGATTTTCCGGCCGCCAATGCGACTCTGGAAATCGAACGGACGCCGGGATTGTTTTCCTGTGGCGCGTGCGGCGTGGAGGCTTGGCTCGACTCGATGCAATTTGAGTGCGCCGGGTGTGGTGGCCTGCTTATGCTGCGCGAAGGCGGAGCGGATCTGGAATTGGTCCAAATGAAAATGTCTTAACGGGCAACGATTATTTTATGTGCGAAAACTGCGGCTGCGGCCACGTCGAATCTTTCAAAATCATCTCGATGCAGGAGCCCCCTGTGGAGAAAACGCGGCTTGCCGAGCCGGTTCATGAACATGAGCATGAACACGTCGATGCGAACGGGCATCGCTATACCCACATTCATGGGCATTCGCACGAGGCTGGCGAGGCCCACGAGCACGGGCATTCGCATCCCCATGAAGCGGCGGTTCAAACCGTGCCGATTCATCTGCCGTTGCTGGCTAAAAACGATCGCCTGGCGGAACGCAATCGCGGGTTCCTGAGCGCGAAAGGCATTTTTGCGATCAATGTCGTTTCCTCGCCGGGCTCAGGCAAGACGACGTTCCTGGCAAAGACTCTTGAGTTGCTCGGCAACGACCTGCCGGCGGCTGTGATCGTGGGCGATCTGGAAACCGCAAACGATGCGGCCCGGCTCCGGGACAAGGGCGCACCCGTCGTGCAGGTCACGACCGGCACGGTTTGCCACCTTGATGCCGAGATGGTCGCGCGCGGCCTCGAACAACTCGATCTGAAGGGCCGTCGTCTGCTCATTATCGAGAACGTCGGCAATCTCGTGTGCCCGGCCTCCTATGATCTTGGCGAGGCCATGCGCGTGGTGCTGATTTCCGTTACCGAAGGCGAAGACAAGCCTCTCAAATACCCGCCAATTTTCCGAGGCGCAAAGGTGGTGGTCATCAGCAAAACCGATCTCACGGCTGCCACCGGTTTTGACCTCGCCGCCGTGCGCCGCAACATCCAGGCGGTCGCGCCGGAAGCCGTGATTTTGGAGGTTTCCGCAAAAACGGGGGAAGGGATGCAGGAGTGGATCGCGCTCTTGGGGAAGATCCTGCCAGTCTCGGTTCTCTCGCCGGACGAGCAGGCGACGGAATGGGCAAAGGCGCTGGGTGTCTACTGAGCGTCCTCAGCAAATCCTGGGCAACTGCTCGCCCGTGAGCATGTCGAGAATGCGGCTGACGCCGATAGCGCTTTTTACGGTCACCAATCCCTTGGCGCCCGGCTCAGCCGCTTGAACCGCGCCGATTGCCACGGCCTGCGCGGACACCTCGTGCTGTCGTAAAATAGCGAGCGCGCGTTCGGCATCGTCGGCGGCCACGAACGCGATAAACCGGCCTTCGTTGGCGAC
>JBAXSN010000126.1:0-9709 GCA_037130675.1 Verrucomicrobiota bacterium
TCAGAAAGCCGACGGCGATCGGCGCCCGCATCGGCGACACCTATGAACAGATCCGGATTGGGAAGACCGGCTATGACCATAACTGGGTGATCGACAAGGCCTCCGGCAAGCTGAGCTGGGTGGCCAAAGTCTATGAGCCTATCAGTGGACGCGCAATGGAGGTTTTTTCGACGGAACCTGGGCTGCAATTTTACTCCGGCAATTTCCTTGATGGATCGAACGTCGGCAAGGGCGGCAAAGCATATCAGTTTCGGACGGGCTTTTGCATGGAACCGCAGCATTTCCCGGATTCGCCGAACCACGCAAACTTTCCAAGTGTTGTCTTGAAGCCGGGAGAAACCTATAAGAACACAATCATCTATCGTTTTTCGGCCGGGAAATAACACACCTCTGGTTCCTTTGGGCTTGGATTTGGCAAAAAAACAAATAGCAACAAAGTGGAATATTTAATCTAAGAAGCCTAACCAGACAGTCCACACCAACAGCTCTCCGGGCAGCTCGTTGACAAAAGCTTTCTATGACTAAACCATCAACCAGCAATTTAGACTGTGTAAAGTTTTACACATGCTGCCAGATCGCCTGATAGGTAAGAAAAAGACCTTTGGATTTGTGACCGCCAGGCCACCCGCATCCATCCACCGCCAAGCCCGCTGAAGCGGACTTAACGATGGAAAAAGTGGGGGTTTTTCAGCCGAATCGAATATTGACAGCTTTCGTTCAAAATCACGAGTTTCAAATTCGACTCAAATCGGAATCGGTCAGTTTTGCGACTTCGGTTTGCTTGAGGCCCAAGTCGAGGCGGCGCTTGCGGATCGCCTCGCCGATTGTTTTTGGATAACCCTCATGATGGTAGGAGTAGTTAATCAGCTGGTTGCCGAGCCAGGCGGTGCAGATCCAAACTCCGTGCGCGCGGCTCTGCAGCCCATTACACCGAGTCGGAGTAGGAACGGAGCACTTCGGTACGGGTCCATCGCTGGAAAAGACCGTGGCTTCCGGCGGGATGAAAGGGGAGGACGTCCGAGTAACCCGGAATGATCACCTGGGCGACCGGAAAGCCGATCTCGGGATCGGTGAGGTCCACCGCGATGTAGTCTTTGCCCAGGATCTCGCAGATCTCGCGGGCGTGTGCGATGTCTTCGAGGCAGTCTGCATATTGCGCGCCTTTTTCGAACGGCACCAGGGCTCCCTCGCGGAGAAAGTCGGCGTTCCGATACGGAACAAATCCGAACATGAAGGTGGATAGGAAATTATCGCAGTCGTCCGGCTGGCTGCGGAGGGCTCGGAAGTCGTGCGCGAGCAACTGGGCGAGCCGGCTCTCGCGATCTTCGGTTTCGGGGGTGAAGAACTCCTGTCGGCGGCGGCCCTGCGCATATTCCGTGAAGGTGCGCAACAGCGCCTCCTCGCGGTCGAACGATGCGCCCACTTTGAAGAAGTGCCGGAACTGGTATTCTTCGGGGATATTGTGGTCGACGAAATATGCCGCGACGCAGGGCAGCACGCCTCCAAAGGAGAGGTCCTTGAGGATGATCTCGATCCCGCAGCTTTGGAAAAACGCCATTTGTTCACGGATGATCGGATGCGTTACAGTGCAGGGATCGATCGTCGGGACGACCATCCGGTTCCGCAGTACGGTAATGTGGGCTCGCCGTTCGAAAATCTCGTGGGTGGCATGGATGATGGCTTCCTCAAGATTGTTGCCCGTCGCCTTGCCGTTGGGACCGCCGATCAAGCGCGCGTATTCGATCGGCACTTTGAGCGTCCGTTCGTCGATGAGAGAATAGCCATCCACCCAATGAAAAGCGTCGTCGAGCGCGCGAATGCGTTCGAGGACGGGCGGCGTCGCCGTGGCGACATGGGCGAGCAGGGACTCGATGGAAAGCGCATTAGCAACTTCGGGCTCGCGCGCGCCCAAATAACCGGGGAGTTTCCCCGTTTCCCGCGTGGCGAACCACTCGGCACCCTCGGCCAAAGCGCCCGCAATGCTGGACACGAGGTTCAGTCCTTTTCCCATGGAGCGGAAATCGAGGCCGTCGATGAACATTGCCGTCCAGTGCAGGTGCTCGGCGACCGTCTCCTCGTGCATCCAGTAATCGTAACGGGGACGGAACATGGCATCGAGTCGCGCGATGGTTTCCGCGGGTTCCACGCAGCGATCATGGGCGATTTTGAGTCGGGATTGTAATTTCATGAACAAAGATTTTGATGAATGACGGCGGCGGCGGCGAGGCCCTCTGCTACACAACGGTTGACGGAGGCGCCTCCATTGATGAGAGCACCGGCGGTATAGACGCGTCCGTTATCGGCGGCCAGAGCCGCGCGCACGCCGTCCTCGACCTGCAGTTCGATTGCCTCGATGACGAGGCCCACGGGCAGCACGGTTTCCAAATGCAATTCCGCGTGACGCAACCTCACGCCGCTGAGGCGCCCTTCCTGATCGGTTTCATATCCGAGCGGCTGCCAGTTCATCATTGTTTGCACGCCGGGAGTAGCGAACCAGCTCTCCGGCATGTGCCAATGCATGGCGGAGCGCGGCCCACCAAAGATGACAAAGATCTCTTTTGCGCCCCGGTTTTGCGCCACGCGAGCAGCATCCATCGCGCAGTCTCCGCCTGCAAGCACTGCCACCCGATCCGGCACCGCAGGATTGGGAGATTCGATGAAAGCGAGCGCTGCGGTGACGCCCGGGGCTTTTCCCAAGGAGCGCTCCTGCCAGAGGCCTGTGGCGACGAGAACAGCGTCGTGTTGCGCATGCAGATCCTCAAGCCGGAGGTTCGCTCCCAGGGTGACGCCGAAGTGCAGTCTGAGGCGGGCGGCTGCGAGCGCCGGCTGGAAAATCGCGTCGATCTCCGGTTGTGGGTCCGGGGTACGATGGGGAAAGATTACGCGCGCGGGAATGCCTCCCAAGCGATCTGTCTGTTCGTAAAGATCGACTGCGTGCCCGAGTTCCAAGAGGCGGATCGCCGCGGCGATGCCTGCCGGTCCAGCGCCGACGATGGCGATGTTTTTGCCCGACGTTTCCGGCGGAAGGCGCACGCCGGTTTCGCCGCGATCACGCGCCCGCCAACTGATCGCATATTGCAGATCGAGGATCGGCACGGGTCTTCCCGTCAGGGTGGTTTCTATGCAGGCGCCTTCCCTCTCGATCCACGCCGGAGAAAGTTGAGCGGTCAATTCTGGAAGCGGGTCGCTGGCGCGGATGATTTCATAAGCCCGGCTTTCGTCGCCGTTTCGGTAGGCGTGGATAAACGCCGCAATGTCCGTCTTCGTCGCCGAGGCAGCCGAGCAGGGAGCGGCTTCGCAGAGGTGGCAGCGGACGGCCCCGGCCAGAAGTTGATCCGGATCAAAGCGGCGCACCTGCCGATAGACAGGGCCATATACAGTCGGATCGCGGAGCACGCAGCCGACAGTTTTTCCATCCTCGTGCAGTTGGGAGCAGGCAAAGCAGAGCATGCAGGCGGCACCCGCCTCCATTCGGCCACGCGTGAAAATTTCCGACGGCGCGGATGGATACGCGAGCGCGCCGCGTCCGAGGCCGGCAAAGTCGATCAATCCGTCTCGGAGCGCGCCCGTTGCGACCTCCGGAACAAATTGGCGCAGCCAACTAAAACCGCTTCCCACCAGTGGCAAATCCGGATTCGCTTCGCGCAAACAGCGCGCGAGCCACAGTCGGCGTTCGAGAGCCATCAGCGGATGCTCGTCCGGATTTTCCGAATCGAGTCGCGGCTTCAAGCCCAGTTCCGGCCCGCGCAGACGAGGACTGGCGGAAGTGACATTGAGCAGCGCGAGTCCGTTCTCGCGCAGGCGTTGAACGAAGCGGATCGGTTCGGCCGGGTCCGCCTTGCGATAGTTGGCGGGCGACACTCCGAATCCACCCCGCACGGCTTCGTAAATGCAAAGGCGGGTCGCGAGCAGCAAATCGGGCGCGCCTTTCCGCACGCCTGCCAGCAGTTCCGGAAGCGCCTCGCGGGGGGCCTGGAGATCGACGCCGTCGAATCCGGCTTCCGCAGAGAGCGTCGCGGCGCGAAGGATCGCTTCAATGCGCGTGGACGCGAGTTGAATGATGAGGGTGAGGGGAGCGGCGGCGGATGCTCGAAGTTCCTCCACCAGGCTGCGGAAAGTGGCAAGGGTGCCTTCGTTCAAGCAGAGTTGCCCCGGCTTTTGCGGTGAGATAGCGGCGGTCTGTTCCACCCAGATAAGACCGAAGCCGCCTTGCGCATACCGGAGGTAACGCCGCCGCGTCAAAATTCCGGGCGCTCCGTCGGGTGTTGCGTCCCCGCCTGCGATCGGTTGCGCGCAGAACCGGTTCGAAATGGTTCTCCGCCCGATGCCGAGCGGCTGCGCCAGCCGTGTGAAATCGTCGTCGAGGGGAATGCCAAGACCAAGCCGTGCAATCTCAGCGCGCAGGTCCGTGATCGATTTGAGGTAGAATGGCTGATAGGCGGGAATCTCCATGGCGATGCTAGTCTGGCTTCGGTTTACCGATGCACGCTATGTAAAGCGCGAACTCCTCCTGCCCATCCACGCCGAGCAGTTGATCCACAAGCGGCTGATGGTAGGAAAGCACGGCGCAACAGCCCGTGCCGCAGGACTGCGCGGCGAGGTAGAGATTTTCGCAAACGTGCCCCGCCTCCATCGCGATCATGCGATGGGAAAGATAAGTGTATTTCCACTCCGTCCTGTAGGGCACCGCCGACCAGATGAAGACGACGGGGGCAGCGCCGACCGAAGCCGCACCGTAGCAGGCGGCCTGGAGCTTGGGTGAAATCTGTGCATCCTCGAGGACCAGGATAAGTTGATGGGCACCGGGCAGGTAGCGATAGATGCCCGGCGCCAATCCCTCCACGCGGTGAATCGCGAGGTAAGTCTCCAGCGGATAACGCGCTCCGGCCGAGGGCGCGGCGCGGAACTGCTGCACTACTGCGCCCGCCTCATCCCGTCGTATCCCGGTGATCCCTTGGGTCGCCCAGAGCAGAAAGCTCAATTCTTCCAGTGACAGGGCTGCCTCTGTGAAATCGCGGGTGCTTCGACGCGCAGCAATCGCTTCCCGCACCGGCATGGCGCCGAGGTGAATCTGCGCCAGCGGGACTAGCGCGATCCGCTTGGCGTCCGGGGAAAGAGCTTTCTCTGCGGGGGGCTCCGGCTGCGCGTGATTGCGGTCGCTGTCCGGCCGCCATTCGCCGGCAAAGCCTTTGATGAGGACCCGCAATTGGGCGATCGGGATCTCGTTCAGTTCGCGGACTTTTTCGAGCTGGCGCTGACGGTGCGAGTCGCAGGCTGAGAAAACGAACGCAAGCAACAGCACGACAACCGCTTTAATCAGCGCTTCATTAATACGCGCCATTGAGCTCTTTGTAATATTCCGCGACCTTGTCGCGATATTTCTGCGGCGCTTGATCCGGGCCGCTTTGGATCACGTTGTCGAGCGCCCCCGTGGAACCCTTTGCCTCCATGGCTCTGGAGGGTCCCGCGGATAGCTCCGCCTGGGCGCGGGTCAACGATGCGATGCCCATCTTCCGGAACTCCCGCATCTGTCCGATGTCGCCTTTTGCGATGGCATCGGCTGATTGCTGCAACTGATGCGCTGCATCCTTGAACGAGCCGACTCGCACATTTTTCATTGAGGCTTTCGCGTAGAGGGCATCGGCTTTTTTGGCCATCAATGCCGCCATACCGTCATTTGAGCCGGCCTCCTTGGAATCCATGCGCGTAGCCCCGCCGCCCATGCCCACGCCATCGGCCTTGCCTGTTCCGAGCTTGCCGCCGCCCGTGGCCTTTGTGTCGGCCTCGCCCGCGAGATCGACTTTGCCGCTTTGAGTCGGATCTTCTGTCCGGCGGGCTTCGATGTTTTCGTCGCCTTTGCCGATCGTGCCGGAGCCGGCAGCGGTCTCGCCGGTGGACATGCCTTGGCGGCCCACATTCGAGCGGCCATCCTGCTCCTTGTGATCGGGGGCCTGATTGCCGGATTTCCCCTGCGCGCCAAAGGAGGCGATGTCGCCTTCCCCCACTCCCGCTCCGGACTGAAAATCGGACATCGCGTGATTGGTCGCGCTGTCGTCTGCTTTGTCGGACGCCTCCTTGGCCTCTTTCAGCAGATCGCCCACCAGATCCTGTGCGGCGGCGGCCAGTTCGGCCTCGGCGACGCCGGATTGTGGCATTTCGGCTTTGTCGATGGCCTCCGTTGTTACCTTTATATCATCCGGTTTTTCAGCAAGCCACATCTCCATGGCATCGAGCCGCTTGGAGGCTTCGCCCATGGCCGGCGCCAACGTTTCATCTTTAGATAAGGCCATCTCCTGCGTTTTACTGGGATCCTGCTTCTCCGAGCCGGCCTTCTGCTCGATCTCCTGGAAAACGGAGAAGATATCTTCCACAAGATCATTGGCGACGTTCAGGTCGGCAAAAATGTGAAGGTCGGTCGGGATCTGAAGCAGCGCATCCTTGATGTTTTTTTTCATCTCCGTGAATTCCTCGTCCATCTCGTCGGTCGCTTTGTCGTCCTTATCCTTCTGACCCTTCACCTGCTCCATGGCATCAATCATTTTCTGATTGAGGGCTTGAAGCTTGGCGAGCTTATCCTTGGCCTGCTGCACGGCATCCAGCATCGCGTCGCGGTTTTGAGCCTGTTCCTTGAGTTGGACTTGATCCAGCATCGCCTGCAGCGCCTTCAGGCCCGTCACAGCGCGCTCTTCCAAGGGCACAGCCTCCGGCGCATGGTTTTGGTCGAGCCGCTCTGCCGCCACTACCATGTCCCCCCGGATTTTCAGTTCTTCCGCGCGCCCCGCCAGCTTGGTGATCGACTCGGCGAGCACCTTGTCGTTTTGCGTCGCCTGTTCGGCTTCATCCTTACATGAGGTCAGGAAGGCAGCCATGTCGCCGCCGATCCGGTCCTGGGCATCCACCAGCGTGCGTCCTACCTTGGCCTTGCTTTCGACAAAAGCCCGGCTTTGCTTGAGCGCGCTCAACTGATCGCGCAGCATCGCCTCGATCATGGCGCTGAGTCCCGACACACTCCGGTCGATTTTCGACTCACCCAATGCCGCCATGGCAGAGCTAAGTTGCTTTAAAATTTTGCTTTCAAGATCCACTGCCTCGGATGCCAGGGTTCCTTTCCGGGCGCCTTCGGCATTGGGAATGGACTGGAGCGCATCGATTGCCAGCACCATCTCGTTGGCGTAGAGTTTCTGCGCCGTCGCGGTGAGTCCACCGAGCGGCTTTAGCGGATTCGCCAGCAGCTCGCGCATGAACGAGCGGATTTGCGTTTGCCGTTGCGTTGCTTCTGTCCACTGCGCTGGCTTCGCGGTGGCCACGGCTCCTTGAAGCGACACCGTGTCGTCCAGGTTGCGTTTTTGCAGCTCGATCATCTTCTGCAAACTCACCAGCGCCGCCTTTTCCAACTCGTTGCGCATCTTTTGGAATTCCGCCTGCGTGGGGATATGGAAGACCACGTTGGCGGAGAACGATTCGTTCGGCTGCTGTGGCCGGTTGTCGCGCGCCACAATGCGGTAGGCAATGTCGCCTCCGCGGCGCACCGGCGAAGTCTCGCTTGCCCAGACCTGGCCGAACTCCCTGGCGTTGTCGGCCTTGAATCTCGCAATCTCGGTGCCTTTGTCTTTGCGCGTGGCTTCCGGCGTTACTTCCTCGACCACAATCTCGGAAAGGCCGAAGTCATCCGCCGCACGAAACTCGATTTGCGGACGCTCACCCGGGGGCAGCAGCGCGAGACCGTTCGGGGAGACGATTTCGATGCCCGGCGGCTTGTCCGGCTGAATCTGGAAGGGAATTTCCTCTCCGACGGTGCTCCCAAAGGTGTCTTCCCCCTTGAGAATAAGAGACGCGCCGGAGGCGACCTTCGCTTTTGCCTGCCAGCGGGTCGGTTTCCCTGCTGCCACAAACGCCGTCGTTGCGCCGCCCTCGCCGCTCAGCCGCAAATTCGTGAGCGGCGTGTTGGCGGTCACGTGAATCTGCAACTCCGAGCCCGCAAGCACAGTCAGCCGCTCGTCGCGGGGCTTCACCGGGCGGGAAGGAAGTTTCGCGTAGGCCGGCGGAGTAACAACCATCGAGATGGCCGTGAATGCGGGCGGCGGCCGCGTGACAATGGTGAACCACGCCGAGTTCGGCGCATCGCCCGCGAGGAAACGGTAGCGCAGCCCGGCAGTGATCTTCTCGATCGGATAGCTGAACTCCTGCGGCTCGCTCCCTTTAATGTGCCCGAGCGAGTACACGCTCTTCTTCCCACCGGCGGGCTCGATCTCCACTTTCACTTCGTGCCCGTCAAATCCCTTCACGATGCAACTGAGCCCCAGCGGCTTGCCCTGCAGTGCCGTGGAATTACCCGGCTTCACATTGAGGATCTTTGTGAGGTAGGGCGGTTCAACACTGGTGAACGGATTGACCGTTCGCCATACCGCTACTCCCCACGCCTGGCCGAAAAATAGCGATGGTAACGCCAGCAACACCGCCGCCACAGCGAGCATGATCCGGCTGCGTCGATGAGCCTTTTCATCGCGCATTTTTCGAAAATCGAGACTTTGCAACTCGGGCGCCCCGGCTCGCACATAGGCGGCCTTGAACACGTCGCCTTCGGGATTCCTCGAAAACTGGAGGATGTTGATAAGATGGTTGTCGAGCTGCGGAAAGGTCTTCTCCAACGTGGCTGCGACAGCCTCGGGGGTGAAGCGCAGACGTAGCGCGCAGCGCACCAGCCAGAGCGTGGCGACGACCAACGCCATAAGGATCGTCCACGTCACCATCCGGTCGGTGCGCTCCAAGCGCAGCCAAAGATCGACCAGCCCCAGCAACCAAACCCAGCAGAAAATGACCGAAAGCCCGAGCGTCAGTTTGAGCTCAGCCTTCCAGCGAATCAGGCTCCTGCCGAGCTGCTCGAGTTTGGCTAAGAGTTGAGGAGGCATTTGGGGTGCTTCCGAGTTAGAAATTCATCGCGGGATCGGCGACCTTTGTGATCGTGACATTGGTAACAGAGCCGGAAGTCTGGAACCAAATGTAAGCCGTAAGATATCGGACTTTCTTCAGGTGTGCTTTCGCGTCTCCGGAAAGAACGACGCCCGGCAGTTCCATCCTTGCTTGCGTCCACCCTCCGCTCTCGCTCGCGGTTGCCTTGCTCTGGTAAACCATTCGCAATTCCTGCAACCCAGGGTTGTCATGCGGACGAATGCCGGGAATAAACTGGTAGCCGGCGAAGTAAATCCGGTAAGGCCCCCCCTTGATATCGAGCTTGCAGACGTATTTGAAGCCCCGCTCGAAGAGAAACGGACTGGACTCCAGTTTCACTCCGCCATCGCCTGCGTTGCTGAAGTTGACGCACTTCCGCCCGCCATCGTTCCCAACTGTGAGATGATTCTTGTTCTCGACGTAATATTGATTTTGCGTCCACGCATAGTCGGTCACCCAGCCTTTGAACGGGTCTGAGGGATTCTTGAAGTCCCCGTTTTCAAGGAGTGACTGCCCTTGCTGTCCTTGAGCTGCCGACGTGGCAAACAGCGCGGCGGCGATGAGGAAGAGGCCTGAGGAGACGCGGAGACGGAGAGCCGAAGGGAAGGGGAAGCGCATAATAATTTGCCAATAATATGCGATTACCAGAATATATCACGGCAAATTTTGGGATTTTCGGGGGTTCGGGAACCGGGAAAAAGGGCCATTAACCCGAACTCCGAAGTTGCGGTTTGCTGTGGCTGCGGCGCTCTGTCGCCGC
>JBAXSN010000127.1:0-9507 GCA_037130675.1 Verrucomicrobiota bacterium
CGCTCGCCGCGCCACCCCGGCGGCGACAGAGCGCCGCAGCCACAGCAAACCGCAATTTCGGAGTTCGGGCGCAGCAGCCAGCGAATCTGGCGGAAACGCAGGTGAAAGTCCTGCCGGTCGAATTGGGTGGTTCACGACCGAACACATCGTCAACTGTCGCTCCGCGAGGAGCGAGGGGTAGCAGGCGGTGAATGAACCGGCGGGCGCACCAAGCCATCGACGGGATCGTCGAAGCGGTAAGGCACGGGAAAACGGAAATCATCGATGCGGACTTGTCGAAATACTTCGACACGATCCCGCACCGGGAGTTGATGCGGCAAGTGGCGCGACGGGTCAGTGACGGCAGTGTGCTCAAGCTGATCAAAGACCTACACGGTGATTTCTGCCTTTTTCATAAGTTCCTCCCATGGCGATCTTTGCGTCCTTGGCGCGGGTTCTTATGCCGTAGGGCGAAAACTCGTTCCCGACCTCCCGATTTGGAATGCCGCGATCTCTGCGGGTGTTCGCAGGGAGTGCGTAAATTAACCACAGCGCACTCGCTTTTAAAAGAGGGTCTATCTTTCCGTTGCGCGCCTGTTGCTATGCCACGGTTCGCGAATCGGAGATTCGCAAACCCAGTGCGTTCCCAATCAAAAAGATTGGGAACGAGCGCGCGTCGTGGAAGTTTGCGGGTGGTCAGCAATCCCTTGCAGGCTTGTGCCACGCTCGGAGGCCAAGTTACCCGCCGATCGACTCGCGGTAAGCCGCGGCGTCTTTAAGCCCCGCGAGCTCTTCGGGAATTTCCAAAGCGACCACGAAAATCCAGCCTTCGCCGAACGGGTCGGTGTTGACCAGAGCCGGATTGGCCTCCAGCGCGGTGTTCACTTCCACGACTGTGCCGGTCACCGGGGAATAGATGTCGCCTGCGGCCTTGACCGATTCCACGACTGCGGCGGGCTGTTTAGCCTGCACTTTGGAGCCGATCTTCGGGAGTTCGACATAAACGATGTCGGTCAACTCTTCCTGGGCGTGATCGGTGATGCCGACGCGGCCATTGGCGCCTTCGGGGCGGATCCATTCGTGAGATTCGGTGTATTTGAGGTCGTCTGGAACGTTCATGATTTGAAAAAACGGGCTGGTTTTACGCGGGTCGCGGCAAAAAGCTCACGCAAATGGCGCGGGGTTATTTTCGATGAAGGGGCTTTCGCTCGATCACAGCGGGAAAGCGCCGCCCGCGGATGTCGATTTCGATCTGTTCGTTGATCCGGGCAAACTCGGTGGGGATATAGGCCATCCCGATGCCGATGCCGAGGGTGGGAGACAGGGTGCCGCTGGTCGTCTCGGCGATTCGCTGGCCGTTTTTGTAGATCCCGTAATGCGACCGGGGCGGGGGCGTCTTGCCGATCATCTTGAAAGGAACCAGCCGACGCGGGATGCCGTTCTCGCGCTGCTCGGCGAGGATGGGCCGCCCGATGAAATCGGGTTTGTCGAGATCCACGAAAATGGACATGCCGCCCTCAAGCGGCGTGTGGTCGGGAGAGAGATCCGAGCCGTTGAGCGGATAGCACATCTCCAGGCGCAGGGTGTCGCGCGCGCCGAGGCCGCACGGTTTGATCCCAAAATCCGCGCCTTTCTCCAGGATTTCCTGCCACACTTTGGGGGCGCAATTGGCGGAAAAGAAAAGTTCGAACCCGTCCTCGCCGGTGTAGCCGGTTCGGGAGATCAAAATGCTGGTGCAATCGACGTTAATGCTCTTGATCTCGTTGCGTGCGGGCCGGGAAACGCGGCCGTCAAAGAACCGGTCAAAAAGCTGAATGGCGCGCGGACCCTGGACTGCGATTCCTGCATATTCGTCGCTCTTGTTCTCGAGGATGACGCCAGGCTGAAGATGGCTCTCCATCCAAGCCACGTCCTCCTCGATTTTCGAGGCATTAACCACGAGCATGTAGCTGCCCTCATCCACTCGATAGACGATCAGATCATCGACCACCCCGCCCCGCTCGTTGAGCATGAACGTGTATTGGCATTCTCCGACATCGATGCGATCCAGGTTGTTGGTAAGGAGATGGTTCAGCCAGGCCTTCGCCTCGGGGCCGCTTACGAACACCTCGCCCATGTGGGAAATATCGAAGGCGCCGAGGGCATTGCGGACTGCGAAATGTTCCTCAAGGATGCCGCCGTATTGGACCGGCATGTGCCAGCCGCCGAAATCAACCATTTTGCCACCGGCGGCGACATGTTCGTCGAAAAGGGCGGTTTTCTTTGGGGCGGTAGAGGCTGTTGGCGTGGACACGCAGTCAGGCTATAGGGCGCGGGCGCCAGTGTCAATTGCAGCGGTCGTCAGTGGGAGGAGTCAACGCGAAAGAAAAATACGCTGCAACCGGCCCTGTCTCAGGCTATTAAGAGACCCCTATTTGACGCCCATGAACCTTATTGCAACTTTGGAACGCCGTTTCGGCCGGTTTGCCATTCCCGGCCTGATCCGGATTATCGTAGTCCTGAACGCCGTGGTTTTCGTGCTCGCAAAAACCAACCCGGCGCTGATCCCTTGGCTGGACCTGAATATCGCCGGGATCCGCAACGGGGAAGTCTGGCGGCTTTTTACCTATATCCTGATCCCGGACACGGATAGTTTCCTATGGATTCTCTTTGTGCTCGGATTTCTCTGGATGATCGGCGAAGGGTTGGAACGAGCCTGGGGTGCCTTTCGCCTCAATCTTTTTTATCTGCTCGGGATGCTCGGGACGACTCTGGCCGCGCTTGGCTTTGGCGCGCAGTTTTCGAACTCCATGCTCAACTCCTCCTTGTTCTTTGCATTCGCCTGGTTTTACCCGGATATGGAGATTTATCTCATGGGGATTTTGCCGCTTCGTGTGAAGTGGGTGGCTTGGTTTAGCGCCGCTATGCTTATGCTGGAATTTCTCGGGGGCACCCTTTCGCTTCGCATGGCGATGGGCGCGTCGTTGGCGAACCTGGCGATTTTCTTCGGGCCGGAGCTTGTCTCGGAATTGCGCCAGCGACGGCAAGTCCATGGGCGTCGCCGTCGTTACGCCGAAGCCTCGATCCCCGAAGAAGAGCCCCTGCACCGCTGCACCGTGTGTCAGCGCACCGAGCGCTCCAATCCCGAACTGGACTTCCGCGTAAGCAGCCGCGACGGCAACGACTATTGCATGGAGCATTTGCCAAAACGGACTGATGGATGATTGTGGAATAAATGCGTGATGGATGTCGGCACATAAGCGCTCGTTCCCAATCTCTTGATTGGGAACGCAAGTGTTTGCGACCGCTTTACCGCGATCAGCGGTTTCCCAAAGCGAAGCCACAACGCGGAGTGCCGAAGGCAATAATCTCCGATTCGGACGGTGTGGATTTTGGGCTCTCAGCGCCAACGGCGCGACCCATTCCAGCCTGGGGCGGAAGCTTTGCGAAGCCCCAGGAATCCGAATCCAACGCAATCAGGACTGAAAGCCCGCCCCATCTCTCCGGAACGGGGCGGGCTTTCAGCCCTAAACCCTTCTGGCTCAAAGACCTGGGGCTATGCTGCCCCAGGCTGGTATGGGGCCGCGCCGTTGGCGCTCAGGAAATTGCCGGAACCCAATTGGTAATTTTCCCATCTTGCACCCGTTTGGGAACGCACTTGGTAGACTTGAAGGCCAAGTGCGTTCTCCCCTCCTTCCGTCGGGGGAGATTGGGAACGAGCACGTTTATACTTTTATGCCAGTCATCCTGCTCATCTTAGGATCGCTCTTTGCCGCCGACCTGTTTGTCTGGTGGAGCGGGGCGCGCCTGCTGCGAAAACTCCCCGAGCGCCGTGCCCGCCGGAGGCTGCGAGGATTATTCCACGGCTTTCTCTTTTTTCAAACCGCCTCGCTGACAGGGATCGTCGCCAGTTGGAGCCAGCATTTCAATATCGACACGTTTCTGCCGACTCCGGTGGCGATCGTGGTCTTCATCTGGCATTTGCTGGTGGCGCCGCTGGCGCTTGCGGGAAATCTGTTGGGACTCGTCGCGGAGAGCGCCACCGCTCTGATCCGGCGTATCCTTCCCGCCCCCAGCCCAGCCCCCCTGGCTGATTCGGTACCCGAGTCGGCCATTTCCCGCCGGGAATTTCTGGGTACCGCAGCGGCTCTCACTCCGCCGGTCCTCACCCTGGCCCTAAGCGCCGCAGCCGCCGCGCAGTTGGAAGATTTTCGCGTGCGCCGATTCACCATTCCAGTATCGGGATTGCCCCGCGAACTCGACGGCCTGACAATCGCGCATGTCAGCGACACCCACATCGGCCGGTTTACGCATGGCCGCGTTCTCGGGAAAATCGTGGAGGCGACCAATGCGTTGCGGGCGGAGATGGTGCTCTTCACGGGAGACCTCATCAACGACAGCCTGCGGGCGCTCCCCCAGGGAATCGAAATGCTGCGGAGCCTCAACGGTCCGCTGGTGATTTGCGAAGGAAACCACGACCTCATCGAAAGCCGGGTGGCGTTCGAGAGCCAGATGAAGGCCTCGGGGCTTAAGCTCGTTGTGAACGAAGCAACAACGCTGAAGGTGCGCGGGATTTCCATTCAAATCCTTGGGTTGCGCTGGGGCGGCCCGCCGACTAGGGGAAACAACCGCCACGATGAGGCCGGCCTGGCCGCCTCGGCTGCGGAGTTGCTCAAACTGCGTGATCCTGCGGCTTTCCCGATTGTCCTGGCGCATCATCCCCACGCTTGGGATCACTTGGGCGGCTTGCCCCTAGTGCTTTCGGGCCACACCCACGGCGGGCAGTTGATGCTCAATGAACGCCTCGGTTTCGGCCCGGCGATGTTTCGGTATTGGTCGGGGCTTTATACCCGAAAAGCCAATCCCAGCGGGTTTTCCCAGGCGCTGGTCGTTTCAAACGGAGTCGGTAACTGGTTTCCCCTCCGGACCGAAGCTCCGGCGGAAATTTTGCACATTACCCTCCAGCCAGCATAGCTCCCGCCTAAGGGCAAAAGGCCCGATCGCATACCAGCCTGGCCCATCGGGGCCAGGTCTTCAGCAAAGAATAGAATAGAAGGGCTGAAGGCCCGGCGCATCAGAGTTTCCTGTTGAATGCTGAGGGCCTTCAGCTCTGGAGCAATCCTTAATACGATTCCTGGGGCGATGCCCCAGGCTGGCTGCGAACGCGCCTTTGGCGCTCGGAACCGAGCACGAAAACAACTGGGACGTCCGCTTACCCTCCGAAGTTAACCGCCGAGGACGCCATCGTTTTGAGGCGGTTAAACACCCGTTCCATGATCTCCAAATTGATCGTCTCTTCCTGGCGCGATTTTCCGATTCCGTCCGGGAAAGTGACCGAAAGCTGGCCACCCTTGTGTTCCTGATAGTCGGGAATGCCTTGGAGCACCTCCAGGTTGCCGTCGCCGCCCACGAGGTCGAGTTCGTTGAACCAGAGCGGGAGCCCGATCTGGGCAAACGCTTCATGAAGCTGCTCGAAGTCGGCCTCAGGCAACCATCCCTGCTCGGTGGCATAGAGGCAATCGATCAGAACCCCCATGGCGATGGTTTCTCCATAGCTCACCTCGTGATCGGAGAGCGCTCCAAGTTTATGGGCGGCCCAACAAGCGAAATCGAGCGGTTGGCCGACTCCGTGTTCAAACGGGTCGTTTTGGACTGCCAACTCGTTGAGGAAGAGAACGGCGCTCCGATGGACGACTCGCTGGATCGCTGCTCCGTTATGCTGGGAGAGGGTGGGGGCGAGCGTGCAAAGCTCTTCAAAAAACTCGCGGTCGCGGATTACCGCCATCCGGAAAGCCTCAGCGGCTCCTGCCGCCCAGTCGCGTTCGGAGAGCGAATAGAAGAACTGCCAATCATTGAGGACAGCGAACGGGGGCGCAAAGGTCCCGACCGCGTTGGTCGATCCCTCGAAATTAAGCGCTGTCTTCACCCCGGTTCCGCCGTCGGCCTGGGCAAGGATCGTCGTTGGAATGCGGATGGTGCGCAGCCCCCGGTGGACCAAAGAGGCCGCAAATCCAACCGTGTCCAGCACGGCGCCGCCCCCGACGATGATGACAAAAGAGTGCCGGCAGAGATGCGCGTCGATCATGGCCGAAACCATGGGAATGACCACATCCATTCCGCCCTTGAGAATTTCGCCGCCGGGGATAATCCGCGGGGCTTCCGCCAGTTCGATGTCGGAGGAGTAAGCGTCGAAATATTCGCTGACGTCCTGCGTAATCTGCGGGAAGAGATCGGCCACGTTCGAGTCCACGAAAACCATGGCGCGGTGCACCCGGTTTTCTTTCAGCCGATCCATGGCTTCGGCCAGGGCTCGGTTTTTCGGATCGAAAACGCTTTCGGTAAAGATGATCGGGTACTCGATGGAGTAAGTCAGCCGCTGCTGGATCTGGGAGTCAGGCGTCATTGGTGGAGCCGCGCTTGGAGGATTGGCACAAGGAGTGCACAGCCGGAGAGTGTTCCTTTTTTTCCTTCGAAGGTCAATCGAGGAAAATGGTGCTCTCTTTATTTGTCCAACGGGTTTAATTCTCACCTCCATGCTCTTCCTCATCCCGACTCCGATTGGCAACCTTGGCGACATTACGCTTCGGGCCCTGGACGCCCTCAAGAGCGCAGAGGTCATTGCCGCCGAGGACACCCGGCACTCCGGCCACCTGCTCCATCATTTTGGGATCAGTAAACCATTGATTTCCTATCATGAACACAACGAAGCGCGCCGCACCCAGGAGTTGATCGAGCGACTGCGCAAAGGCGAAACCGTGGCGGTGATTTCCGACGCCGGCATGCCGGGGATATCCGATCCCGGCGCCCGCATCCTTTCTGCCTGCATTGCCGAGGGACTTCCCTACACCGTGCTTCCGGGGCCTTCGGCGGTGATTACCGGGCTGGTCGGCTCAGGATTTCCGGCGGATGCCTTTTATTATGGCGGCTTTCTCCCACCCAAAAGCGGGGGCCGCGAGCGCGAACTGGCGGCGGCGGCGGCTCGCCAGGAGACCAGTATTTTTTACGAAAGCCCGCATCGGCTCTGCAAAAGTCTGGAAGCCGCGGCGCGGATCATGCCGGAGCGCCCCATTTGCGTGGCGCGGGAACTGACGAAAACCTTCGAGGAATACCGAATTGGCCTCGCGGGAGAGTTGCTGGCCCATTACACCGCGCATCCGCCCAAGGGCGAAATCACCTTCCTCGTGCGGGGACTCAGCGCGAAGGAGTGGCGGGAAAAGACGAAGGGAAGCGAGAAATAAACACAAACAGCCACTGCTCGCAGATTCCGCGAAGCAGTGGCTGTCTAGGTGGGGCGCTTGGAAAGCTTAGGAGTTGAAGCGGAACTTCATCTTCATGCGCTTGGCGGTTGCCCGCGCTTTGCGCTTGGTCTTCTGGGTCGGGGTTTCGAAGGCGCGCAAACGGCGCACTTCATCCATAACTCCCTCTGCGTCGAGCTTGTTTTTCAAGCGCTTGAGCGCACGGTCGATGGGTTCCCCTTTACGGACTAAGACTTCTGGCATGATTTTCTCCTTTTCGGTCCTGTTCTGTCAAAAAATAGATAGTTGGTGTCGCTTCCAGTCCCTCGGGACTAACGGCGGAGGGAAAGCCTAGGAGGTTCCCTTCGGTTCGTCAACGGGTATTTTCATCCAAGCGATCCTTTTTCCCGAGGGGTGCAGTTAGTTGCGACTTTCGGCCGCTTTCCCTAGGACCGAAGCGGCAGGGATGCCGCTTCCACTACCCGGCGAGACTCTCGCCGCAAACCATGTTTCAAGTTCGAGCGCGCGAGGAGTTCATTGAGCTTTCCCTCTACTTAATGCCAGTGGGAATCAGGCGATCCATTACCGCTCTTACTTTTTCTTGCTGGATCGATAACTTCGTTTGGCAACCTTGCCAAAATAAGCGCAGTTTATCTTGAAAAGTTTTCGCCTTATCCCGACCATATCCCGCCAATGCGCAACACGAAGATCATCTGCACGCTGGGGCCCGCCACGGAATCTGAAAAAATGCTTCGGGCTATGGTGGATGCCGGAACGAACGTCTTTCGGCTGAACATGAGCCACGCCTCCCACGAATGGGTGCGCGCCATTGTCCCGCGCATTCGCAAAGTCGCCTCCGACCTCGACGCTGTCGTCGCGATTCTCATGGACACCCAGGGCCCGGCCATTCGCACCGGCGACCTTCCGAACAAGCTCGACCTCAAGCCAGGCGACATCATCGAATTCACCGTCCGGGGCGAACGCAGCGAAGAACAGTATTCGGTGGACGTCAACTACGACGGCCTCGTGGACGACATCTCCGTGGGCGACACCGTCCTGGTCGATAACGGCGTGATGCACATGGAGGTGCTCGACAAAGAGAACAAGCGCGTGCGTTGCCGCGTTCTCACCGCCGGCACCCTCGGCTCCCGCCGTCACATCAATCTTCCCGGCGTCAAAGTCAATCTCCCTCCGCTCACCTCCAAAGACCTGGAGGATGTCGCCCTCGGCTCCGAACTCGAGGTCGATATGGTCGCCCTCAGCTTTTGCCGCGAACCGAGCGACGTGGACGCCTTGCGCGCCATCCTTTGCCAGCACGGAAGCAAGGCCCGCATTGTTGCAAAGATCGAGGATCAGCTTGCCGTCCGCAACATCGGCGGGATTATCGACAAAGCCGACATCATCATGGTGGCCCGGGGCGACCTCGGCATCGAGTGCGCCATGGAAGAACTCCCCATCATCCAGCGTGCCATCGTCAAACGCTGCCTGCGGGTCGGTCGTCCCGTCATCGTCGCCACGCACATGCTGGAGTCAATGATCTCCAACCCGGTGCCGACCCGGGCCGAAGTCACCGACGTGGCCAATGCCGTCTATGAACAGGCCGACGGGATCATGCTCAGCGGCGAAACCAGCGTCGGAAAATATCCGATCGAATGCGTAATGGCCCTAGATCGCGTCGCCAGTCGCATCGAGCGTAGCGGCGGCGCCGGTTACGCCAACGAAGCCCAATACCGCGAAAACCGCCAGCGCACCATGCATTCCGCCGTCGTGCTCGCCAATTCCCTGAGGAACTCCAAGCTCGTCGTCTTCACCCGTCGCGGCCGGGTTGCGGACTACGTCTCCGCCCAGCGCCCCGAGCACTCGCCCATTTTCGCGTTTTCCAACACCCTCGAAGTCTGCCGCAAAATCGTCCTCAACTGGGGCATTTACCCCATCCTGATGCCCTTCGAGCACGACCCCGAACAGACCATCGAGAACGCCACCCAGCTTCTTCGCAAGCGCGGCCTCGTCCACCACGGCGACAACCTAGTCATCGTCAGCGACCTCCAAGCCGGCGAATCCACCTTCGACTCCATCCAGCACCGCCCGGTAATCTAGTATCTACTTGACAAATAAAGCGCAATAACCCCCATTGGGGAATGGCCCGCCCCCTGACACCGATTAAGCTGAGTGCTGACGAGCAAAAACAACTCGAAGCTATGACCCGAAAACCGCGAGCCGAAAACCGCTACGCGGAGCGAGCCAGAATCATATTGATGGCGGCCCAAGGAGAGAGCAGCAAATTGATTGCTTCCATTCTGAGAACCCGCGAGGC
>JBAXSN010000128.1:0-9488 GCA_037130675.1 Verrucomicrobiota bacterium
GCGCCGTTGGCGCTTCGGAATGATGTCCCAAATCGAATTTTGATGCGTTTGCCCTAGAGAAGTGCGCCGGCTTACTTGATGGGAAGCGCAGTTTTTTCAAGCGCCCGCAAAACCGCAGGATACACTTCTTCCGGTCTGACGGCTTTGAGGCACTCATGCTCGTACGGGCATTTGTCGCTC
Source organism: Verrucomicrobiota bacterium (assembly GCA_037130675.1). Classification (GTDB taxonomy): domain Bacteria; phylum Verrucomicrobiota; class Verrucomicrobiia; order Chthoniobacterales; family Chthoniobacteraceae; genus JBAXSN01. Next base: position 181 of record JBAXSN010000128.1, read on the forward strand.
AACCAGCAGGGAGAGCACTTCAAGGGAGTGAAGAAGGACTCCATGTTGGGATAGTCATAATCGACGGGCGCCTCGTAGCCGCCGAAAATAATGACCAAAGGAACGCCAAACGCATTGGCCAGATGCATTCCGCCGGAAGGGGGGCCGACAAAGGCGCCCGCCTTGCTAAGGGCATAGGCGAAGTTATTCAGATCGGTGCATCCGGCAAGCGAGTGAAACTGGGCGCCGAAGTCGTGGTCTGGAAATGCCGTGGCCGTGCCCAGTTCAACCACATGGTGGGTTTTCGTTAAGAGTCGAATTAACGTTTCCCAAGCGGCCAATGGCCAAGCCTTGTTGGGAGTCCAACGGCTCGATAGGGGCTGAATGGCGATCCAAGGTCCAGGGATTGCCTCCAAGGTTTGAGAAAGCTTTTCGATGGGCGACCGGAGCTGCGGCGTCGGGATCTTGGGGAATTTCATCTGTAACCCGATCGTTTCGGCCATCATGCTGGCGAGCGATCGCGGGGGCGGAAGCGCATTGCCGTAGCTTAGCATGATCGAATCGCCGCCTTCTTGTATCGGTGCGATTACATCGATCTGAGAGTGCCCCTGGAAGAAGTCAGGGTAGCGGCTAAAAAAGGTGATGTGCGTTTGCGGGTTCCGCCGCTTGATTTCGGCAAAGATCGCAGAGCAGAGCAGTTCGTCCCCGATGCCGCCTCCCTCTGAACGAAATCTCAACTGGCTCCGTTCAAAAGGCTTCCGAAACGGCGGAGGCCAATGTACGCCGATAAATACCCGAGGGCCGCGGCGTGCGAGCCATCCATCAACCTGACGCCGCCAGCATTTCAGCCACCATTGAATCCTTTGCGTGACCCGCATCCATAGACCGCCCTGGGCTGATGGATTCATGCTCATCGTGCGCAATTCACGCCAGGGTGCAGGACAGGAAAGTTGAAACGTGCGCTTTGGAAATTCCTGAGCGCCAACGGCGCGGCCCTATACCAGCCTGGGGCATCGCCCCAGGTCTTTGCGCCCCAAGGATTTAGGGCTGAAGGCCCGTCCCATACCGGGGAGATGGGGCGGGCTTTCAGCCCTGATGCCGTAGGATTCGGGTTCCTGGGGCTTCGCAAAGCCTTCGCCCCAGGCTGGTATGGGGCGCGCCGTTGGCGCTCAGAGCCCGGAAGCTTTGCCGGGTTGTATGCGATTCTAGACACAAAAGACGCCCTGCATGTGAAGGGATTTAACGCCCTGTAACTTCCCCGTCCCGCACTCTTCATGTCATCTGAAATCGGATTCATTTTGACTCTTGATCGATATTCGTCAGGAGGGCCTTATTTCATCAGGGATGCCGCTTTAGAAGCCTTCCCGTGGGCTGATCCGAGCAGCTTTTCATACAGCGCGATGTAAGCGCCGGCCTGAACCTGAAGGCTGTAATCCTTTTTAGTAATAGCCAGGCAATTGTCAGCGAGTTCCCTTCGGTGAGCCTGATCGTTCAACACACGCCGGAGGGCTTCCGCGAGCGCATTGACATCGCCGAAAGGGGATAGATGCCCGGTTATACCGGGGCGGACCATATCAGGAATTCCTCCGACGTCGAACCCGACCACAGGAGTGCCGCATGCCATCGATTCAAGAACCACATTCGGCAGATTGTCTTCCTTTGAAGTAATCACATAGACATCGGCTGCGCTGTAAATGACGGAGATCAGGCGATCGTTTAGCACCGACCCGAAATGACGGAAACCAAAAGGTTCGTCCGGCTTGAGTCTGTAATCCTCTCCGAGCATCACCAGGAAGAGATTCGGGATTTCACGCATCCGTCGCAGCGCCTCAAGCAGATAGTCGATTCCTTTTCTCTTATGAGCGAAGGACGAGAAAAACACGATTTGCGCGTCGACGGGCAGCCCGAGAATTTCTCTGGCCATCACTTTGTCCCGCGGGGCGTAAGCTGAATTGTCAACGCTGTTGGGAATCACGGAAATCGGAAAGTCTCCAAGCAGCGAGCTTTTTGAAGCTTCATTGGCAAGCCATCGACTCGGACTGACGATATGCAGCCGCCCCAAGGCAAACCGGTCGAGCAACAATTTTTTTCTCTTCCACACTTCTCTGGATGGATCGTTTTCCCGTTGGGAATTCAGGGCCGGGCAGCAACCACAAGACTGTTCAAAGCGAGCGCAGGCGCCGGCGTAAAGACAACCGCCGGTCATGGGTTCTCGAGTATGCAGGGTCCAGACGATCGGAACGTCGGCTGGAATCGTGCTGAAGAATGCCTCAAAATCGAAGAAGTTTTGAATCGTGTGCAGGTTATAGAGATCCGCCTTGGGGAGCTGTGCGATCGGTTCCGCACCCCTGCGGCAGATATGATGGAGGCTCCATCCACCGGAATCTGAAGTTCCGGGGTTTGGATGATACCCTAACATCTTAAGCTTTAACCGATAGTGGTTGAAAACCCTCCGGAGCCGGTGATCCAAGCGGGTGGAAGGCTTGAATACCACGGTGGCATCGTCAATGTGATGCTGGGACGATACATAAAGAAGCGAGTCGATCGCGGTCTGCCTCAAGCCCGAGTGGAGCCGGTAGGCGGCACGACCGCCGCCGCCATCATCACGGGTGATAATATGAACGATCCGCATAGCAAGGCAGGCTCAACGGGCTCAGAACGAGCGCCTCATTCATTGAGATTGAAAATCGAGGGTTGCGTGGTCATTCCGAATAATTTCGGCATCGAATTTGCAGGCGTAGCTTCCATAGCAGGCGTTCACAAATTTTGGATTGATCGGCTCCGGCAGGACCTCGAACGATGCCGCAGGTTCAACATGATCGATTCCCTCGCCTCCGGCTCCCACCCAGACTCCAAGAGTATAAAGGCCCTCCTTGAGCAGGAGCTCATTGATCGTGAAGCTGACACTCACTCGTTCGCCTGCCCTCATGTTCAAAGACTCACCAATGATTTGCAGGTTGGCATCGACAATCCGGCAGCCGTTGGCATCGAACAGTATCACCGAAGGATTGGATGAAACGATATTGCTGTTGGACCGCAAAGTTACTTTCAAAGTCAATTTACAGCCGGTATAGGGCAGCCCGATGCGGTTTCCCTCGTGATCGAACGGGATGATCTCAGCCGATTCGAACTTGGCGCGACCTGAACCTTTGCGGCGGGCCTCCGAAAGATCGACGCAAAGAAGATTCTTTTTGAGGGAAGAATGTTGATATTCGGCAACCACATCATGGGTCGGCCCGTCCATGAGGAGCCGCCCTTTCTCCATCAGCATGCACCGCGTGCAAAGGCTGGAGATGGCGCTCATATTGTGACTTACCAGAAAAACCGTGCGCCCCGCTTTGGCGACCTCACCCATCTTTCCCAGGCTTTTTTGGCGGAATGCCGCATCTCCCACGGCGAGCACTTCATCCACGACCAGAATCTCGGGATCCAGGTGCGCCGCCACGGCAAACGCCAGCCGCATATACATCCCGCTTGAATAGCGCTTTACCGGGAGATCGATGAATGCTTCCACATCGGCAAAGGCGACAATATCATCGAACTTCGCATTGATCTCCGATCGCCGCATCCCGAGGATGGCTCCGTTTAGAAAGATGTTTTCGCGTCCGCTGAGTTCCTGGTGAAAGCCGGTCCCGACCTCCAGCAAGCTGGCTATGCGGCCCCTGATCCGAATCTCTCCGCGAGTCGGCTCGGTGATTTGGCTGAGCAGTTTGAGCAGGGTTGATTTCCCGGCGCCATTGCGGCCGATGATCCCGACGACTTCGCCGGGCGCCACATCAAAGGAAACGTCCTGAAGAGCCCAGAAATCGCCTGAGGCTCCCTTTGCGCGGGCTTTTTCGGTCCTTGAAAATGCGCGGCGAAACGTCTCTGCGATTTGATCGCGGATCGTGTTATGCGAACTCGCATGGCCGAGGTTATAGCGCTTGGCAACGTTCTTGACTGAAATGATAGCAGGTTGTGCCATGACCTTAGATATAATCGGCAAAGGTTTTTTCAGTGCTGCGGAAATAGAGCAGTCCGCTTGCCAGTAGAAGCACCATGATCAGGCAACTGAGCAAACAACCTGGCCAATAAGGCTGGAACTTTTCTCCAAGGATGCACCAACGAAACCCGTCAATGACGCCGACCATCGGGTTAAGGGTGTAAAGGAATCGCCACTTTTCGGGGACAAGGTCCGAGAGGAAGCCGACCGGGCTCACGTACAATCCCATCCGGGTAATGAACGGAACAACATATTTCACGTCCCGATATCGCACATTGAGCGCTCCTAGCCACACCCCCGCTCCGAGCGCAGCGATTAGTGCCATGGCGAAAAACACCGGAAGCATGAAGAGGTTCGCGGTGAAGGGGACATGGAAGTAAAGCATCAAACCAAAGAGGATCCCCAGACTGATGGCGAAGTCCGCAACGCCGCTCAACACGGCGCTGGCCGGGATGATCAGGCGCGGAAAGTAAACCTTCGAGATCATGTTGGACGAGGCAACCAGGGAATTGCTGCTTTCGCTCAACGCGTTGGAGAAAAAGTTCCACGGAAGCAAGGCGGCGAAGGTGAGCACCGCATAAGGCGCACCCTTGCTCGGGAACTTGGCCAGGCTGCCGAATACGATCGTGAATACCAGGGTTGTAAGAACCGGTTGCAGCACTGCCCAGGTGACGCCCAAAGCGGTCTGTTTGTAGCGGACCAAAATATCCCGCCACGCGAGAAAAAGGAAAAGTTCCCGGTAGCGCCAGAGTTCGCCAAAGTCAACGGTCGTCCATCCGCTGCGGTGACGAATCACGCGCTCTTTCAGATTCTGGACTTCGTCACTGGCCATAGATTTTGGGGTCGTGATTTCTCTGATGGTTTGCTGGGTGAAATTCGGAGCTAAGTCGCAGGACGCTAGCAGTTTCAGCACTTAGTGCGAGCCATTTTTAGCGCCCAGCCCTTGCGAAGCTGTCGCGCATTCCAAGAGGCCAACGGATTTCCGGGCCTTCACGTCACCACGCGGCGAAATCGGTGGATGCGCGCGGTCAACAACCCGCTCTCAACGCTGCAAAAACGGGACACGATCGGGTAGTTGCCGCTGATGCTGATCCGTGGCAAAGAATGAAGATGAGCTGTGTGCGCACGGAATAGGTTGGCGGTGCGCGTCGTGGCCGCCGTGACGAAGCCGCACTCGCGAGCGGCCTCAAACTCTCGTGGGCCCACCGCATTGGGGCCGCCGAACGGGTAGGCGAGATGTCGAACCTGTCGCTGCAATCGGGCCTCGATTTCGATTTTGGCATCGTGCAATTCCGAACGGAGTTGAGCCGGACTCAGGAGGTTGAGCGTTGGATGGGTGACCGTATGCGCGCCAATAGTCACCAGGCTTTCGGCGGCGAGTTGGCGCACCCCGTCCCAATCCATCATCAGCCGTGCGGAAATGGCCGCCGGGTCGAGTCCGGTGCCGGAAAAGAGCGAGCGGATGAAGGGTTCCCGCTGCTCCTGGGCGCTGTTGCGGATCTGTTTGGCGAGTTGCTCGAAAGCGCGGTGCTTATCTTCGAGTCTCCCAAGCGGAAGCTCGTATTCCCTGGAGCCGTCGGAATACTTGACGCTTTCAAGAACCCCAAGGAGTTCTTCGAGGCAATGCCACCAGGCTATGGCCGAGCGATTGACGAACCCGGTCGTGATGTTTATCGCGAAGGGGACCCCGCGGGCGCGAAAAATGGGAAGGCCCAACCTGAGATTATCCAGATAGCCGTCATCGAAGGTGAATGCGATGAATTTACGAGAGCGGCGACTCCCGAGGGCTCCGGGCACCTCGTCCAGGGGAATAATATCATAGCGCCGGTCCTGAAGGTGGCGAATGAGAGCCTCCAAACCGTCTGGAGTGATTTCCAACGCCCGGTTGTCGGGAAGCAAGGAGCGCTCCTCCGGCAGGGTCACGCGGTGAAGGCAGAGGATCGCGCCGGTTCCTGAATAGAACACTCTGGAAAGCGTTTCTAAAGCTCCGCGAATTCTGGTTTTAAGGGACATTAGAGATTCAAAAGAATGGATTCGGTATAGAGTCCATCGATTTGTTCCGGTTTCAAATGCGCTGATTTGAAGACCTGCGAAAAGCCGAGATCAACCAGACGGCTGTGTTTTGGAGTGACCTCGGGCAACAGGCGCGAGTCGATCATCACAAAGAAAGCATGGGCACCCAGCGCAAGCCGCAGGCGTACCCGATCGAGGTTTTCCAAAAAGACCGGCAGGTTGCTAATGTGGTGGACCTGGGCGAAATGGAACCGGCGACCCTTCGTCCGGGAGAAAACGATGTGGCAATACTCGTGCCGGTTGTGGATGAGCATCTGCCCGCAAGGGTGCTTGCGGTGATGATCGAAAATTGCGCGATCAGTTTCATTGAGTAGCCGTCGGATTTTTTCGGGATTGCTCGTCGCTCGGAAGCGCAGCCAGGCCAGTGGCGAATTGAATGCCGGAAGCGGATAGAGGATGCGCAGCCGGCTGTCCAATTCGCAAAAGCCGAAGCGGAGATAAAGCGGCAGCAGGGCTTTCCGGGGAGTGGCACAAGTCAGCGTGCGGCCTTCGATGGACGCAACCGCCTTGAAAAGCAGCAAGGCATGATTTCGGTATTCGGGCAGCGTGATCCAACTGGTGAGGTTGGCGAATTTCTCCAGGCGGCCCTCGATCTCCCGCTCGAACAAGATCGCTCCGAAAAAGCCAACCACCCGCTCGTCATCGAGCAGCAGAAAGCCGCGGGTGTCGTCCTCGCACGGCCAAGAATAGTGAAAAATAGCCCGCCAGCGATCCGGGGTGATCCGCAGGTTGTTGAACTCTCTGAGAAGAGGAAGAACCCGCTCGAAGTCCGCCGGCGTTGCGCGTTCGACCTGGATCATACGACGCCGCGTGAAGCAAGAGCCTGTTCAATGGCGGGCAGGCTGTTGAGAGACATGAATTCCTCGGCTTGAAACTGCACGCCAAATTCCTGCTCCACCGTCATCACCACGTTGAGATGCGCTATGGAATCCCAGGCCGAAAGCTGCTCCATCGAGGCATCGGCGGGTATTTCGGCGGGGGCCAAACCAAGAGTGTCGGCGAGGATTTGGATGAGCTTTTGTTTCATGCGGGGGATAAGGAGGGCGGGATGTGTTTAGCGGGGTTCAACAAGACTTTCTTTTACGGCAATGAACGGGGGCGTGTCCACGGTTTGCGTGGTGAGATCCAGCCGCCAGCGGTTTTCGCCAGCCGCCACGAATCCGTGGCTCGCGTAGAAATCGGCGCACATTCCGTTCTTCTCAGTGGGGCAATATTCGCCGAAAACCTCCGTGGCGCCGCGCTCGCGCAACCGCTCCAGCAATCGGGCCAGAAGCGCAGTCTCCGCGCTGCGGGACACGATGCGGCAACTCAGAAGGAAGGTGTCGATGCGCCAGGTCGAACCCTCTTCAGGCACAGCCAGGACGACGCCGGTCAGGCCATTGTCGCCGAAGCGATCTTCGAGCCGCAGCCAGACGCCCGCGCCGGTCCGCATCATTGTCTCGATTTCCACCGCCGAGTGTCGTCGGGTGGTGAGGTTGAACTGATTGGTCTTTGCCAGCAACTGCGCGACGCGAGGAAGGGTGAGCGCATCGATCGAGCCAACGGTCGCCACCATTTCCAAACTCCGCAAGAAATCGCCTTTCGTCCCGAACTGCTCGCCCGCTTCGCGCCGTTGCTGTTGCTGCGTGTAAAGCTCCGCGCGCTGGCGATCCTCGGAGGAGAGGGTGAGCCGATCAAAAGAGCCGCTTTCCTCAACCGCGTCGATATAACCGACCGGGTCGGCCGGTGCTTCGATTACGGTAACTTGCGGCAGGCGCGCACGGACTTCCGCACGTTCCGCAGGATTGTCATCGAAAAAGGCGAGCGCATCGACCCCTATGTTTAGCTCGGTGGCGATCTCTCGAAGATTTGCGCTCTTTTCCTGCCAGTTGATTCGCATTGCCGTGAAATCGCCCGGCTTCAGCAGCATGTCGGGATGGGTGGCGATCAGTTCGCAGGTTTCCGCGGGATTGTTCTTGCTGCAAATGGCGAGCAGGACGCCGCGATCTTTGAGTTCGAGCAGATAACGCTGGAAGCTTTTGAAGACATTGCCGGGGAAATCTTCGCCAAGCGCGATGCCGCCGGGGCCATCTTCGCCGAGAACGCCCCCCCAGAGCGTATTATCGAGATCGAGCACGAGACACTTTAACGGGGGGCAGAGCGCTGCTCGCATTGCCCGGACCAGCCCCCGTGCCGTGGCGAGTTGCCCGGCAGCCCCAAACGGGATGCGCCCCATGTAAAACAGCTTCGGATCGAGCCAATGCCGCCAGCCGTGCGCCGCCACCAGTTGCGCAAAATCGAAAATGAAAACGCCGGGAAACTTTCCGGCAACCCCGGCGAGCACCGCATTGGCCTTTTCGACGACCGCTTGTTGGGAGTGTTCAAGCCCGGCTTCGGCCAAGCCTGCCGATGGGCGCGGCAGCGAAGGGAAATTGGCGATCAGCACCGCAGCCTGGCTGCGGCGGCGCAAGCCAGTGACGAGCGTTTCCAGGCGAGAGCGCAGGGATTCGAGGGCATCGCCGATTTCCGCCTCGCTTCGTGTAAGGAAACGCTCGACCAGCGGCACCGCGACCTCCTCCAGCCGGAGCAGGAGCACCACGAACTCGGGTTGATGGTCATACAGCGCATTGCCTTCGTCCAAAACGGCCTGTTCGAGGTGTCCAAACGGGGCAAACCAGGGTTTTACCAGAAGGCCTCGCGCGGCTCCCTCAACCTTGAGATATGGCGCCAGCAGTTGGGCGGTGTAGCTGGCCAGAACGGCCATTTTGATGGGACGCAAGTCTTCCACCTCTCCGCCATCGATCGCCCGCGCCGCCTTGAGATAAGAAGCGGGCGTTTCCGCTAAATTGCGGGCCAGGTCAGCAAAAAGCATGGTCGGGAATCGGTTGGGACTGCCTCCAGAAGCAATCTGGAGTAAGTCGCAGGACGCTAGCAGCTTCGGACTCCGGTGCGAGCAAATTTTGCTCGCCCGCGAACACGCGCGAGGATGTCGCTTCCGACAGCGTTACGACCAGCAGCAGACGGTATGACCGCCCCAAGTAAAGAAAACCTTCTCCGTTGAGATACTCCCTTAACACGCGTGGCGTTGAGATCGCGCCACCCAGCGAGGTTCTTGTAAATCCAATACCGCTTGGCTTCGACGATATCTTCCAGTTGGCGGGGGCGCTACTACCCTCACGTGGAGCCAAGCTCGAAAAGCCAGAGGGAACTCAGAAGAAAGCTGCGTGAACACCTCAACCACCAGGGCAAACGCATCAAATTTTGTCGACTCCTTTTTCAGCGCTGAAGGCGCGAC
>JBAXSN010000129.1:0-9451 GCA_037130675.1 Verrucomicrobiota bacterium
GAAACTTGGTTTGGAGTGACTGGAAACCTTGGGTATCGGGGCGCTTCGTAAGGCGGCAGAGGACTGCCGCCTTGGATGGCGCGCAGGAAACGCCAGAGGTCCAGTGCACCTTCACGTTTCCCCGACGAACGATCTGGCAGGGCACGCAGCCGGGGGCGGGACTACTCCGTAAATGCCGGAACGCCGACTCCGTTCCCAACGTGACACAGGCTTCCAGCCTGTTCCGGGATCGGCCGCGCGCATCCTGCACCGGAAGAAGGCTGGAAGCCTGTGTTACATTCCCGGAATCCGCGGATAACCGGGTGCATTTTCATCCCGCGTGGTGGGCGAAGCCCATGAAACGTTCCCAATCTCTGATTGGGAACGCACTAATTGCCTTCGAATCTCCGATTCGCAAACCGTCGATCCTGGAGGACGCACATGCGACTGAGTGGCGCGGCTACAGGATGCCCTCAGATAGGTCTCATCCCGCATTTCTCCTTTGCCTTGCCGCCGATCTTGGCGATGATCGTGCCCGCATCCCGATGAAACTCGCGAAAAAATATGAGGCTTGGCTGGAAGGCGACTCCGTTTGCGAGACGCCGCCGTTGCCCGTGGGCAGCCCGATCTCCGAGTTGGAACTCCAGGCGCGCTGGTTTGCGGGCGAGTTCGGACGCGAGTTTGTCACCACGGCGGGGGACCGCGTCGAGATGGTGCATTTTGGGAGTTGGAACCCGGAGCCCGGCCCGCATTTTACCGGCGCGCTCGTCTCGTTCCTTGGCGGCCCCGCGGTCGCCGGAAAGATCGAGGTTGGCCGCCTTGCGACGGATTGGGAGGCCCACGCCAGCGGGCAGGAGTTTGAGCAGGTCGTCCTCCATGTATTCGCCGCTGGAGGCGAATCGAGAACCGTCACGCCGGGTGGCCGGAATGTGCCGCAGATCCGCCTCGACACAAGCCGATTCGAATTTCCCGCCTCCAGCAACGTATCGCGCCGGGAACCTGGCGATTGCTCGGCGCAACTGGCTGCGCTCTCGAAGTCGCAACTCTCAGATTTGCTGGAAGCGGCGGCGCAGTTTCGGCTTTGCCGCAAAGCCCAGCGCCTGGCACAATTATCGGACCAAAGCGCTCCCGCGGAGGGGCTCTATCAGGCTCTGGCCGAAACCCTGGGCTACCGATATAACAAACTGCCGTTCACGGTGCTCGCCCAGCGCTTCCCTCTCTCGCAACTCCGCAAAGAACCGGACCAAATCGAGACGCTGCTTTTCGCGGGGAGCGGATTTTTGACCGCCACCGATTTGGGGGCGTTGGACGGGGACACGCGCGGTTATCTGCGCGATTTGTGGAGCCAATGGTGGCCACGTCGTACGGAGTTCGAAACGCTGATCCTCTCTCCCAAGCTCTGGAAGCTGGCTGGCATCCGACCGGTGAACCATCCCCAGCGGCGCATCGCCGCCCTGGCCGCCGTGGTCCGCAACTGGGCGGTGATTCAGACGCTGGCCTTGCAGTGCGATGTGGGAGCCATTCGCAATTTCTTCTCCCAGTTGCAGCACGAGTATTGGGACTTCCACTACACGCTGACCTCCAAGCGATCCAAAGCCCGGATGGCGCTCGTCGGCGAAGGGCGGGTCACCGAGATGCTCGCCAACGTCTTTTTCCCCGCGGCTATCAAGGCGGCTCCACGCTTCTGGCATGCGTATCGAGAACTTCCGGCGCACGATCTCAATCAGCGGGTGGAGCAGGCTGCCGCCCGGCTTCTTCACGCGAATCCCGCCGCGCCAGAACTCCTCAAACTAACACTGTTCCAGCAAGGGCTGATGCAACTCCAGGAGGATTATTGCATCGGCTGCGATCACGATTGCTCGCGATGCCTGCTGCCCAAAAAGTTGGAGCAGTGGGAAAGCTAAGCCTTAATACAGGTAGGTCGCAATAAAGGTGTTTGCGGCCGCGTCAAAGGCGTGCAACCCCATGCCGTAATAGTCCCCGGAGACGTTGACGCCACAGACGTACCAGGCGGTTCCATATTTTGCAAAAATCGGACCGCCGCTCATCCCGCCTTCAATGACATAAAAGTCGTTGCCGTAGTAGGCGGTCCCGTAAATCCGGTAGTACTTCCCTCCCCCGGTCGGGCCGCACTTGAGCAGTTCGCTGCCGTTGTGCCACTCCCCGCCATACCCGAGGCTCATGGTGGTGTAACTCCCATTGAGAAGAGCTGGATTCGCCCAGAAGCCGGCATGCCCGCCATTTGCGGGAGCAATTGTGAAGTTCAGCGTGCCAAGATCGCGATTGAACGCCTGGTTGCTGTCAATCCCGTAAGCTTTCACCTGAGAGGAGTAGCCGCTGAGGATGTATTTGGAACTCGGGGTATATTTTCCCAGGCGCTGTGAATCGTAGAGCGCCCGCTCGAAATAGATTTTCGTGCCCCAGCCATAATCGACGTCCCACAGGATATGCCCGCAGGTAATCACCGACTTGGCTTTGATGACTGTGCCGCTGGCGATGTAGCCCTCGAGTCCGAAGTTGGCGGAGATGCGCCCGGCGTAGTAATAGGGGCTATGGGTCAGGGTATTGGTGGCCCCGAGAGTTGTGGGATAAGCCTGCGCGTGTCCCAAGTGAGGGAGCGCCAGCGCACATACGAACACCGCGACGAACCGGACGAGGGAAGGAATCATATGGTGCCATGAGAGTAGCATGAACCATGCGCAAGTCCAGAAGCCGCTGTTTTATCATCCTGAACTCCGAAGCGCTTAGCTGCGCTCCGTTTAGGCGCTCGTTCCAATCTGAGTTTGGGAACGAGTCCCCATGGGCTACGCCCACCACGCAGGATGAAAATCGGGCGTGCTCCCACGGAGAGCGGCTGGAAGCCGCTTCTACAGTAGAAGCGGCATCCCTGCCGCTTCGATCCTATTTTCGGAGTAGCAAAAAGGAGCGTGAGCGGGCCCACCGATAGTCTTCGCGATCAGTTTTGCTTAGGACCAAAGGTCCGTCCCCCATACCAGCTGGGGCAACGCCCCAGGTCTTTACGCCACAAGGCTTTAGGGCTGAAGGCCCGTTCCATTCCGAAGAGATGGGGCGGGCTTTCAGCCCTAATCGCATGAAGCCTGGGTTCCTGGGGCTGCGCAAAGTCCTTGTATGGGGCCGCGCCGTTGGCGCTGATGTCGCATTACAATAACGGGCAATTTTCATGCCGAACATTATTGGCGCCCCCCGCCCGTTGAGCGGCCAAGATGGCCACTCTCCTGTGCATCAACCGCCAAGGCTCAGATCTTTGCTGCCTCCTCCCGATCCAACATCCGGAATAGCACAATGAACGCCAGCAACCCCGCCGGGAGGAGAAACGGGAACACGACCAGCCAGGCGGAGAAAGCGCCAAGCGCGGCAAGCATGTACCCGGCGAAGATCAGCAGGGCTACCATCAGGGTGCCGAGCTTGCTCATCCGCGAGAAAAACCAGGCGACGATCAATGCCTCCATGACGATCACCAACTCAATCATGAGATGGCGATTACTGTCGGCGTCGTGTTCGACAAACTCGGCGTTCTGGAGCGTTGCCAGCGCCGCGGCGAAGAGTTCCCCCCGGGAACCACGCTGGCCATTGGCAAACCGGAGCGTCCGCGCTTCGCGATCGGTGCGCGCCAGGAGCGTGAAGCAGTTCTTGAGTTGCGCAATCGGCGCAACGGTTTTGCGGCCCACTTGGGACTGCTCCACGGAAAGGAGCAGATCCCCGGTCGAAAAGCGGGTCATCGGAATGGAGAAATCGACGAAAAAGCCGCCATGCGCATCGATCGGGATCTGGATTTTCTTTCCGAGATCTATGTGAGATCCGCAAATTACCTTCACCTCATCGGGAGTGACTCCGTACCAGAGCATGGCGGCCTGCAACACAAACGACGGGACGACCTGGCCATGGTACCGGAAGATCAAGGGAACGAACTGGATCGGCTTGGAGGCGCTCTCTTCAAGATTTTCAAATCCCAAGGTGCCGGCGAGCCGAAGGTCCTCCATCGGTTGGCGCTCTACGAGCATGAACTCCCGCAGGCTGGAGAGGTCGCCTTTGACATGGCGCAAAGTGGGGACTTCCTGGAGCGCGGGGAGTACGCTCAAGTCTTCGGGATTGCCGAGTTCCGAACCGAGCACGACTTTGGGGGACTTGAGCAACTGGTTGTGAAGCAACGAGACTTGCTGGGCGTCCGGCTTCGACCACGAGAGGATCGGTTCGATGCCGACCACGGGAGGCTGGTAAGGGAGGGCCGCGTTGAGGAAAAGCGAGAAATCGAGCGGCGTCCACGGCCAGGGAGTGGCGGAGAGGTCTTCATCGGTGATCTGAACCACCGCAAGGGGAGCGGGAGCGGGACTCCGCTGGGCGTTGACGCTAAGCCAGGTTGCGAAGGCGGTCTCGATAGAGGCCAGCGGCGCAACGCGGGATTCCCGCATCAGGACGAGCCCGATGATCAGGACGAGGAACAAAAACTGCCGGGTGCTGCAGTGCATGCAAATTCTAGGAGCGGGTAGAAAAAGGGGAACTTAGGGGGCTTGCCGCGATGTGGAAAGGGGAAAGTTTCCACTTGCCCGCTACTAGGAGCAGCCCTAATACTCCCGGCCCAATATGATCGTCACAACTGCCGCTCTCTCAAAAATCGCCTACGGCAAGTTCGCCGTCGGCGCTTATAACATCAACAACATCGAACAAACGATGGGCCTTTTCCGCGGCTGCATCGACAGCCAGGCTCCGTTCATCATCCAGCTCTCCAAAGGAGCCCGCAATTACTCCGACAAACGGATGATTGAAGCGGTGATCCGTGCGGCGGATGAAATTTTCCCGGAAGCCATTTACGCGGTGCATCTCGATCACGGTGACGAAGCGACCTGCTACGATTGCATCGACTCGGGCTTCTACAGCTCGGTGATGATCGACGCCTCCCACAGCCCGTTCGAAGAAAACATCGCCATCACCCGCCGGGTGGTGGAACGCGCCCACGCCAAGGGCCTCACCGTCGAGGCCGAACTCGGCCAGCTTGGCGGCGTGGAAGAAGACGTAATCGTCGATGAAGGCAACGCCTGCCTCACCAATCCCGAGGAAGCCGTGGAATTCATCACCCGGACCGGATGCGACGCCCTTGCCGCGGCCATCGGCACCAGCCATGGCGCTTTCAAATTCAAAGGCCAGCAGAGCCTCCACTTCGAGGTGATCGAGCAGATCGCCGCCAAGGTGGCCGCCGCCGGCCTAGCCCCTGTGCCGATCGTCATGCACGGCAGCTCCAGCGTTCCTCAAGACGAAGTGCGCCGCATCAACGCCGCCGGCGGAAAGATGGATGGCTCCTGCGGTGTGGACGAAAACGAATACCTGCCGGCCGCCAAACTCGGCGTCACCAAGATCAACATCGACACCGATGGCCGCCTCGTCTGGACCCGCGTTCACCGCGAATTCTTCCGGGATCAACCCGGCCAGTTCGATTTCCGCCCTCCGGGCAAGATCTTCATGGACGAATACGCGAAGTTCATCGCAGCCAAGAACGTGAAGCTCGGCTCCGCGGGACAACTCGCCGCCGTGCGTGCGGCGCTCGGGAAATAAGCGATTTCCGAATAGATACGTCTTTAGTTTTGGGAGCGGCTGAAAGGCCGCTCCCTTTTTTGTGTGACACAGGCTTCCAGCCCAATCCTGTTCGGGACAGGAGATACGCTCTCGCGAAAGCGATCTTTCAGCGCCAAAGGCGCGACCCCATACCAGCCTGGGGCAACGCCCCAGGTTTTCGATTCAACAGAATCCAGGGCTGAAGGCCCATCCTATCTCTTACAATGGTGCGGGCCTTCAGTCGCGCGCCAAAATCTCCCGCAGCACGAACGGCAGGATGCCGCCGCCGCGGTAGTAGTCGATCTCAATCGGCGTATCGATACGGACAATCACCGGCACGGTTTGACTGCTGCCGTCGGCCCGATGAATGACGAGATTCGCAGTTTGACGCGGCTGAAGCGATTCGCTCAACCCGGTCACATCGAAGGTCTCCGATCCGTCGAGGCCGAGCGTTTGGGAGTTGGTCCCCTCCAAAAATTGCAGCGGAAGGACGCCCATGCCGACCAGGTTCGAACGGTGAATGCGCTCGTAGCTGGCCGCAACCACGGCTTTCACTCCCAGCAGGCGGGTTCCCTTGGCCGCCCAGTCGCGGCTGGAACCGGTACCGTATTCCTGGCCGGCGATGATCACCAGCGGAATCCCCTGCGCCTGGTATTGCACGGAGGCGTCATAGATCGAGAGTTGCTCGCCGCCCGGATAATACTTGGTAACTCCACCTTCCACGCCGGGCACCATCAGGTTCTTGATCCGGACGTTGGCGAAAGTGCCCCGGGTCATGACCCGGTCATTGCCCCGGCGGCTGCCGTAGGAGTTGAAATCGACCGGATCGACGCCGCGCGACATCAGGTATTTGCCTGCGGGCGAACTCGGTTTGATCGCGCCGGCCGGTGAAATGTGGTCGGTGGTCACCGAATCGCCAAAGATCCCGAGCGGCCGAGCTCCCTTGATCTCGGAGATGCTGCCGGAATCCATGCCGAAGCCCGCGAAGAAGGGCGGCTGCTGGATGTAATCGCTCTCCTCGTCCCACTGGTAAATGTCTCCAATGGTCGAAGGAATCTCGTTCCATTTCGGATTCTGCTCGGCGAAATCGGTGTAGAGTTTCTTGAACACCTCGGGCGAAAGTGCGGAAGCCATCGCGTCGCGCACTTCCTGGAGCGAGGGCCAGAGTTCTTTCAGGAAGACCGGCTTGCCTTCCTTGTCGGTCCCCAGCGGTTCGTGGGTGAGGTCGATATCCACGCGGCCAGCCAGCGCGAACGCGACGACCAGCGGCGGGGACATCAGGAAATTCGCCCGAATGTTCTGGTGAACCCGCGCCTCGAAATTCCGATTGCCGGAAAGCACCGAGGCCGTCACCAGATCGTGTTGAAGAATGGCGTCCTCCACGCGTGGGTGGAGCGGGCCGGAGTTGCCGATACAGGTGGTGCAGCCATAGCCCACGACCTGGAAGCCAAGCTGGTCGAGATAAGGTTGAAGCCCGGTCTTGGCCAAGTAATCGGTGACCACCCGGGAACCGGGGGCCAGCGAAGTCTTGACCACCGGATCGACCCGGAGCCCGCGCTCGACGGCTTTCCGCGCCAGCAACCCGGCGCCGATCATGACGCTTGGATTGCTCGTGTTGGTGCAACTGGTAATTGCGGCGATCAGCACACTGCCGTTGCCCACCTGGCTTTCGCCATTCGTAAACGGAGAAACTGGGAACTCGGAGACCGGATCCGCCGTGGGACGATTAATCACCATCTCCAGCTTGTTGCGCTGTTCCCCTTCCGCCGGATGGTTGCCGTTTGCGTCCGTCGAACCCAACAGAGTTCCATCCTTCGGGCTCTCCTGATCTTTCAAATGCACCGGTACGCGGAAGCTCAGATCGTTGGCGGGTTTTCCGTAGCCGCCCTCGGGAATGGGCCGCTCGAAGATTTTTGTGAAGGCTTCCTTCACGTCACCAAGGACAATCCGGTCCTGCGGCCGCTTTGGTCCAGCCACAGCGGGCTGCACCGTCGCGAGATCGATCTCGAGATCGACAGAGTAATCGACCTCGCCCTTGCGCGGCATGCCAAACATCTGCTGGGCTTTGAAGTAGTTCTCAAAAGCCGCGCATTGTTCCTCAGTCCGTCCCGTGGAGCGGAGATAGTTGACCGATTCGGCGTCCACCGGGAAAAAGCCCATCGTCGCCCCGTATTCCGGGGCCATGTTGGCGATCGTGGCGCGATCGGTCAGCGGCAGCGACTCGGCGCCTTCGCCGTAAAACTCGACGAATTTCCCGACGACCTTTTGCGCCCGGAGCATCTGGGTGACATGGAGCGCCAGGTCGGTCGCGGTCACGCCTTCGCGCAGTCTGCCGGTCAGGTTGACCCCCACCACTTCCGGCGTGAGGAAATAGACCGGCTGGCCGAGCATGCCGGCCTCCGCCTCGATTCCGCCCACGCCCCAGCCGACGATCCCCAAGCCGTTGATCATCGTGGTATGGGAATCGGTCCCAACGAGGGTGTCCGGATAAAAGACGCCCCCGCTGTTAAGCACGCCTTTGGCCAGATACTCGAGGTTCACTTGGTGAACGATGCCGATTCCCGGAGGGACGACACCAAACGTCTTGAACGCCTGCTGGCCCCACTTGAGGAAGACGTACCGTTCGCGGTTGCGCTTGAATTCCATGTCGAGATTCAGCGCCAGCGCTTCCGCCGAGCCCGCGTAATCGACCTGAACCGAGTGATCCACCACCAGATCCACCGGCACCAGCGGCTCGATCATTTTCGGATCGCGCTTGAGCTCGGCCACCGCTGTCCGCATCGCCGCCAAATCCACCAGGAGCGGCACGCCCGTGAAGTCCTGCAACACGATGCGCGCCACGACAAACGGAATCTCTTCCGCAGCCGGCTTCTTCGCATTCCACCCGGCGAGCTGGCGCACGCTCTCTTCGCTCACTTTCTTCCCGTCGCAGTTGCGGAGCACCGATTCGAGCACGATCCGGATGCTGACCGGCAGCCGCGAAATATTGGCGGTCCCGCCCAAGGCTTCCGCCAGGGCTGGCAGGGAATGGAACTGGCCCGAACGGCCCGATCCGAGGTCGAAAGTGCGGAGTGTGTGGAATGCGTCGCTCATGGTGGTGGTAAAAAAGTCCGTTACTTCAATTCCGCGAGCTTCGCCTTGATCGCCTCGAAATTCGGCAAGTCCTTCGGAGTCGGGGTTTGTTCGGCGTACTGGATGACGCCCTCCTTATCGACGACAAACGCGGCGCGCGCAGCCGTGGAGCCGAATCCGCCCAAATCCGCCAGCAACACGCCGTAAGCGGCCGAGACGGTTTTGTTCAAATCGCTGGCCAGAGTGATGCCGATGCGCTCCTTCTGGGCCCAGGCGTCCTGGGCAAACGGACTGTCCACGCTGATGGCGATGACATTGGCGTTGAGCCCATCGTAGGAACCGAGTCCGGCGGTGATGTCGCACATCTCCTGCGTGCAAACGCCAGTGAAAGCGAGCGGGAAAAAGAGCACGACCGTGTTCGTCTTTCCGAAGTTGTCGCTCAGCTTGACCTCTGAGATGGTCTCGCCCTTTTTGGATTTCAAGGTGAATTCAGGTGCTTTGGTTCCAACGGATATTGCCATAAGATGATCTGGTGTTGTTTTTAAAGTTCGAAAGTTTTTCTTACCTTCTGGGTTCGAGTCCTGCAACTCATTTCCTATGCAAACGCTTTGGTGGATCTGTCAATCGCGCTGATTCTGGCCGGACTCGCGAGGCTGACGCTTGGGCCGGAGCATCGCGTCGGCTGGATCACGGTCGCCGCCCTGACACTGCTCATGCTCTTATCGCAGACGCTCGACCTGTTGAGCGGAACATTCGGCTCAAAATACTTCGGAGCCTCTTATCCCGAACTCCGAAGCCTTCTCTGAAAACAACACACAATTTGGTGCAGGGT
>JBAXSN010000013.1:0-37321 GCA_037130675.1 Verrucomicrobiota bacterium
CGGTAGCGTGCCTTGCCGGATCATTCGTCGGGGAAACTATACACCTGAGCACCGCGCGAACTTCCGGCTCCGTAGTAGAAGCGGCTTCCAGCCGCTTTCCCTAGGAACGAAGCGGCAGGGATGCCGCTTCTACTACCCGGCGAGACCCGCGCCGCAAACCAAGTTTCAAGTCAGGATTAACATCACCTTTGGATTTCCAGGATTTCGGCTTAAGGCCGTCGAGAGTCGGCGAGCATCCGGTCAATCAATCCTGCAAATCATGTAAATCTTGTTCATCCTGTCTAAAAGCAGTGCGATTCCCGCTGCCAGGAAGGCGCTTTCCCGCAAAAAAGCTTTCAGCCCGGGGAAGAATGTTCTAGCCAAGAGGGAACAACCCTATGGCTACTCCCTCAGATCGCACCGCCGCGCTCGGAAAAATCAGCAAACGCCCGTTTGGAAAAGCGCCGGACGGCACGCCCGCCGACCTCTTCACGCTTCGGAATGCCGCAGGAGCCGTGGCCACCATCACCAACTACGGTGGGATCATTGTCTCGCTGAAGGTTCCCGATCGGAACGGGAAGCTGGCGGATATTGTGCTCGGCTACGACACGCTGGAGGACTACATCCAGGCCAGCCCCTATTTTGGCTGCCTGGTGGGACGATTTGGGAACCGAATTGCCAAGGGCAGGTTCAAGCTCGATGGCAAGACCTACAAGCTGGCCATCAATAATGGGCCGAACTCGCTGCATGGCGGGATCGTCGGTTTTGACAAGGTCGTCTGGGCAGCCAAACCTGTCGTGACCAAATCCGGGCCGGCGTTGGAACTGCGGTATGTGAGCAAGGACGGAGAGGAAGGGTTCCCCGGCAACCTGAGCGTCACGGCAATCTATACGCTGACGAACAAGAACGAGGTCAAACTCGAGTTCGAAGCCACCACCGACAAACCGACGATTGTCAATCTCACCCACCACTCCTATTTCAATCTCGCCGGGGCGGGCAGCGGGGACATCCTCGATCACGTGGTGACCCTCAAAGCGGACCAGTTCACCCCGGCTGACAAGAATTCCATTCCCACCGGCGAACTGCGCCCGGTCAAGGGCACCCCGTTCGACTTCACAAAACCAAATCGCGTGGGTGCGCGAATCAACGAATCAGACAAACAGCTTCAGTTTGGCCGCGGCTACGATCACAACTGGGTTTTCAATAAACCGGAAGGAAAGCTGGCCGCTGTGGGGCGCGTCTATGAACCGAAGAGCGGTCGGGTGATGACGCTTCTGACGACCGAACCCGGCGTGCAGTTCTATACCGGAAATTTTCTGGAAGACGTTCGTCCCGGCAAAGGCGGCAAACATTATTTGTCGCGGCACGGCCTCTGCCTGGAGCCGCAGCACTTCCCCGATTCGCCGAACAAGCCGCAATTTCCATCCACTGTCCTGCGCCCCGGCGAGCTTTACAAAGCCACGATCATTTACCGTTTCTCGACCCGGTAAACGGCGGTCCTGTAGCCGCCCCGCTCACGTCACGGTTGCGGTAGCACCCTGTGCCGCGATTTTCATGCCGAACAGTATTGGCGGCCCGCCCCGCCCGAAGCGGCCAGGATAACCACTCTCCAGTAGCCGCTTCGCACAGCTAGGCGGCGATGTGATGCCTTACGAAATGAGTTGGGAAAACCGCTTGCCTGATCTAGCGTCTCTCCCATGCAAAAACGAATGAAGAACTCCCGACCGCGCACTCCCGGCGGACGCTACGCCGACGGCAGTTCCGCAAATCCGGCGCAATCCTGGAAAGCAGGAAACTTTATGCCAGTGCGTGCGCCCAAGCCAAAGGCGGCGACCGCACCGACTGCGCCGAAGAGCTAACCGGAAGACGCGCACGGGTAGCGAGGCCTGTCGAAACTGCTTGCCACCTCTTTTCACAAGCAGATAGTAAATGCCCCGACCGGATCAAATCGGCGCGGTCGCTCGATTTCCAAGCAGCAGTCCTCGTAGTTCAACGGATAGAACAGGCGTTTCCTAAACGCCCGATCCGAGTTCGATTCTCGGCGGGGACATGGTGTTCATCAAGCATTTTGGAAGTCCTCGGGCTAGTTTTCCAGAATCACGAATTAAGCTGAATCATCCGTAAAGAGCCTGAATCGCGGGCACTTACGACGAATTTCGGGCTGGTTTTGAGGAGGCTATTTTTCCATTCAGGAATCACAGTTTTCCAGTCGAGAGTTCCAGAAGGTTCTCGCCAAGTTTTCTGCCTCATGAATCACGCGCAAAGCAATGCACAAGAAGGCATTAGCAGCAGAAAGAGGTTATGAATCGGGCGCGTCTTGGAACTCTCAAACGGAAAAGTAGCCCGCCGACATTTGGCGAGAACCGAGAACCTGAATCGCGCAGTTTTCCAATCGAGAGTTCCAAGGATTATCGAGGTCATGGCGGCGGGCCTGCCGGAATTTTCGCCATTTGACCCGATCCAAGCGCAGAAAACATCGTGGGAGATACACGCGGCTGCAACCGAGAAGGGAGGAAGACCGCTGAACCACTGACAATTGGCGGTGCCATGTGGCCTACGCACCCGACTCCTACACCTACGGCGGAACCGCGTGGGAGCGATCTGTCCTCGGAATCAAAATACCAAGCATGCCCTGATTCACAACCGAAAATTCGAGCATCCCAGGTTCGCGAAACAGGGGGGAAGGAAACCGATGAACGCGGCGAAGGTGGCAATTCACTCCGGCCCTACGCATCGACAGCCTACGAGATATTCGTCCACCGATGGGAGCGGTTTCCTCACCAAAATAATACCATAACCGCCTTCGGTCATAAACAAAAAAGCCCCACAGCCTTAGTCGCGATGAATCCGCTGGCGCGGTCAATACGCAGGTTCTGCGGAGCAACCCGAGTCTAACATCACGAATCCCATTTTCAACCTGATTTATTGCACCGCGAACAGTGCGCCAGTTTCCTTGGATTGCATGGGGTGTGCAGGGCTATTGCAAGAGCGCCGGTGTAACAGTCTTTCTGTAATTCCATTTTTGCCGGATTTTGCGTAGCGGGGCGCTTCGTAAGGCGCTAGAGGACTAGCTCCAAGGCGCTTCGCGCATCGTTTATCGGTAGCGCGCCACCGCCATGGAGTGCGGCAGTCCTCTGCCGCCTTCGCTCGTAGAACGGATTCACGAAATTCCACCACCGCTTCGGTCGCAACACCGACTATTTTCATGCCGCGTGGAGCCCACGCTTGCGGGGCATGGACTCCTATCGAAACACCGGGCTCGGCTCGGGCCAGAGCGCCTGCAGTTCGTGAGGCAGAATCTTGCGAATCTTTACCGGTTCGC
This sequence comes from Verrucomicrobiota bacterium, assembly GCA_037130675.1. Lineage (GTDB taxonomy): Bacteria > Verrucomicrobiota > Verrucomicrobiia > Chthoniobacterales > Chthoniobacteraceae > JBAXSN01. The sequence goes on from JBAXSN010000013.1 coordinate 3,302, forward strand.
CCGGGGAAAGGTGCCGATTAAGCAACTCGAAGACGCAATGCGTGATCCGCAACGGATCGACAGCCTCCGGACCGATAATTTCGGCGCTGATTTCTTCGAGAAACTCATCCTGGCTCCGAATCCGTAGCGGTTTGCCGGCGGGCCGGTACCCTTCATAGAAAAATCCCCGGATCAACATCGGCAGTTGCGCTCCCAGATGGGCGGCGACGTCCACCGGCAAGCGATCCCGCAGGGCGTGCAGCACTGCCCGCAACACCTTGAAGGCGGTGTGCTGATCGGGCAAATGAGCGAGTTCCTCCAGCTCATTTAACCAGAGATGCGTCTTTTGCAGGGTCGAATCGAATACCTCAAGTCCAGCTTGGCTCATAACCATTTCCTCCTAGTAATAGAAACGGATGGGGCGCGGCATTCAGATTCAGGGGCCAACGCCGCGTCCTCGACGAGATCAACGCCGGATTGCGATTGGGCGCGCCGGACGGCCGGACGGCACGGAGTGCCATCCCTATATTGCAGGCGGGACGCCAATAGTGTTCGGCATGAAAATTGCCCGTTATGAAATGCGAGTTTCAGCGCCAACGGCGCGCCCCATACCAGTTGCTGGGGCAGCGCCGGCAGCGCCCCAGGTTTTCGATTAGAAAAATCCAGGGCTGAAGGCCCGAACCATCGCATCGCGCACGGAATAGTGCGGGCCTTGAGCCCTAATTCGACTTCCCGTTTTCCTGGGGCGATGCCCCAGGGTTGTATGGGACGGACCTTTGGTCCTAAGCAAAAACGATGCCGAAGACTCTCCAGGAGCACGCCAGAAAAACACCAAGCACAGATCCCCCGGAAGGAATCTGTGCTCGTGAGAGTTAAAAAACTGGAGTTTAACGACCGGGCTTAAGCCAGGGCGGCGATCTTTTTCTGCAACCGGCTCTTCTTGCGATTTGCCAGGTTCTTATGGACGCGGCCGCTCTTGACGGCTTTGTCGAGCGCCGAAGAGAGCCCTTGGAGGCCCGCCTTCGATTCGTCTTTCTTGCCAGCGGTGATTGCGGCAGTGAGAGCTTTGGTGTATGTCTTGATCGCGCTTAAAGCGGCGCGGTTCTGCTCCGTCCGGACAACAGTCTGGCGGGCGCGTTTGGCTGCGGATTTAATATTGGCCATGGCTAATCTCGAAACTTAAAGGACGCGGAAGATGACCGGACAAAACAAACTTGTCAACACGAGATCTGGAATTAGTCGGATTAACCCGTTGACGCGGGGCGGTCCGCCCGCCATATTCCCCGCCCTTCTGAACGAGAATACAGAGATCTTAGACATGGAACACATCCGCAACATCGCCATCATCGCTCACGTCGATCACGGCAAGACCACCTTGGTGGACCAATTGCTCAAGCAATCGGGCACCTTCCGCGCCAACCAAGCCATTGCCAGCGAAGAGCGAATCATGGACTCCATGGATCTCGAAAGAGAAAAGGGAATCACCATCCGAGCGAAAAACGCCGCTTACAAGTGGAAAGATTACCACGTCAACATCGTCGATACTCCCGGCCACGCCGATTTCGGCGGTGAAGTTGAACGCATCATGAAGATGGTCGATGGCGTGCTCCTCGTCGTGGACGCCCACGACGGCCCGCAGGCCCAGACGAAGTTCGTGCTCAAGAAAGCCCTCGAAAACGGCGCCAAGCCGATCGTGGTCATCAACAAGATCGATCGCGAGAACGCCCGCCCCCATAAGGTGCTCGATATGGTGTTCGACCTTTTCATCGAACTCCACGCCACGGACAAGCAGCTCGATTTCCCGGTGATTTACGCCAGCGCCCGGGACGGCTACGCCATGCGCGAGGTCGGCCAATCGACGGAGAACCTCCAGCCTCTCTTTGAAGCGATTGTTGAGCACATCCCGCCACCGCCGAAATCGAACATCAGCTATTTCCAGATGATCGCTTCCAATCTGGACTACTCCGATTACCTGGGCCGAATCGCTTACGGCCGGATCGTCAGCGGGCGAATCAATGTGGGCGACTCGATCGTCTGCATCCACAAGAACGGCACCCGCGAACGCGCCAACGTGACCGCACTGTTCAGCCATCAAGGGCTGGCGAAAGTCGAAGTGAAGCACGCCAGCGCCGGCGACATCATCGGCCTGTGCGGCTTTGAAGACGTGTTCATCGGCGAAACGATCACCGACACCGAAGAGCGCCTGCCGCTCCCCTTCGTCGACATCGATCCCCCCACGATCACGATGCAGATCTGCATCAACGACGGTCCGCTGGCCGGCCGCGAAGGCAAACTGCTCACCGCCCGCCAGGTCCGCGAACGCCTCGTCCGCGAAACGCGCACGAACGTCTCCATCATTTTCAGCGACACCGATACGGCAGGTCAGTTTGAGATCCAGGCGCGCGGCGAAATGCAGATCGCCATTCTCGTCGAGCAAATGCGCCGGGAAGGCTTCGAGATCCTCGTGTCCCGGCCCGAAGTCATTTTTCAGCGGGACGAAAACGGCAATCTGCTGGAGCCGATCGAGACTCTTTACGTCGATGTGCCCAATGAAAACCTGGGCGACATCCTCCAATCGCTGGCAGGCCGCAAAGCCGACATCACCAACATGGACCACCAGCCGCACAGCGTTACGGTCCAGGCGGATGTCCCGACCCGCGGGCTCATCGGGTTCGAAACCGACCTCGTCAACTGCACGAAGGGCCATGGCATCATGTCGCACATCTTCAAGGAATATGCGCCGTTCAAGGGCGAAATTCCGACCCGCTACAACGGCGTGCTGGTCTCGATGGAAGGCGGCATTTCAACCGCTTACGCGCTGGAAACCATCCAGGAACGCGGCCGGTTGTTCATCGGACCACAAATCGACATTTACGAAGGGATGATCATTGGCGAAAACGCCCGTCCCGACGACATGCCGGTCAATCCGTGCCGGGCCAAAAAGCTCAACAACATGCGCTCCTCCGGCGATGGCAAGGGAATCGCCCTCGCCCCTCCGTTGACCATGTCCCTTGAGCGGGCTCTGGAGTACATCGCTCCCGACGAGTATGTCGAAGCGACGCCCAAGAACCTGCGGTTGCGCAAAAAGATCCTCGACGCCGGCGCCCGCAAGCGCGCCGCAACGAAGATCGTTTAAGCGCTACTCAAAATCGAGCAGTCGCAACCATTGCGACATTAAAATCAGAAATCCGAATCCGACCGCCGCCAAGCCCACCCAGAAGAGGTGTTGACTTGGCGCGCCGCCAGAGGGTTGCGTTTCATATCCGACCGGTCTGGCGCGCTCTGGTTCCAAGGCATCGTCTTGCCTTCGGAAGTCGTCGAAGCGTTGTCGCAAGTCTCCGAAAAAACTGCCAAAACCCGATGACCCGTTGGGGCGATTTCCATTTATCTTCATCTCAGTGATCGCCCTTCTTGGCCGGTGGTCTGGTAGTTTTCCCGAAACGGCTGGCTACTCCCCCTCCCTTCCCTGAGTGCAAGGTGCGGGTTTTTAGTGGTCAGCATCCGGCCATTCCCAAGAGGGTATCGGATTGGCGGGGGAGATGGACTCTATGTACTTCATGGACTTTATGGACAAAAGGGACTCCATTGCACGGCCTCCCCGTCCATCTCGTCCATATCGTCCATATCTCCCCTCCCCCAAAACGTTTTCACAACTCCGGTAAATAATCTTGACCCCGAGTTGCCGTTTGTGGTTCATTTTCCCACGAAATGGTTTAATTTCCCACGATTCTCCCGAAATGTCAGGCCTGCCCTCCAAACAAATCCGCATCACTGGCGAGTTTCGCCATGGGATCGATCCGAAGAATCGGATCACGATTCCCTCGGATTGGCGTACGGGAGACGGGGACGAGTTTTTCGTGCGGTTGCATAGTTCGGGAAGCCACATTCTGGCCTTTCCTCCAGAGAAGCTCGATAAAGATGTGGCGGAAATCCAGGCGCGCACGGAGATTCCCTTGGCTCGCAGGCAGGAGTTGATCCGCCAGCTCTCCGCCGGAGTGCGGCGCTGCAACGCGGACAAGCAGGGGCGCATGGTTCTGCCGGATGAGTTCCGCATCAAGGCGGACCTCAAACCCGAAGTGGAGCTCTTCCTGCTGGGCGGGTACGACCATTTTCAAATTTGGAATCCTCAGCGGTGGACTGCCGAGCGGGCCGTCGTTGAGATCAAGAACCAGGAACTCGCTGGTGAGCTGGGAATATGAACTCTCTCATCGCCGAGTTTCCGCCAGCCGCTGCCAAAGAGCAGCGGCCGAGAACGCCTTTGAAATCCGAACGTCCAGACGACAGGCCGTATCACCAACCGGTGCTACTCGCTCAAACGCTGGCTCTCCTCGAGCCCGCGCCGGGCAAGCTGTTGGTTGATGGAACGCTCGGCGGCGGCGGGCACACCGAAGCCTTTCTTAAGACAGGCGCGCGGGTCATCGGGATCGATCAGGACCCGCAGGCGTTGGCCTTCGCGGGCACTCGGCTTTCAGCTTTCGGCGCACAGTTTCAGGCGGTGCGCGCCAATTTCGAGGAAATCGGCACGGTGCTCGACGGGCTTGGGGTTACGGGAATCGACGGCGCCCTGCTCGACATCGGCGTTTCCTCCTGGCAGCTCGACGCTCCGGAACGCGGTTTCAGTTTTCAGGAAAACGGTCCGCTCGACATGCGGATGAACCCCGACGCACCCGTGAGCGCCGCCGACCTGGTCAACACCGCCTCCGCCGAGGAACTCACCCGGATCTTCCGAGAACTCGGTGAGGAACCGGCCGCCAAGCGCGTTGCGGTCCAGATCGTCCGGGATCGCGAGAACCGACCGCTGCAAACCACGTTCGATCTCGTTCGCAGCGTGGAGAAAGTGCTGCCCCGGCGCGGTCGCACCCATCCTGCCACGAAAGTTTTCCAAGCCCTGCGAATCGCGGTCAACCGGGAACTCGAAGTGCTTGAGAGCGCGCTCAATGCCTTCTCGGCCCGGCTTAATCCCGGCGGTCGTTTCGGGGTGATCACGTTCCACTCTTTGGAAGACCGCATGGTGAAACAGTTCTTCAAGGCGCGCAGCACCGAATGGCTGGATCGGCCCGAATGGCCGGAGCCGCGCCGCAACCCAGAATTTCAATTCCGTCTCGTTACGCCGAAGCCGGTGGTGGCTTCGGAGGACGAGCAAAAGCAAAACCCGCGCTCCCGGAGCGCCAAACTTCGAGTGGTCGAACAATTATATGTCGCGTAACCGTCATCGTCACAAAAAGAACCCGATGCCAGTCTCGGCCATTTCGCTATGGCTGTTGATCGCCGCGGTGGCGTTGCTGGGCGGAATGACCTGGGTGTATTTCAAGAACCAGATCCACGCCTGCGGCGGCGAGATCAAGGGCTTGGAACGGGAGTTGGCAAATTTGAGCACGCAAAACGAAGTCTTGCGCAGCAAGATCAACGAACGCTCGTCTCGCTCGGCGCTGCGGAAGCGCATCAATGACGGCTTCATCAAGATGATCCCGATCACTCAGGACCGCATCGTCCAAGTCAACTATACGCGTCCCGGCGGCGCCGACGAAATTCGCGTGGTCTCCAACCAGAAGGTCAGTCAATGAATCGAGTCGCCAAAGTACGAGCCATTATCGCGTGCTTTGGCCTCGCGTGCTGTTTTACGGGGTTTTCGGCCCGGCTGGTTTACCTGCAGGTGAACCAGTTCGACGCGTACACGCGGCTCGCCGCTCAAAAACACATCAAGAAACAGCCGATTTACGCGCGCCGGGGAGCGATCCAGGATGTGCGCGGGGAAATGCTGGCGGATAACGAACCGCTGGAGACGGTCGTCGCGGACGAAAGCCTGATCACCGAGCCGGCCAAGATCGCCGCGGCCATCGCGGATCTGGTCAAAATGAAGCCGGCGGAGCTTCAGAAAAAGATCACCACGCCGCCCGGAGAGAAGCCGCGCAAGTATGAAGTCCTCGCCAAGGAAGTCGCGGAATCCGACGTGACGGAGATGAAGAAGCGCCTGGAGCGCCAGAAGCTCAAGGGGATTTATTTTGAGCAGGATTCCCGGCGCATTTATCCGAACGGAGAGATGCTCTGCCACGTTGTCGGATTTATGAACGGGGATCATACGGGGATCCAGGGCATTGAAATGACCATGGACCGGTATTTGCATGGCGAGGACGGATTTCGCTACACCGAGCGGGACCGGACCGGCAAAGAGATCGTCCCCTACCGCGGCCAGGAACGCCCGGCGCGCAACGGCTATAACGTCCGGTTGACGGTCGATATGGGCCTGCAAAACATCGTCGAGACCGAACTCGATGCGGTGTTCAACCAATACCGGCCCGAGATGGCAACCGCCATCATGATGGACCCGAAGACCGGTCGCATTCTGGCCATGGCGAACCGCCCTTGCTTCAACCCAAATGAATTGACCAAGGGGGAAACCGCCGGCATGAAAAACTGCGCGATCATCAACATGGTCGAGCCGGGATCGACCTTCAAGATCGTCACCGCCGCCGCCGCGCTCAATGATAAACTGGTCACGCCGGACACCATCATCCCCTGCGAAAACGGTCGGTTCAGCTACGCCGGGAAAGTGCTTAAGGACCACGGCCACGGCGATCACCCCGATTTGTCAGTGGCCGACGTGCTGGTCAAGTCGAGCAACATCGGCGCGGCCAAGCTCGGGATGAAGCTCGGCGAACAGCGGTTTTACGAGTACATCCGCAGCTTCGGTTTCGGCGAGCGCACGGGAATCAGTTTGCCTGGAGAAATCGCCGGGATCGTTCATCCGCCGCACAAGTGGAGCAAGATTTCCATCACGCGGTTGCCGATGGGCCAGGGCGTCGGTGTGACTCCGTTGCAGATGGTTTGCGCCATGAGCGCCATCGCCAATGGCGGCAAGCTGATGCTTCCGCAGATTGTCGATTCCATTGTCGATGATAAGGGCACACCGCTGGTGACTTATCCCCCGGAAATGATCCGGGAGGTCGTGACTTCGGAGACCACCGAGAAAGTCAAATCGGCCCTCAAAGACGTCGTAAGCAAGCGGGGCACGGCCTTTGCGGCGGCTGTCCCCGGCTTTTCCGTGGGCGGCAAGACCGGCACGGCGCAAAAGCCGGACGCCCACGGCGGCTACTACGAAACGCGCTATGTCACGTCGTTCATCGGATTCATGCCGGTGGAGGACCCTCAATTTGTCTGCTTGGTGATGGTGGATGACGCCAAAGCGAGCGAAACCCAGAACTACGGCGGAACGATCGCCGCTCCGGTTTTTTCCCGGATCGGCGAAAAAGCCGCGCGCTACATGAATCTTCAGCCAGACATGGAACTTAACCCACCGTCACCGTCGATCAAGTTGACGAAGTCGGATCGATAGACGAACGGAAACGAACAGGAATGCAACTCAAGGCTCTCATTTCAAAAATTTCCACCGAGATGGTGGTCGGGGCGACGGATCGCGAGATCAAGTCGATCTGTTACGATTCACGGCGCGCCCAGAAGAACTCGCTCTTTGTAGCGCTTCGCGGCGAACATGTGGACGGCAACGACCATATCGAGGACGCCATCGATCGCGGCGCCGTCGCAGTCGTCACCGACCGGGAGGCATCCCAGGGGCGGGCAACGATCATTTTGGTCAAAAATGCCCGCGAGGCGCTGGCTGACGTTGCCTCCGAATTTTATGGACGGCCCGCGCTCGGCTTGCGGGTGGCGGGAATCACCGGCACCAATGGCAAGACCACCACCGGGTTCCTGCTCAAACACCTGTGCGAATCCGTCCTGCTCCGTGCGGGACTGATCGGCACCATTCAATACGAAATCGGTGAGCGCATTCTCCCCGCCGCGCGCACGACTCCCGAGTCGCTGGATTTACAAGACCTCCTCTTTCAGATTCGCTCGGCAGGCTGCCGTGCCGCCGTGATGGAGGTTTCCTCCCACGCGCTGGAACTCGGACGGGTGCGCAATGTCGAGTTTGACGTCGCGATCTTCACCAACCTCACCCAAGATCACCTCGATTTTCATCAGACTCTGGAGTCCTATTTCGAGGCGAAGGTGAAACTCTTCTCCGGGATGGCCGCTCAGCCTCACAAAAAGGGGAAAGCCGTAATCAACCTGGACGATCGCTGGGGGCAACAACTCCTGGCGCGGCTTGCCAAAGATCATCCCGAGCTCCCGCTCGTCACCTATGGGATGAATGCCCGGGCCGATTTCCGCGCCGGAAACATCAAGATGGATTTCTCCGGGACGCAATACCAGTTGAACGCGCACGGAAAGACCTATCTGGTCCGGGTGCCGCTGATTGGCGCCTTCAATGTTTATAATTCACTGGCCGCGCTGGCAGGGGCCGCGAGCCTCGGCGTCGATCTTCGCACCGCCATCAAAGCCTTGGCGAGCGCCCCGAGTGTTCCGGGCCGGCTGCAACCGGTTCCTGTCAAACGGCAGTTCCGGGTGTTCGTCGATTACGCCCATACCGACGACGCATTGACCAACGTGATGAAGACGTTGCGCGATCTCCAACCGAACCGGTTGATCGTTGTGTTTGGCTGTGGCGGGGATCGCGACAAGGCCAAGCGCCCGCTCATGGCCGCTGCCGTGGAACGCCTGGCCGACTGGGCCATCGTGACCTCGGACAATCCGCGCAAGGAAAACCCGGCGGCGATTATCGACAACATCAAGGCCGGATTCCGTGGCTCAAACGTCGAAGTGATCGAAGATCGGCGCGAGGCGATTTACCGCTCCATCTCCATGGCTCAGCCCGGAGACATCGTGTTGCTGGCCGGCAAAGGCCACGAGACCTACCAGGAATTTGCCGACCACACGATCCCTTTCGATGACCTGGCCATTGCAAGAGTCGCGGTGGAAGCCAAGCCCGTGGAACTCCAAGATTGATCCTCCCATGAACCTGGAAACTGGAACTCAAAAAAAACATTTGGAACTCAGCCGCAGAATGCGCGGAGCACGTTATGCGCGGCTGCGGTTGGGTGAATCGCCCTCCGTTTTCAACCGATTGCCAATGGCGTCCAAGATTCACGCTCAGCCCCTCTCCCTAAACACACGCCACTAAGAACAACGTCCGCATGGATCCAACCTCACTCCAACTTCTGGCGCAATGGTCGTCCGGGATGCTCACACAGGGCAACCCGGAGCAGACTATCGCGCGCGTGAATACGGATTCGAGGGCGGTCCAGCCGGGCGATCTTTTTATCGCCCTGCGCGGAGAAACGTTCGACGGTCATGCGTTTGTCCAGGAAGCCACGACTCAAGGCGGGGCCGCAGCCGCCGTGGTCGATGAAACTTTCGCGGCGGAACTGCCGGCCCATATTGGCATCATTCGCGTGGCCGACACCCTGGCGGCCTTGCAAGCCATCGCTTCCAATTACCGGGCCTCGCTGCCGTTGCGCGTCATCGGCATCACCGGCAGCAGCGGAAAGACCAGCACCAAGGATTTCACCGCCGCCGTGCTCTCTGAGAAATTCCGCGTCGTCAAAACCGAGGGAAATTTCAACAATCACATCGGCCTCCCGCTGACGATGCTCCGGGCAAGTGCAACGGACGAGATCGGCATTTTTGAGATGGGGATGAATCACCCCGGCGAAATCGCGCCGTTGGCCGCGATGGCGGCTCCGGATGCGGCGATCATTACGAACATCGGCGTGGCCCACATCGAGTTCATGGGGAGCCAGGCTGGCATCGCCCAGGAAAAAGGAATGCTGGCCGAAGCGCTGCCCGCAAGCGGTCATCTTATCCTGAATGCCTGGGACGACTTCAGCGCCTCCCTCGCCGCCCGCGCGAAAGCGACCACGGTGCTGACCGGCATCGAAAGCGGCGACGTTCAGGCCACGATTCTTGAAACGAGTTTCGAGGGCAGCCGCATCGCCGTTCACGCAGGAAACGAAGACATTGAATTGCTGCTGCCGGTTCCCGGTCGGCACATGATTGAAAACGCGCTGCTTGCCATCGCCGCCGGGCGCGTGTTCGGCGTGTCGCTTGCCGCCGCCGCCGCCGGTCTGGAAAAGAGCTGCCTGACCAAGGGGCGCCTCGAGCAGAAGACCGTGCGCGGCATCCACATTCTGGATGACAGCTACAACGCCAATCCCGACTCGATGAGGGCCGCGTTGCGGACCCTGGTTTCATTGCCGACAAAAGGCTCCAAGATTGCTGTCCTTGGAAGAATGGGCGAGCTCGGTTCCGAGTCCGAAGCGGGCCACCGCTCGGTGGGCGAAGCTGCGGCCAAGGCTGGGGTCGACCTGCTCATCACCGTCGGCGACGAAGCCGGATTGATCGCTGAAGCCGCTCGTCAGCAAGGCATGGCGCAAGTTTTTCCAGTCGCCGATGTCGATGCCGCCGCCGAACTCCTGGCTTGGCGTGCGCGCGCCGGAGACATCGTCCTCATTAAAGGCAGCCGTTCCGCCCGCATGGAACGGGTGCTGACTCATCCTTCGTTCGTTTCACCCACTTCGCCCAGCTAATTTTCCAGTGCTCTTTTACCTACACAAACTCAGCGAGCAGATCGACGGCTTCAACGTTTTCAAGTACATCACGTTCCGCGCCGTGGCTGCGGCCATGACCTCGTTTTTCCTTTGCCTGATTTTTGGCAACCTGGTCATTCGCAAGCTGATCGGGCTGAAACTTGGCCAGCCGATTCGGACCAAAGAGGAAGTCCACAAACTCGCCGAACTGCACGGGGGCAAACGCGGCACCCCGACCATGGGTGGCGTGCTCTTGCTCGGGTCCGTGGCGGTCTCGTCGCTGTTGTGGGCTCGGCCCGACAATCAGTTTGTCTGGCTGGCGCTCTTTTCGATGGTCTGGCTGGGGTTGATCGGATTCATCGACGACTACATCAAAGTCACCAAGAAGAAATCCGACGGGCTGTCCGGGCGGCTCAAGCTGCTGGCGCAGTTCACGCTCGCGGGAATCGTGACCGCATTTTTTCTCCTGAACCCGGCGCTCCAGGTCCAGGCCCGGGAGCTCTTCGTGCCGTTCTACAAGGAACCGGTGGTGCATAATCTCGGTTGGTTCACCTTCCTCTTTTTCGCCCTCGTGGTCGTGGGGGCTTCCAACGCGGTCAACCTGACCGACGGACTCGACGGACTCGCCACCGGCTGCACCATTACCGCAGCGTTCGCCTATTCCATCATCGCCTACGCGGCCGGCAACGCCAAGATCGCCACTTACCTGGGGATCCCCTTTTACGCACAGGCGGGCGAGCTTTCGGTCATCTGCCTCTCGCTGGTCGGCGCCGGCATGGGCTTCCTCTGGTTTAACTGCCACCCGGCCCGCGTCTTCATGGGCGACACCGGCTCGCTGGCCATCGGCGGCGTGCTCGGGGTGGTCGCCATCTGCACCAAACAGGAACTGCTCCTGCTCGTCGTGGGCGGGATTTTCGTCATCGAAGCGCTCTCGGTGATCCTGCAAGTCGCCAGCTTCAAACTCACCGGCAAACGGATCTTCCGCATGTCGCCCATCCACCATCATTTCGAGTTGCTCGGCTGGAAGGAAAACACCGTGATCGTCCGCTTCTGGATTCTCTCGATCATGTTCGCCTTCCTGGCGCTTGCCACCCTCAAGCTTCGTTAAATGAAGAACTACGCAAACCAGCAAATCGCAGTTCTCGGCCTCGGCTCAAGCGGAGAAGCCGTCGCGCGGCTGCTCAAGAGCGAGGGCGCGCTTGTGAACGTTCTCGACAGCGGCGACAATGAAAGGATTCGCGCCGCCGCGGACAAACTGCGGGCCGACGGCATCGCTGTCCTGCTCGGAAACGCAGCCGACAGCGACCCGACTCAATACGACCTTTGCGTGCTCAGCCCTGGTATCGATCCCGTGGTGCCGCTGGTTCGCAATATCGTTGCCAAAGCCATTCCGATTCTAGGCGAACTGGAAGTTTCCGACACGCTCTGCGCCTGCCCCGTGATCGCCATCACCGGCACCAACGGCAAGACCACCACGACCCAACTCGTGGAACGGATGCTCAATGCCTGCGGAGTGCGGACCCTGGCCGCCGGAAACATCGGACCCGCATTCGCCGCGAGCGTCGGCGAGAGCCGCAACCTGGACGTGATGACGCTCGAAGTCAGCTCGTTCCAGTTGGAGACGATTCAACACTTCCGACCCACGATCAGCGTCTGGCTCAATTTCCAGCCCGATCACCTCGACCGCTATTCCTCCATGGAGGAATACTACGCGGCCAAGATTCGCATCTTCGAAAACCAGACCGAGGAAGACATCGCGATCGTCAAACTCGGCGACAAGCTGCCGCCGATCAAGGCGCGCAAGATCACGTTCAGCGCGTATGAAACCGGCGGCGATTTCGATTTCCGCGACGGGGTCATCCATTTCAAGAGCCAGCCCGTGCTGCGGATGGCCGACACGCAATTGCGGGGTCTGCACAATGCGGAAAACCTGATGGCCGCGCTGGCGATCGGCATGGTTCGCGGCCTGGAATACGGGCCGATGATCGCGTCGCTCTGCTCCTACAAAGCCTTGCCGCACCGTTGCGAGCTGGTGCGCACCCTCGCGGGAGTCGATTACGTGAACGACTCGAAAGCGACCAACCTTGATGCGCTGGAAAAAGCGCTGCTGTCGGAGACCCGCCCCGTGGTGCTGATTGCCGGAGGGAAGGACAAGGGATTTGAATTCGACACCCTTGCCGAACTCGTGGCCAGCAAGTCCCGATGCGCGATTCTTATCGGCGAAATGGCCTCGCGAATCGCTGGAGTCTGGGAGCCGGCGGTCCGCTGCGAACGCGCCACAACCCTGGCCGAAGCCGTTCAACTCGCGCATTCCCGCGCAAGCGCCGGGGATGTCGTCCTCTTCTCTCCCGGCACCTCTTCCTTCGACATGTTCAAAAGTTACGCCGACCGCGGCGGCCAATTCCGCGACCTGGTCCAGTCACTAACCTAGCAAGCTGCCTTATGAAACTGCCCCTGTTGAAACCCAAACAGAAAATGCGTGCCACGGCTACTGCCCGGCGCGCTCAACCGAGCGACTTCGAAGAGGAGGAGCCGACCATGAAGCTCTCCAGCGCGTTTATCGTCGTGCTGGTGTTGCACTTGGTCGCCGTCGGCGGCATTTACGCTTTCAACTCCGTCAAGGCCCACCGGCCCGCGGTTGTGGAGGAAGCTGAAAAGCCGGTGACCACCGCCACGCCGAAAGCAGCCCCGCTGCCGGTTATCGCCGCTCCGGCCACAGCCGCTGCGTTGGTCCAGACTCCGGCAAAAACCGTGGAACCTGTCGTGAACCAAAAACCTGCGCCCGCACCCATTGCGGCAAAGGATGGGCCGCGCGATTCCGGCACGACTTATACCGTTGCCAAAGGAGACAACCCGGAGCGCATCGCCAAGAAGCTCCATGTGGCCTATAACGATTTGATCAAGCTCAACCGGATCGACGATCCGACCAAGCTTCAGATCGGCCAGAAGCTGCATGTGCCGGCGAAGTTCAGGGCATCAGTCAACTAATTGACTCATTACCCGGATGCCCTTCGGAAATTTAGAGGCGAGACCCGAGTGCGCGACACACACGACGCGCGCTCGTTCCCAATCTCCTGATTGGGAACTTGGTTTGCGGCGAGAGTCTCGCCGGGTAGTAGAAGCGGCATCCTTGCCGCTTCGTTCCCGGGGAAAGCGGCTGGAAGCCGCTTCTACTACGGAGCCTAAATTTCGCGCGGTGCTCAGGTGTATAGTTTACTCAACGAATGACCCGGCAAGACACGCAACCGGGGGCGGGACTGACTTGAAACTTGGTTTGGGAGTGACTGGAAACCTTGTGTATCGAGGCGCTTCGCAAGGCGCTAGAGGACTAGCGCACTCAAAGGCGCTTCGCGCATCGCCGTCGGGAGCGCGCCAGCGCCTTGGAGTGCGGCAGTCCTCTGCCGCCTTAGATGGCGCACCGGAAACGCCAGAGGTCTATTGCCACCTCCACGTTTTCTCAACGAATGGTCCGGCAAGGCACGCCGCCGGGGGCGGAACTGATTGGGAACGCGCTGAGGACCAAAGGTCCGTCCCATACCAGCCTGGGGCAACGCCCCAGGAAAGTTGGGACATCAAATTAGGGCTGAAGGCCCGTGCTATTCCGTGCGCTATGCGATGGTTCGGGCCTTCAGCCCTGGATGTCTCTGGATCGAAAACCTGGGGCGTTGCCCCAGGCTGGTATGGGGTCGCGCCTTTGGCGCTAAAAATTCCCCCTCGTCCTCAAGTGCAACTTGGGAACGAGGACGCGTGGGGCGCAAAACGCGAAGCGGGGACTGTGGACTCCTTACGCTCCATCGCTGGCGAAAGGTTCACGAATCGGAGATTCGAAGACAAGTGCGTTCCCAATCAGGAGATTGGGAACGAGCGCACGCGGGGGGGACTGGACCGTGACACAGGCTTCCAGCCTGTTCCGATGCAGAGCGCGCGGCACCCACATAACAGGCTGGAAGCCTGTATCGCGTTCACATCGCATCGGACTTTTCCCGGTTTTCACGGAGGGCGCATGGCATGAAAAAAGCCGTCCTCGGTCTCCTGCTTTCGGTGACTACCATGGTGGTCACCGGGGTGGTCATGCTCTTCAGCACGGGTGCGTTCGCGCAGGATGCCCATGGCGATCCGTTCTTCTTCGTCAAGCGACAGTTGATGTGGCTTGCGGTTGGGCTGGTGGCCTGCTGTGTCGGCGCATGCGTCGAATACCAGTTCTGGCAGAAGACCTGGAAATACTGGTTTGGCGTTGCCATCGTCCTCCTCGTTCTCTGCTTTTTCACCCACAAAATCAATGGGTCCCACCGGTGGTTGAAACTGGGCGGGTTCTCCTTCCAGCCGTCGGAGATTGGCAAGCTCGCAGCCGTCGCCTTCCTGGCGGCCTGGTTTGCTGAACAGAAAGAAAAATCGCGGGAGTTTTTGAAGGGCGTTCTTTTTCCGCTGTTGATCGTTGGCGTGCTTATGGGGCTGATCGCAAAAGAGCCCGACCTTGGAACCACCGCTCTCATTGGCGGCACCGCCTTTCTCGTCCTGTTCATCGCGGGCGTCCGGCTCTATTACCTGCTGCCCATGCCTGCATTGGGCGTCGGAGGAATCCTCTTCATCGCCTATAAAATTCCGGAGCGCGTCAGCCGGTTGATCGCTTTCCGGGACCTCGAAAAATACAAGGAGGGCGCGGGTGGCCAGCAGTACAATGGCCTGATCGCTTTGGGCTCCGGCGGCGTCGAAGGACTCGGACTTGGCAACGGACGCCAGAAAATGCAGTTCCTTCCGTTCGCGCATACCGATTTCATTTTCCCGATGATCGGTGAAGAGCTTGGGCTCAGATTCACGCTGTTGATCGTTTTCTGTTATGTGTTGATGATCATTTGCGGGGTGGCGATCGCATTGAATTCACGGGATCGATTCGGGATGCTTTTCGGGTTTGGAATTGTCGTCATGTTCGCCCTTCAAGCCGCCTTGAACATCGGCGTGACCACTGCCGTGTTGCCGAACAAAGGGATCACCCTCCCCTTCATCAGCTACGGCGGTTCAAGCCTCGTGTTCTGTCTACTCGGGGTCGGCATCCTGCTCAACATTTATCGCCAGGGCATCAGCGAACGAACGGTCCGCGTCAAGATGAAGCATTCGCCGGGAGGCACGCCTCGAATCTAAAAAATGAAGTTTGCAATCGCAGGGGGAGGAACTGGGGGACACCTGTTTCCGGCATTGGCCGTGGGAGAGGTGCTGCGCGAACGCGGCCATGAGGTTTTGATTTTCATTTCCGAAAAAGAGGTCGATGCCCTCGCGACCAAAGGCCGCACGGATTTCCGCTTCGAAACGCTGCCCAGCATTGGCATGCCGAAGCTGCTTTCGCCGGCCATGCTGAAGTTTTTCAAGCAGTTCAACGCGAGCCTCAGTCCGTGCCGGCAGATTTTCGCCGAGTTCAAGCCCGATGCCGTGCTCGGCATGGGCGGCTTCACTTCGACCGCACCGATCCTGGCCGGCAAGTTGCGGCGCATTCCAACGTTTGTGCATGAGTCGAACGCCATCCCCGGCAAGGCGAACCGGCTCAATGCCCGGCTGGTCGATGTCGTTCTCGTCGGCTTTGAGGAGTGCAAGCGCCACTTCGGTCGGGCGCGGTGTGAAGTCACCGGAACGCCCATCCGCCGTTCACTGGTTCATCCGATGGCCAAGGACAAAGCGCTTGCCGAATTCGGACTTAGGCGCGGTCCCACCACTTTGCTTGTGATGGGCGGCAGCCAGGGCGCCCACGGCATCAACGAAGCCGTCAGGCAGGCGCTTCCCAAACTCAAAGGCGCACCGCTCCAGATCATCCACCTCACGGGCGCCCAGGACGAAACCGCGATGCGGACAGCCTTCCAAGCCGGATCGATTCCGAATCACGTCGCAGCCTTTTGTCATCGGATGGAAGCAGCCTACAGCGCGGCGGATTTGGTCATCGCCCGCTCCGGGGCGGCCAGCCTCGCGGAGATCTCGCACTTCCATCTTCCGTCGATTCTAATCCCGTATCCGGCGGCCGCTGAAAATCATCAGTTTTTTAATGCGGAAATATTTGCACGCGCAGGGGCTGCCACGCTATTAAATGAGGCCGAAACCAACGGCGAAGCGCTTGGCCTGATTATTCGGAGTTTGGCAGAGAATTCCGGACAGTTGTCCACCATGGCAAGCCGCTGCGGACGCCTCTCGCCACAGGATTCCGCCGCCCGCGTTGCGAACATTGTTGAAGGCACTTGATGAAGATAATTACCAAAGCGTTAGCAGACATTCTGGTCGGGGGTGACTTGCACACCCACTTGATCGGAGTGGCCGGCTCGGGAATGAGCGGCATTGCCGGTCTGCTGCTCGCTTTGGGGCACCGCGTTTCCGGTTCGGACAAGGTCAAAACGATCGAGATCGAGCGGCTTCAACGGCTCGGGCTCGAATTCCATCAGCCCCAGTCCGCCGCGAATGTCACTGGCGCCGACCTGGTAATTTTTTCGTCCGCCATCCGCCCCGGAAACGTCGAATATGACGAGGCGATCCGGCTGGGGCTCAACATGGTGCGCCGCGCGGACGCTTTATCCGCCATCATGCAGTGCAAGCGCGGAGTGGTCGTGGCGGGGATGCACGGCAAGACCACCACCTCCTCGATGGCGGCTCACGTCTTGCGGGTGGGCGGCCTTCAGCCTTCGCATTATGTCGGCGCGGAGATTCCGATCCTCAACACCAACGCGCATTGGGACGCAGCCGGCGAATGGTTTGTGGCGGAGGGAGACGAGAGCGACGGCACGCTCGCGAATTACCACGTCGAGCACTCCATCATTTTGAATATCGAGGAGGAACACCTCGATTACTACGAAGACCTCGCGGCCATCGAGGACGTTTTCAATCAACTCATGGGGCAGACCCGTGGCAGCATTTTCTATTGCGCCGACGATCCTCACGCGCTGCGGCTCTGCGCAAACCGGCCCGGCTCGATTTCCTTCGGAGCCTGCGAGGCTGCCGCCTACCGGTTCGCGAATCTCCAAACCGCGAATTTCCAATCGCGGTTCGAGGTCTTTGGCCGGAACGAACTTCTGGGCGAAGTGGTGCTCAATGTCCCCGGCCGCCACAACGTCAGCAACTCGCTGAGCGTCATCGCGCTGGCCTCCGAACTCGGCGTGCCGTTTGAAAAAATCGCGGAGGCGCTCGCCTCCTTCCGGGGTGCTCGCCGCCGGTTCGAACTCAAGTATCGCAGCGAACGCTTTTTGGTTGTGGACGATTACGCGCATCACCCAAGCGAGATCCGCGCCACGCTGGCGACGGCCCGCGCAGGCGGCTGCAAGCGGATCATCGCCATGTTCCAGCCGCACCGCTACACGCGGACGCTCAAGCTGAAGGATGAGTTTGGCTCGGCTTTCGATGATGCCGACACGGTATTTTTGGCGGATATTTATCCCGCCAGCGAACCGCCGCTTCCCGGGGTGACTGGCCAGACAATCGCCGACGCCATGGCGGCGCACGGCCATCACGGCGGCCACTATGTGCCAGATCGCGCTCAGATGGTGGTGGAAGTGGGTCGGATGCTGGAACCCGGCGACTGCGTCTTGAGCCTGGGCGCCGGCAACATTCACGAGCAAGGCTCAATCATTGCCCGCGACCTGGCGGTGCTTGAAGAACTCCAGGGCGTGATGGGCGAAGGAGCGATCCGGCTGTATGAACCGGTCTCCAAGCACACCACATTCCGCATCGGCGGGCCCGCCCAGTTCTGGGCCGAGCCCGAAACGGAGGCAGGCTTCGCGCGGCTGGTCGCACATTGCAACCAGAACGCCATTCCACTCATGGTGATCGGGCGCGGCTCCAACATGCTGGTCCTGGACGGCGGCATTTCCGGAGTCGTGGTCCATCTCGGCAAGGGAGAGTTCCACCGCTTGGAAATCGACGGCCTTAAGATTTTCGCAGGCGCCGGCGTGAAGCTCAAAGAGCTTGCGATGGCGGCCAAAGCGGCGAACATCGGCGGGTTCGAGTGGATGGAAGGCATTCCCGGAAACGTCGGGGGCGCCCTGCGCATGAACGCCGGAGCGATGGGCGGCGAGACTTTTCGCCAGGTCACGTCGCTGCAGGTCGTGGATTCCGAAGGCCAGATCCTCAACAAGGTTCCCGCCGATCTCGACGTGCGCTACCGCGGCGTTCCGAGCCTCGAGAAACAGTATGCCATCTCGGCGGTTTTCGAAGGGCACGCTTCGTCGGCAGAAGAAATCACACGCTTGCTTGAGGATTCGATCCAGAAGCGGCGCGGCGCGCAGCCGAGGGAATCGAGCGCCGGATGCGCGTTCAAGAATCCTGCGGAATTGCCCGCCGGCAAACTGATCGATGAACTTGGTTTGAAAAACACCCGGATCGGCGGCGCCCGCATCTCGGAAGAGCACGGCAATTTTATCGTCAACGACGGCGGCGCAACGGCAGCCGATGTCCTCAAACTGGTCGAGCATGTGAAGACTACCGCCCTGCTTCAGCGCGGGATCGAACTGATCCCCGAGGTGCGGATCGTCGGCCAGGCGGAGCCAACGTTCCTCCAACCGTAAATTTATGTCCACCCTTTCCAATCAACGCATCGCAGTTCTTAAAGGCGGCCCGGGCTCCGAACGCCCGGTCTCGATGGCGACGGGAGCGGGTGTCGCCGGGGCGCTGCGGGAACTCGGCGCTGAAGTGCTCGAAATCGACGTGACCGGCCCCGGCTTCGAATTGCCGGCGGGAATCGACATCGCCTTTAACGCGGTCCACGGCACGTTCGGCGAAGACGGCCAGATCCAACGCGAACTCGAAGCGCGGGGCATTCGCTATACCGGCGAAGGGGTTGAGGGAAGCGAGCGAGCCTTTGACAAGCTCCAGTCCAAAGCTTGCTTCGTAGCGGCAGGAGTGCCGACCGCGAAGTATGAAGTCGTGCGCGCCGGCCAGACGCCGACCTTGCCTCTGCCGTATGTGATCAAAGCGCCAAAGGAAGGCTCCAGTGTCGGCGTGTTCATTGTAAAGACGCCCGAGGAAGTGGCGGCCGCCGTCAAGGATGCCGCTAAATATGCCGACGAACTCCTCGTCGAGGAATTTGTGCCGGGCCGTGAACTGACGATCGGCATCCTGGGCGATCTCGCGCTCCCCGTCATTGAGATCAAGCCCAAGCAAGGCTTCTACGATTTCAATAACAAATACCCTTTTCTCGATCCGCAGGGCAAAGGCGCGGCCGACCATTACTGCCCGGCTCCCCTCGACCTCGACACCACCTTCCGCATGCAGCAAACGGCCCTGGCCGCCCACCGCGCCCTGGGCTTGGAAGTCTATTCCCGCGTGGACATCCTGCTGCGGCCCGACGGTGAACCTGTCGTTCTGGAAATCAACACCATCCCCGGCATGACCCAGGCCAGCTTGTTGCCCGAAGCCGCCGCGGCTGCCGGAATCCGTTACGCTCAACTCTGCGAGCGCATTGTCGAACTCTCCCTCTCCCGATTCCGCGTATGAAAAACCGTCGCAAACCCCTTGCCAACCTTCGTCGGCCCGCCAGCCGCAGGTTAAAAACGCAGAACCTTCTAGAGGTTAAGATTCGCTCGGAACTGGCCAACCAGCAACGCAACCGCTGGCTCATGGTTTGGACCTGCAAGCTTCTGCTGGCGTCCGCACTGATCAGTGGAAGCTTTTACGGCGTGCGCGAGGGCTTGCGCCGGTGCTTCTGGCGAAATCCAGAATATAGTCTAGCCACAGTGGAAATCACCAATGACGGATCGGCCATCTCCCGCGACGTGGTGCTCAACACGGCGGGGCTTAAGATGGGCACGAATATCTTCAACATCAGCCTGGCCAAAGCGCGCGAATCCCTTGCCGGTCTGCCCCAAGTGAAGCACGTTGAATTGCAGCGGGTGCTTCCAAACAAGATCGTTATCGAAATCAATGAGCGCCGTCCAGTGGCGTGGCTGGCCAGCACCCAGACTGACGATCCGTCGGCCTCCGAGAAGTCGTCCCTGATCGATAGCGCCGGGGTGGTCTTCAAGCCCAAGCGCCAGATGGCCGAATACCTGCGCCTGCCGTCAATCTACGGAGTCGATGCCGAGAATTTTCCGCCGGGAGAAGTCGTGGACAATCCGGAGGTCCTCTCCGCGCTTGAACTTATCCGCCAGAACGGCGACGCGAACCGGTTTCAGCTCCAAAGCATCGATCTCTCCAAAGGTTATTGCATGATCGCCACCGATGCAAAGCGCGCAAAAATCACCTTTGGCCTGGATAACGTGGACCGCCAGTTGGAGCGCTTGGGAGCCGTGCTGGATTACACCTACAACACCCACCGGGATCTGCAGACGGTCAATTTGATGGTGGAACGAAACATCCCGGTGACCTTTGCTGTTCCAGGCGCCCAGGAACCCGTGGCGGAGGAATCGGTCAAAACCGACAAGCCCGCAAACCCGGTCGCGAAGCCCGGCGGATCGGATAAGATTGAAAAATCGAGCCCCTCGTCGGGCAGTCGCACAGCCTCCGTTAAGAGTTCCGAGGCGAAAAAACGCGCCGCTTTGAGCAAGAAGAAAGTCGAGCCGGAAATCCGGCGGGCCGAACCGGTGATCCGTCGGGCTCTGCCGGTAAATCCCATGCGCACCATGCAACCCGTCGCCGCGCTAATTCCAAACCACTAACTGACGAATGGGAAAAGACAACATCCTGGTCGGACTTGAAATTGGCACCTCGAAAATCTGCGTTGTCGTGGGCGAAGCGAAAGCCGACGGCCCGATCAAGATTCTGGGGGTAGGCATGACTCCCTCGCGTGGCGTACGCAAAGGGGAGATTGTCGATTTCGACACGGCGCTGAGTTGCGTGCGCGATGCGCTCGCCGAGGCCGAGGACAAAAGCGATGTCACGATCAAAAACGTCTTCGTCGGCGTGAGCGGCGGCCATATTCGCTCTTTCAACAACCGCGGCTGCGTCAATCTGCCGGAGGACCGCGAGGAGATCGAGGAGATCGATTGCGAAGACGTGGCCATCAGCGCGCGCGACGTCAGCATCCCGCAACAGAACGCCTTTTTGCACACCATTCTCCAGCACTATTATGTGGACGGCCAGGACGGCGTGCTGAATCCCACCGGACTGCTTGGACGCATGCTGGAGGCCGATTTTCACATCATTCATGGCATCGGCAACCGGATCAAAAACGCGGTCCGCTGCGTCAAAGAGATCGGACTGGAAGTCGAGGACGTGGTCTTCAACGGGCTGGCCTCAGCGCAAGTGGTTCTCAGCCAACAGCAGAAGGATTTGGGCGCATTGGTCATCGACATCGGCGGCGGCACGACCGATTACATTCTCTATGTCGAAGGGGCGGTAAAGCAGAGCGGCGTGCTCGCGGTCGGCGGCGACCATATCACCAACGACATCTCAATGGGGCTGGGGATTCCCATGGCCAAGGCCGAACGGCTTAAGATGGAAGAAGGCGACGCCACGATCGGCAATGCGCCCCCCGGCGATACGATTCTCCTGAAAGACGAAGTCGGTTTCGTGGGTCGCGGGATCGAGCGCGAAAAGCTAAACACCATCATTCACCTGCGCGTGCGCGAAGCTTTCGAGATGCTCAAACGGAGCATCGAGGAGGGGCCGTATCTGCCGATGATCGGGACAGGAGTGGTGATCACCGGCGGCTGCTCTCATCTGCGCGGCATCGGCGGATTGGCCCAGGAAGTTTTCAACATGCCGGTCCAGATCGCCCATGCCCAATCGACTTCCGGCCTGACCGCCGCCTCCGAAAACCCGCAGCTTGCCTCCGCCATCGGCATTCTTCGCTATGCCCAGGCGTGCTACGCCAACCGCCCGGCCAAGCGCGGGATCATCGGCAAGCTCAAAGATCTTTTTGGGAAACGATGACGGCGTTCACCACAGAGGAGCGGCTGGAAGCCGCTTCTACAGTAGAAGCGGCATCCCTGCCGCTTCGATCCGCATTTTCGGAATAACAGCTCCCACCCTATGATCGAACTCACCCCCAGGCATTCCAATGCCTCCGCCCGGACAATCAAGATCGTCGGAATCGGCGGCGCGGGCGCCAACGCCCTCGACCGGATGGTTCTCGACGGCGTGAACCCGGTTCATCTCATCGCCATGAACACCGACGCGCAGGCGCTTACCGCCTCCGTTGCCGGGGAGAAAGTGCAGCTCGGCCATACCGCCACGCGAGGGTTCGGCTCGGGGGGCGATCCCGAACTCGGGCGCGCCTCCGCTGAGGAATCGCTGAATGAAATCCGCTCCGCCCTTGAAGGGATCGACTTAGTGTTCCTCCTGGCCGGATTGGGCGGCGGAACCGGCTCCGGCGCAGCGCCCGTAATTGCGGAACTTGCCCGTGAAGCAGGCGCCCTGGTGATTGCGGTCGTCACCCTTCCGTTCGCGTTCGAAGGCAAACGCCGCGTGACGCAAGCCGCGGAAGCCCTCGCGCCTATCCAGCAATATGCGGATGCTGTGATCTGTTTCGAAAACGATCGGATGGCCGAAACCCTACCCCCCAAAGCGGGCATCCAACAGGCGTTTGTCGCGACCGATCTGACGATCAGCCAAAGTGTGCAAGCCATCGCCGCGATGCTTGCCAGAAACGGCTTGATCCACCTTGGCTTTGACGAACTTCAGGCGGCGCTGAGTTCTGTGAACTCGCGATGCCTCTTCGGATATGGGGAAGCAACAGGCGACAACCGCCCTTACGACGCTCTGGCTCGCGCCCTGAAAAACCCGCTCATGGACAAAGGCCGGCTGCTGCGCGATTGCGAAGCGGTGCTCGTCCAGGTCAGCGGCGGCCCGGAAATGACCCTCGACGAGGTGCAACTCCTGATGGAAGAGTTCAATCGTCAGATCGATGACCGCACCCGGATCTTGTTCGGGGCGGCAGTCGATCCCGAACTGGCGGGCCGACTCACCGTGACCATACTCAGTTCGCTTTCCGCAGACGAAGCAGGCGCAGTCCAGCAGCGCGCCACCCGTGTGCTTCCCGCAGGGCAACCAGCCCGCGTCGCGCCCGCCGCCCGGGTCGTGGCCGAGCCGGAACGGTTCGAGCCGATCTCAGAGATCCCGGAGGACGTGGCGTCAGTTTTTGAAGCAGAGGACGAAGCTGCCGCGCCGTACGAGGCCGTTGAGCCTGCGGTGGAGTTCGAGGAAACCGTGCCCGAAGAAGAGGGAATCACCGAAATCTCAGAACGGAGCGTGGGCGTCCTGCCCGCCGCCGCACCGGAGAAGCCCGAGAAACCCCGCAGTTCCGCGTGGGCTGCACAGACTTCGCTCTTTGGAGAAGAACCGGTCGCGCCACCCGCACGGACCCCGCGTGAGCCAGCCGAACGAATCGTCAAGCCGGTCCCCGGCAGAATGTTGCAGCGGCCCGCCGCACCAAAGCCCGCGCCTGCAACGAAACGGATCGAGCCGCAGCCTGTCGCCGAGGAACCGATTGCGGAGCCTGCTCCAGCGCCAGTCCCGGAAAAGCTGCGCGCCCCGGCCCTGCGCCCCCCGATTTCTCAGCCGGCACCCCCACCTGCCGCACCGAAAACTCCCCTGCAAGAAACGATGCAGTTTGAGCCAGTCACGCGCGGTCGCTTTGAGAAGAGTGAGCCGACCATCGTGGACGGACAAGACCTGGACGTCCCGACGTATCTGCGGCGGCATGTGAAGATCAGGTAAAGGGGAATGGGAGTTATGGGAAGCATGGGAGTTATGGGATTTCTCCCATGCTTCCCATAATTCCCATACTTCCCATTCCTCAAGGTCCCACCGCAAACCGCGGGCTCACCTCGGTCTGCGAAGAGCAGTAAACCTCCACGGTTTCCCCGGCTCCGGCGGCAGTCACGCGGGCCCGCACGGTATCGACCGCCAGGGTGGGCGTGTTGCAGTCGCGGCTGAGGTGGCAAAGGATGGCGCGGTTCAAGCCGTGCGCGAGCATCTCTTCGACTTCGCTGGCGGCAGCGGTATTGGAGAGGTGACCATGGCTGGACATGATCCGCTGCTTGATCGCCCAGGGCCGGCGAGTGTCGTTCTGAAGCAGCTTCTCGTCGTAGTTGGTCTCGATGACGAGCGTGTTCACTCCCCTCACCCGCTCCCGGGCGAGATGGGTGCATTTGCCGAGATCGGTCAGAAATCCGAGCGAGCCGTCGCTGTGGCGGAGCACAAAACCCACCGGGTCCACGGCGTCGTGAGGAACCGAAAACGCGTGGACCATAATGTCCCTGATTTCGAAATCCGTGCCCGTTTGGAATTGGCGCACATCCTGATGGAGCGCCAATTCCTCTTTCCGGAGTATTTCCGCCGTAAGCCGCGTGCAATAAACCGGGATCGGGGTTTTTTTGCAGAAAACGCGCATCCCCGAGACGTGATCGGAGTGTTCGTGCGTGAGCAAAATGCCATCGATCGTGCAGGGATCCACCCCCAGGGTTGAAAGGCGCGTGGTCATCTGGCGCGCACTCAATCCGCCGTCGATCAGCAAACGGCACCCGCTCGACTCGACCAAGGCACAATTGCCCGCACTGCCGCTGCCGAGGATGGTGACGTTAAACACAGCGAGATTCTAAGCAGGAATCGTGCGGAAAGAAAAGCCGATGCTATACTCCAATTCGCAATCGAATTCACAACCGCGCATAGCGCCCTCCCCGAAACGCTCATACAACCGTCCTCTCCGTTGAGTGGACGGCTGCCATCACAAAGGAATCACTATGAAATTCATTACCAAAACCGCTTGGGCCGCCGCAATCGCGGTCGCCCTTACCGGAACCACATGGGCCACGACAATGCAGGGCAAGACTCAGCAACAGTCGTCAAAACAACATCAAGCGAATCGTCCGGAAGCCGTTGGCGAAAAGACGAATTTAACTGCCGGGGAACGAAACTTCCTCCAGAGCGCGGCAGAGATCAACGCCAGCGAAGTGCAACTCGGAAAGATTGCGTTACAGAAATCACAGGACCCGAAGATCCGCCAGATCGCAGAACACTTGGTGAGCGACCACACGAAGGCAAATCAAGAATTGCAAAAGCTCGCCAGCGACAAAGGAGTCTCACTGACTATGCAACCCAACCATCGCGAGCAGCGCAGGCTCTCAAGGTTGGAGAGCAAGAGCGGAAGCGAATTCAACAAGGCCTTCCTGAGACAAAATATCATCGGCCATGAACGCGCGATTTCGCTCTTCGAGGCCGTTTCGCGGCGCGCTCAAGATCCGGACATCAAGTCCTGGAGCGGAAAGATGGTTCCCGGCCTGCAAGATCATCTGGCGATGGCCAGGAGCGCCTCACCCGAAGCGGTTGCTGAACGCGGCCAAGGCTGGCAAAAGGGCAAACACCAGATGAAATCCCAGCAGCCTAGCGGAGCCGCAAGTCCGAGCGGCATCATGAGCCCGAGCCCGAGCGGAGCCGCAAGTCCGAGCGGGTACTAAGCGACAGGGATTAACGAAAGGCTAGCGCCAAGCTCGCCAAAAGCGCAAAGGAGAAGAATGGGAAGTATGGGAGAGATATGGGAAGCATGGGACTGATCCCATAACTCCCATAACTCCCATAACTCCCATGCCTCCCATTTCTGGGGTCCACATCGCCGCCTCGACAGAGCGAGGCAGCTACAGCGACAAGCTCCGGTAGTTCCGGCAGGCGAACACCCGGATCTGTCGCAAGGGCAGGCCACGGCGCATCTCCTGCCATTGGGCGATGAGTTCCACCGTTTCAAAGCCGCTTCTGATGGCGGTGGGTGGCCGCCGTTCGGCCCGATCAGTAATGTATAGAGCATCGCGCCCGTGGAAGAGGCTCACCCCGGCCTCTTCGCTGGCGTATTCGTCCAGGGGCAACTTCGGGTCCACTGCGAGCATCGCCCGGATGAGAGCTCTTCGGCGGGCGTCCGCTTCACTGCCTTCTTTGGATAGCTTCGGATCGGTCGCCGCCGCCAAAGCCGCCGCCAACGCGTCGTGTTTGGCCGGATCGCTAGCTTGCGCAAGGAGCTGGCGGGCCAACACCACCGGTTCGATCATCTCGTCATAACGCGGCCAGAAAGAATACTGGTTTTCAATCGCCTGCGACTCGGGGATGTAAACGGAGGGATGCCCCGGGCCATCCGAACGTTTCTCCGGAAGATAGAACGAAAGGCTCGATGCGGTCTGGTATTTGTTGGCGATCAGGAAGAGCGGTTTGCCGCCCTCCTTTTCAAGTCGGTGTCGGAGGTCGTCCACGGCGATGGCCACCGTCTGCCAGCCACGCAAGCGGCCGGTGGGATCTTTTTCATAGGACCACTTCAATCCCAACTGGCGGACCACATCGGTATTGAAAAGGAAAAGACTCATGGCCAGGCCCAAAGCCAGGGTGGCAACGGCAAATCGGCGGGCGGCGAGATGGCGCTGCGCAAGTTCGTGCCAGAACGCGGCGGTCAGAATGCCCAGGCTCACAAACGCAGGAGCGGTCCAATTGGGTTCCCCGGTTCGCTTGAACGCGAGCAAAAGATACATGACCAGCAGCGGCAGGGCGAAGAGCACCAAAAACCGGGATTTGAAATGCACCCGCGCCTCGCGGCACCCCCAGAAAAGCGCTGCCAGCATCGCGGCAAAAATCAGTGGAGAATAAACCCCGAAGTGCAGGCCTAGAAAATTCAAAACGGCGCCCGGATGAAACCCGCCCGTATGCCCATCAATCCCACCCCGGCTCCGCAGATGTTCAACGGTGATCCAGTGGTGCTGGGAATTCCACACCAGCGGGGGGAGCGCTGACAGGACAAAAACTCCAAGCATCGTCCAAAATCCAGGCCGCCGGAACTCCTGGCGTAACCTGGGAGTAAGCGCCAGCACCAAAACCACCGAAAGCAACTCCATCGCGTTGGTGTACTTCGCCAGAAAACCGAGTCCCATGAAGGCGCCGGTCAGCGGCCAAAACCAGGAAAAGCGCGGGCTCCGCTCCAGAGCGAGCCAGAAAGCGAAGAGCGCAGCCGCCCAGAAGAAAATCGAGAGCGCATCGATGGTCATCACCAAGCCACCTGCCTGGAAAATGGGGGTCAGGTTCAGCAACAAAACGCTCCAGATCGCCACCGAGTTTCCATAAAGCCGCCGGGCGAGCGCAAAGAGAACGAGGCTGGTGCCCAACGCGAAAAACGGACTTAAGAAGCGGACGCCGAGTGCGGTGGGGCCAAAGAGCTTGGTGCCTATCCAAATGGCCGTCGCCACGCCTGGCCCCTTGGAGTAATAGGCCCAATCGAGCCGCTGGGACCATTGGAAATAATAGGTTTCATCGGGCGAAAGCTCCATCTGGCTCCCCAAAAAGAGGCGGAGCGCCGTCAACGAAAGCAGGAAGATAAGAAGCCGGCGGTTCATGAGGGTAGGTTGCCGTCAACTGCGCCCTGGATCAAACTCGGATGATCCCGATGCAACGCCGGGGCGATGCGTCCGCCCAGCCGCCGCCAAAACGCTTCCGCGGCGGCCACGCCCAGCAATCCCAGCCCGCACCCAAGAAACGCGGAAATGAATACGTCACTCGGCCAGTGGGAGCCGGTGTAGATGCGCGAATAGCCGACGGCTGCGGCGATTGGAAAGTAGAGCCAACCCCGGCGCCGGTAAAACGCTGCCAGCACCATGGCGGCGGTGAAGTTATCGGTCGTGTGGCCGGATGGAAAGGAGCGCCCCTGGATCACACCCGACTCCGGCTGCGAAGCGGTCACGTTCGCGGGCCGAATGACGGCGAAAAACGCCGGTCTGGTCTTCTGCAATTTGACGACCCGCACCGCTTGCGCCTGGCAGGGACGGGGCCGGTTGAAAACGCACTTGAGACTGTTCACCACCACGCCATCGGCGATGCCGACGCTCAAAGCGAGTGTCAGCAACAGGGCGCGCGCTTTGAAACCGCCAAAAACCGCGACAACCACGATCAATAAAAGCAGGACCGGAGTCCAGAAATCGAAACTGGACAGCGTCGCCATGATCCGGTCGAGCGCAGGACTCGTCCACTGGCGATTGATTAGAAGAAAAAGCTTTTGCTCCATCCCGAAAGGCAGAAAATATGAACACTATGGTCTGGCCAAAACAAGTAAAGGCACGAATTGCGATCCTGATGCTCGGGGCGATGGGAGCGACCTTCTCGTTCGACGCGCTCCATGCGCAGGAACTCAACGCTTTCGGTGGCTTCATGCTGGGTGTCGCACAGTTCACGGCGGTTACTCAAGCTGCCGCACAGGAGGCCAGCGCCCGCCAAATCCTGGCCATGGTGCGCGCCAATGAGTCGGGGCAAAACCGCGACGTGACGGGGCAACTCCAAATGTCCACCGCCGATGGGACGCTCCGCATTCCTTTTCTGCTGCGGATGAGAGGCGGGAACATCACTTACCAGTTCTCCAATCCGCCCGAGGCGTTTGTGCTGCGGATGGGTGAAAACGGTTCCCGCCTGGACCGGATCACCGGGAGCGGCAAAAGCGAAAAGATCACCGGCGCCAAACTCGACGACTTGGTGCGCGGCACAGACATCAGCTACGAAGACCTCGCTTTGAAGTTTCTCTACTGGAACAAGGCAAGAGTCGCAGGAGAAGAAAACATCAACATAAGCCGCTGCTGGGTGATCGATGCCGTCCCTTCCGGCAAGGACGATTCCCAATACGACCGGGTCCGGCTTTGGGTGGAAAAAAGTGGCGGGCTATTGCGGGCGGAATGCTACGCGGGCGGCAAACTCGTGAGGCGATTTGCCGTGATCGGCGTCCAGCATGACCGCCAGGGGAAGGGTTACATCCTCAAGAAAATGCGGATCGAGACAATGGATGGTCGCGGGCGGGACCACGCGCCGACGTATCTGGAAGTCAGGCAGTAAAGGAGGGCTGCTCGTTAAAAACGGCTTCCACGGCATTGATGAGGGCCGCCCGGGCAAACGGTTTGGAGATATAAGCGTCCATTCCACCGAGCAAGCATTTCTCCTCGTCGCCTTTCATGGCGCGGGCAGTCAGAGCTACAATCGGGACGCGCCGCCCGGATTGGCTCTGGTGCGCCCGAATCCGGATTGTCGCCTCAAATCCATCCATTTTGGGCATTTGCACATCCATGAGAATCACGTCGAACTCCGCTTGCTGCGCGGCTTCCACTGCCTGAACTCCATCCGCAACCACTTGGACCTGATGCCCGCGGGACGCCAAGAAACTTGAGGCGACGTGCTGGTTAATGGGGTTGTCCTCGGCAAGCAAAATGCGAAGCACGCGGGAGGCGGGATGAGCTCCATTTCGGGAGGCAGGCCCCTCGATGGCTACTCCCAAGGCGGCCAGCAGAGCTCTCTGGAGTTCCATTTGGGCAAACGGTTTATTGAGCACATTTTCAATGCCCAACTCGTGAATACGCCCGGCTGTATCCGGCTGGACCACGGTAGGAGACATCAGCACAATGCGATGAGCAGTCTCCGACCGGTGCAGGATCATCTGCTCGGCCAGCGTCAGCCCGTCGCTGTCCGGCATGGCCGTGTCCAGCAGAACGAAGTCGAACGGATCGCCGCACTCCATCGATTTCCGCAGTTCGCAAATGGCGTCGAATTCTCGTCCGACCGATACCGCCCGCATCCCCCATCCATGAACCGTTCCCTCGATCACCCTTCGGCTCACCGCATTGTCGTCAACAATGAGCACACTTCGGCCCTGCAGTTCTCCGGGCTTGGCCTGCTGCGCCGTATCCACGGTCAGTCCGCGTTCAAAGGCCACGCTAAACTCGAAGCAACTCCCCTTGCCAAGCTCGCTTTTCACCGTCAAACGGCCGCCCATTTGCTCCACCAGTCCGGAGGAAATCGCCAACCCCAGGCCGGTCCCCCCAAAGCGCCGGGTGGTGGAGCCATCGGCCTGCACAAAGGGGGCGAAAACCGAGGCCTGCATTTCGGGCGCGATCCCGATCCCGGTATCCGTGATGGCGAACCGCAGCAGGGGCTTGCCGTCGCTGTTCAGAGTGGAATCCACCGCGACGATCACTTCGCCTTCCTCGGTGAACTTCACGGCATTGCCCAGCAGATTGATAAGCACCTGGCGGAGCCGAATCGGGTCGCCCATCAACGAATCCGGCACGGAGCCCGGCAAATCCGCAACGAGTTCAAGCCCCTTCTGGCCGGCTTCGAACCCGATCGGCTTGACCAATTCGAAGATCAGTTCGCGCAGACTAAAGTGAACGCACTCCAGTTCGAGTTTTCCGGACTCAATTTTGGCGCAATCGAGGACGTCATTGATAATATCGAGCAACGCCTGCCCCGAGCCGCGCACGATATTGAGATACTCCCGTTGTTGAGGAGAAAGCGGCGTGTCCAGAACGAGTTCGGTCATGCCGAGGATCCCATTCATGGGCGTGCGGATCTCGTGGCTCATGTTGGCCAGGAACTCGCTCTTGGCCCGGTTTGCCGCTTCGGCAGCCCCTTTGGCCGCCCGCAGTTCGACCGTGGTCAGCCCGCGCAGCTCGATCTCCCGGGCCAGATCGCGGTTGGTGGCGTCCGCCCATTCGTTTGCGGAACGGAGTTCGTCTTCGATGCGCTTGCGTTCGGTGATCTCGTGGGCCAGCTCAAAGTTGGCCATCGCAAGCTGCCCGGTTCGGTCCGCCACCCGTTTTTCCAACTCCTCGGCGTTTTTAAGCAAGTCCTGCCGCATCCCTGCCATGGAGGCAGCCATTCGATTGAACTCCCGGGAGAGTTCGCCGATTTCGCCGGGGTCGTCCTCGGAAAGGCGGGTGTCGAACTCTCCCCGTCGAAACTGAGCCGCGCCGAGTTGCAAGCGTTTTAGCGGCCGGGTGATGCCTCTGCCCACCGCTTCCGCCAGCGCCACCGCCACCAGAAGCGCCACCACGCTGATGACAATGATGCGGCGTCCCAACGCGTACACAGGGGAAATGGCCTCCTCCAAATCCTCTCTCATGATCAGCCCAAAGTTGCGCGTTGGAATCCATCGATAAATAATGATGGCTGGCATTCCAAAATTGTTTTTTCCGATCAACTCGCCGCTCCCCCCCTCAAGAGCCAGTTTAGCGATTTCGCTGAACGATTGCCCCTTTCGGTTCGCAGTTTTCCTCCCGTGAACAGATTGAGTAATCGCAGACCCGTTGCGATCAATCATAACGCAGTCAATCAGGATCGACCTTTGCGTTCCGCGTTGCGCGATTTCCTGCAAAGGCTGTGTGTCCATCGATCCGGCGATCACCCCAAGAACCCCCCCATTCTCATTGAGCACAGGCACTGCCAGCCAGATCTTCAGGTCATTTGTCTTGGCGGAAGCTTCCGGGATTTCCACAAACGGCCTCTCATGCGCTTGGTTGAGCAACGACTCGCTCGGCGTGAGCCCCTCAACTTTAGGATTGCTCGACATCACCACACGCCCCCCTTGACAAAGGAACAGCCCTTCGAAAATCGCCGTTTCTTCCACAACGGACCGGAGTCTCCGCTGGACTTCGGCATTTTGGATGACGATCCCAGCCCCGGTAGTCTCGACCTGCTCCAGACAATTACGGATCGACCCGGAACCCGCCATCAGCCGCAACGTGTCCAAGCGGTTTTCCAGCAATTCCTTAAAGGCCGCCTCTTTCTCCAACGCAAGGCTTTTTAATTCGGCGGTGGCCGCAGTTTGCACCGATTGCTCTGCGCTGCGATAAGTCATCAAACTTACGCCCGCAATGAGCGCCGTGGCAAAGAGGACAAACACCAGGGTGATTTGACGCGTAAGTTTCACAGAGACAAATTTGCGACCCTCTATTTGCACTAAAGCCTTGGGAATGCACGAAATCTTTTATTCCATGCGCTCAACTGCGTAGGGGACAAAAATCGAACCTTGGTTCGAGGGGCGGTCTGGGTTAGAATCCCTGAACGATGGCTCGCACCGAAATCAAACCCAAACGACCCCAAACGCGTGGCGAAGAAATCGCCAACTGTGTCAGTCACGGAATGGGTGCGGCTGGAGCCTTGATTGGCACGCCGTTTCTGATCCAAGCCGCGCTGCGACATGGAACTCTGGCCGGGTTGGTGGGCGCCAGCATTTTCGCCGCTACAGCGGCGGTGCTTTATCTCGCGTCCACCATTTACCATGCCCTTCCGCCGGGTAAGGCAAAAGATGTTTGCGAGATCATCGATCACGCAGCCATTTATCTGCTGATCGCCGGGACCTACACGCCTTTCACCCTTGGAGTGCTGCGCGGAACGCTCGGTTGGACCCTCTTTGGGCTGGTCTGGACCATGGCGATTGCGGGAGTGATCCTTAAATCGCTCCACGGAGTCAAATACCCGGCGGTCTCCACTGCGGTCTATATAGCGATGGGGTGGCTCATTCTCATCGCCATCCACCCGCTGCTGACCAAACTGCCGCTGCCAGGACTGCTCTGGCTATCGATCGGCGGCCTCGCCTACACGGGAGGCGTGGCCTTTTACGCGATCAAACACGTCCCGTACTTCCATTTCGTGTGGCACTTGTTCGTCCTTACCGGAACGACTTGCCACTACTTCGCCGTGCTCTGGTATTCGGCGTAGATTAACAAACGTGGGCTCTGAATTTTCGACCGTGGCTCTGGAGCCGGATGCGTCCGGTCTCAAGCAGGTCCGCCACCGTCGCCACGGTTTCCCGCTGACTGCGGCTATAACTGCCCACGAGGAGAATCAATTCGCCGAGATTCATGCTCGAACGTTGAATTTTCCGAGGAGTTTTTTTCATAAAAATTCTGGTTAAACGGATCTTAGCAATTTCAATGCCAGATGCAACAACTAATCTTTTTAAGGTTAGGTTTTGCTAATTTCCGTTGCATTTTAGACCCAGAAACCCTCACGGCGTTCAGTTTCTTTTTAGAAAAAAGACGACATCGATGTCTCGATTTCGACACTATTTACAAGAGGGAGGACCTCCTCTTAGACTTTAGGGCGAGTTCTTCACGTCGTCGCCATGCGGGCGCGGCTCGGGAACCACCCCAATGACTGCGGCTGCGGCGGTGCGGCGCTTCGGAACGACCAACCCGGCCGAAACGACCATTTTCATCGCTTCTTCGAGCGTGAGAGAGCTTTCGATCAGGCGACGATTCGGAACCACGATGACCAAGCCGGTCATCGGATTGGGAGCGGTGGGAATAACGACGCTGACCAACTCTTCATCCAAGCCCGAATCGTAGAACTGGCCGGTGACGAACCCGATGAGCCGGCAACCTTCGGCGGGGTAGTCCACATATACAACCCGCTTGAAATTGCTCATGTTGTTGAAGGCCTTGAACGATTCGATCACCTGTTTGACGGCAGCGTAGATGGTGGCGACAAACGGGATTTTGAGCAAAGCCAGTTCGGCGCTTTCGAGCATTCGCTGGCCGAGGACATTTGTTGCCATGATGCCGAGCCCGATGAGGAGCGCCAGGGTGACGAGAAAAGGAAGCAGCGGAAGCTGAGGAAGGAACGGCGCGCTGATGTTGTTGATGGTCGTATAGGCCAGCTTCAACACCCAGAATGTTGCGATCAATGGGATGGCGACCACCACGCCGGTCAGGGCTTTGTTGCGCGTTGCCGCCAGCAGCGGCGTGCATCGCTGAGCGCCAGCTAAAAATTTTCTCTGCCAATCGCCCGCGAGGATCTGGAGTTCGCCAAGGTTTCTAGGAAGTTGCATGAACGTGGGCCACTTTAACCGATACCGTCGTTTTTGCCAGCTATCTTGGCAGGGCAAACGCATCAAAATTCGATTTGGGACATCATTCCGAAGCGCCAACGG
>JBAXSN010000130.1:0-9278 GCA_037130675.1 Verrucomicrobiota bacterium
CCTTTGGAACGAAGCGGCAGGGATGCCGCTTCTACTACCCGGCGAGACTCTCGCCGCAAACCAAGTTTCAAGTCAGTGATCAACATGATTTTCGCAAAACGCTACGATAAGCTCACGCCCTCTGCGCGAGTCTGTTTTTCTGTATCCCGGCGGTTGCACCCTGCGCGATTTGCTGGCAGGCTCTTGCGCTTCATGTCTGATTCATCGCCAAAAACGCATCTTTTTCTCTTCGATATTGACGGAACCCTGATCGCCTCCGGGGGCGCGGGAGAATACTCCATGCGGCTGGCAGTGCGCGACCAATTCGGTGTGGACGATGGCCTTGACGGCATCGAAATCGCAGGCCGCACCGACCAGTCCATAACACACGCGATTCTCAAGAAATTCGGCGTTGAAATAACTCCGGAACGGGTCACCGAATTTCTGGATCTCTACCTGAGCCACCTCAAAGTTGAGCTCCCCCGGAAGAACGGACGGTTGCTGCCTGGGATCATCCCCTTGCTCGACGCGCTAAAAGCCCGGCTGCAAGTCGCCGTTGCATTGCTTACCGGGAATCTGGTGCGCGGAGCGGAGATCAAACTCAGCCATTACGGAGTTTGGAACTATTTTGAATTTGGCGCTTTCGCCGACGACAATTGTGATCGGAACTGTCTGGGACCGGTCGCCAAAGCAAGGGCCAAAGAGCGCCATGGGGTGGAGTTCCCCCCTGAGCGCATTTTTGTGCTCGGCGACACGCCACACGACATCACCTGCGGACAAGCCATCGACGCGAAAACCGTAGCGATCGCAACCGGCGGCTTTACCCGCCAGCAACTTGGGGAATGCCAGCCGGACTTCCTGTTCGACGACTTGGCGGATGTTTCGAGCGTGCTAAGAGAGCTTGGGGTATAAGGGCTAAGGCTACGGCTTCTTAACTCCCTCGATCTCAAGATTAATGGCGACCTCGTCACCGACCGCCTGGGTGCCTTCAATCACCTTGCCCCAAGCCAGGCCGAACTCGCTGCGTTTGAGCTTCGCGGTCGCTTCCCAGCCGCCACGGGTTTCGCCCTGCATGCCGGGGCCTTTGCCAAGGTAATGGACCGTAAGCGGCACCTCCTTGGTGACGCCGTGCATTGTTAGATCCCCTATGATTTCGGCCGTATCCGGACCGGTTTGCTTGATGGCCTTGCTCGCAAAGGTCATCGCCGGGAATTTGGTGACATCGAAGAAATCCGGTCCGCGCAAATGTTTGTCGCGCATCTCGTTGGCGGTGTCTATCGAGGCCATTTGGATCGTGACGTTGACGGAGGAGCTCGCGGGCTTCTCGAAGTCCATCACGATCCTGCCGGTGAGCGCATTGAACCGGCCGGTTACATGGGAGAAAAGATGCTGGATCTTAAAACCGACCGTTGAGTGGGCGGCATCGATGTCGAAGGAGTCCGGAGCCGCGAAGGCGGTGATCTGGAGGGCGGCTGCGCAAAGGGCGGATAGGATGGTTTTCGAGGAAGTCATCGGGGAAAATACGCGGGTAATGGGAAAACGCAACCGCCCTTTCTACCCCAATGCGAAGCCACAACGCGGAGCGCCGAAGGCGATAATCTCCGATCCGCGAACCGTCGGTGCGAGACAGCGCGAAGCGGCCCCTTTGATGCAACGGTGAATCCCTCTGTAATTCGACGGTGTACCTGCAATTCAGGCGTTTTCGAATCGGAGATTCGCAGACACTGGCATTCCCAATCAGGAGATTGGGAACGAGTTTTCATGGGCTTCGCCCACCACGCGGGATGAAAATTGAGCGTGCTCCCACCGAAAGCGGCTGGAAGCCGCTTCTACTGTAGAAGCGGCATCTCTGCCGCTTCGATCCGTATTTACGGAGTAGCGCGCGGAGTAGTGTCTGCGAAAAGGCAAACGCCCTCCTACCCTCACTCAGCACCAACGCAGGGAGCGCCCCCTACCCTCTCCGCCGGCGCTTCACCTTTAGCTGCGCCAGGGACTTCTCCAAGGAAGCCTCGACGGTGGCCAGTTCCTCGTCGCCGAGCAGTTGCGCGTTGCGCATGGACGCTTCGGCTCGGGCAATAGCGGATTCCACCGCGCGCTCGTCGATGGCGGATTCCTCAATGGCAAGGTCGGTCAACACGGAGACGTGGCTCCCGGTGATTTGCGCAAAGCCTTCGCCGACTGCCAGCGCGGTCTCCTGCCCGTCTTTGACGATCCGCAATTCGCCCGGTTTGAGTTCGGTCATGAGCGGCACGTGCATCGGATAGATGCCCATCTCGCCTTCGATGCCGGGCAACACGACCATATCGACGTCCTCCGAATACGCCGTGGCGTTCGGAGTCACGATTTCAAGCCGGAGTTTGTGGGCCATAGTGTGTCGTGGATCTAAAAATCGGCAATGCGGCGGGCGCTACACGCGCACCATGTCGATGCCGCCCTTCATGTAGAAGTTCGTTTCAGGAACGTCGTCGTGCTTGCCGTCGAGGATTTCCTTAAACCCACGGATGGTCTCCGCGATGGAAACGTATTGGCCCTTGGTCCCGGTGAAGACTTCCGCGACGTGGAACGGCTGGCTCAGGAAACGCTGGATTTTCCGCGCACGATACACTGTCGTTTTGTCTTCGGGCGAGAGTTCGTCCATGCCGAGAATGGCAATGATGTCCTGGAGATCCTTGTATTTCTGGAGCACACGCTGAACGCCCTGCGCGACGGCGTAATGTTCCTCGCCCACGATTTCCGGCGCGAGCGCCTTGGAGGTGGATGCGAGAGGATCGACCGCGGGATAGATGCCGAGTTCGGCGATGGCGCGCTCGAGCACGATGGTGGAATCGAGGTGCGCGAAAGTGTTCGCCGGAGCCGGATCGGTCAAGTCGTCAGCGGGCACATACACGGCCTGGAACGACGTCACCGAACCGCTCTTGGTGGAGGTGATGCGCTCCTGGAGATCGCCCATTTCCGCCGAGAGCGTCGGCTGATAGCCGACCGCCGAGGGCGTGCGGCCCAGCAACGCGGAGACTTCCGCGCCCGCCTGCGAGAACCGGAAAATGTTGTCGATGAACAGGAGCACGTCCTGGTTCTTTTCGTCGCGGAAATATTCGGCCATGGAGAGCGCCGAAAGCGCCACGCGAAGACGCGCGCCGGGAGGCTCGTTCATCTGGCCATAGACGAGCGCCACCTTGGATTCGCTCAAGTTCTTCTGATTGATGACGCCGGCCTCGCTCATTTCAGCGTAGAGGTCGTTCCCCTCACGGGTGCGCTCGCCCACGCCTGCGAAAACGGAGTAGCCGCCGTGGCCCTTGGCGATGTTGTTGATCAATTCCATGATGACCACGGTCTTGCCAACGCCCGCGCCGCCGAACGCGCCCACTTTGCCGCCCTTTGTGAAGGGGCAAATGAGGTCGATGACTTTGATGCCGGTCTCAAGCACCGTTGCCTTGATCTCCTGATCGACCAGGGCCGGGGCCTTGCGGTGAATCGGGTAGCGCTTGGTGAAACTCACCGGCCCGCGCTCGTCCACGGCGTCGCCGGTCACATTGAATACGCGGCCAAGAACGCCTTCGCCCACCGGAACGGAAATCTGCGCGCCGGTGTCAACCGCCTTCAGTCCGCGCTTGAGCCCTTCGGTCGAGGACATCGCAATGCCTCGCACCCAACCTTCGCCGAGGTGTTGCTGGACTTCGAGCACGACCTTATGCGTGGTTCCGTTCACTGGATATTCGATCTCCAGCGCGTCGTAAATGGAGGGCAGCTTGCCGGTTGCCGAAAAATCGACATCCACGACGGGGCCGATGACTTGGACGATGGTTCCTGTGTTCATTTGAAAAAGCTAAAAATGTGACGGATTGAAGGTGGCTACCCGAGGGCGATTTGGGCGGTGGCGATTTCCAGCAACTCGGTGGTGATGCTCGCCTGGCGCACTTTGTTGTATTCCAGCGTAAGATCGCTAATGAGCTGCTTGGCGTTGTCGGTCGCGCTCTTCATGGCGACCATCCGCGCGCTGTGCTCGGAGGCGCGGGCATCGAGCGCCATCTGGTAAATCTGAAAATGCACGTAATGAGGCAGGATGCCGCTGAGCACTTCGCCAGCGTTCGGCTCGTAAAGATATTCGCTCTGGTTGGCCTCGTCTCCGCCGAGTCCGGCCCCGGCGCCGGGCAGATCGAACGGACTGATCGGCAGGATGGTGCGGATCAACGGTTTCTGGACCAGCGTATTCAGGAAGTGGGTGAACACAACGCTCACCTTGTCCACGTCGCCGCTGAGAAACTTGTCGATGCAGAATTTGGATACGACTTTCGTGTCCTGGAACGCAGGGGCGTCCTTCATCGGAAAGTCCGCGATCAGATTGCGCTTGGAGCGCGCCAGGAACTGCTGGGCCTTGCGGCCCGCGCTCACGAACTCGGTGGTGTTATTTGAGAACGAAACCGCCTCCCGCAATAGATTGGTATTGAGCGCACCGCAAAGCCCTTTGTCCGTCGAGATGACGACGACCAGTTCCCGGGCCACCTGGCGAACCTCCAGCAACGGATGCAGGGTCACGTCGGTGTGCCGCTGCAAGGAAACGAGCACCTTGTTGATCAGTTCCGAATACGGACGTCCGGCCAAGGCCAGCCCTTGGGCTTTGCGCATCTTCGCCGCGGCGACCATCTGCATCGCCTTGGTGATCTGCGCCGTGTTCTTGATCGACTTGATCCGGCGTCGGATGTCTCGGGTATTAGCAGCCATGGGATGAATGTCGAAAATCTGCGCTCATCTGCGAAATCTGCGGTAAAAATTCGTCTTCCTATCTCCAGGTGGACTTAAACTCGGTGAGCGTTGCCGCCAGTTCGTTGTTGAGGTCTTTGTCCACGGCGCCTTTGTCGCGAATCTCGGCGAGGATCGCCGGTTTGCGCGTGAGCACGAATTCCTGGAGCTTGCTTTGAAGCTCCTTGATCCGGTCCACCGGCACGTCGTCCATGTGGCCGTTCTGAATGGCCCAGAGGACCACCACCTGTTCCTCAACCGGCATCGGATTGTATTGCTTCTGCTTGAAGAGTTCCACGATCCGCGAGCCGCGATCGAGCTTGGCTTTGGTTCCGGCATCGAGATCGCTCCCGAACTGCGCGAAGGCCGCCAACTCGCGGAACTGCGCCAACTCGCCCTTGATCTTGCCAGCCACCTGCTTGATCGCCTTGATCTGGGCGGCGGAACCGACGCGGCTTACCGAAAGGCCGACGGAAATCGCGGGGCGCACGCCTTGATAGAAGAGGTCGGTTTCCAAATAGATCTGGCCATCGGTGATGGAGATGACGTTGGTCGGGATGTACGCCGAAACGTCGCCGGCCTGGGTCTCGATGATCGGCAGCGCCGTGAGCGAGCCGTTGCCGTTCTTCTCGTCCACGCGGGCCGAGCGCTCGAGCAGGCGGCTGTGGAGATAGAACACGTCGCCGGGATACGCCTCGCGGCCCGACGGACGGCGGAGCACCAGCGAAACCTGCCGGTAAGCGACAGCGTGCTTGGAGAGATCGTCGAAAATGATCAGCGCATCCATGCCGTTGTCCATGAACCACTCGCCCATCGCCGCCCCTGCGAACGGCGCGAGGTATTGAGAGGTGGCCGGATCGGAGGCCGTCGCGGCAACGATGATGGTGTAATCCATCGCGCCGGCTTCCGTAAGCGTGCCGAGCGTGCGGGCGATGTTCGAATTCTTCTGCCCGATGCCGACGTAAATGCTGTAGATCGGGCGGAATCCCGGCTTGTCCTTGTTGGCTTTGTTGATCCGCGCCTGGTTGATCATCGTATCGACCGCGATGGTCGTCTTGCCGGTCGCGCGATCGCCGATGATCAATTCGCGCTGGCCGCGTCCGATTGGGATCATCGCGTCGATGGCCATGATGCCGGTCTGGACCGGCTGGTTCACCGATTTGCGTTTGATGATGCCGGGAGCGATTTTCTCCACCGGATAGGTCGTGTCCGACTTGACCGGGCCTTTGCCATCGAGCGGACGGCCCAGCGTGTCCACCACGCGGCCCAGGAGTCCTTTGCCCACCGGCACCGAGAGGAGCCGCCCGGTCGTTTTGACTTCGTCGCCTTCCTTAACCAGCGTGGAGTCGCCCAGCAGAATGCAGCCGACTTCGTTCTCTTCGAGGTTCAGGGCCAGGCCAAAGAGCCCGCCCGGAAACTCGATCATTTCGTTGAGCATCACGTCGCTCAGCCCCTCGATCTTGGCCACCCCGTCGCCCGATTCCCGGACGATGCCGGTGTTGCTCCGGGTGGTCGTGGTCTTGACGCTGGCGATTTGGGTTTCGATGTCTTGCAGAATGGAACTCATGGCTCGAAAATTTGGAAAGTGAGGGGCTGGTTGCTGAAAATTGCTGGTTTTAAAAAGACGCTATAAAGTCGATTGCAAGGCGTTGAGCCGACCGCGGATGCTGCCATCCCAGAGGTCGCTGCCCAACCGGACGGATACCCCGCCGATTAACTCCGGGTTCACTTTGAACTCCGTGGTGATGTCCGTTCCGTGGCTGGCGCGCAAACTGTTCACGATCTCCTGGCCGACGGCTGGCGCCAGCGGGGTCGCGCTCTCGATCACCGCATGCCGTTTTCCAAGTTCCAGGCGGACCAGCCGCTGGTAACTCTTCAATGCGGAAATGTAATGGCGCGGCTTGGCGGCCAGCGTTTGATCCAGCATCGCGGAAACCTTGGCGCTGTCGAGCCTCCCTGCGGTCAGGCTGCTCCTAAACAAAGCGCGAGAGAGTTTCCTGGCTTCCTTGGGAACTTTCATTCGGTTACGTAGGTGTTCAATGCTCCGGTTCTGAGCGCCAACGGCGCAGAAGCATACCAGCCTGGGGCAGCGCCCCAGGAATTGCATTTTAAAAATGGTTCAGGGCTGAATGCCCGAAGCATTGACCGGGGAAAAACGTGCGCCGGGCCGTCAGCCCTGATACAAGTATTACGCAAAGCCCTAGGCCGTTGGCCTAGGCTGGCATGCGGCCGGGCCTTTGGCCCTGAGGCGCTAAACATATACCCGGATTCCGAAGATTTCCTTTGGGTTCTAGAATTTAAGTTTCCGAACAACATTGGATTCAAGCGGCTATCTCGCGGGTGGCTTCCTCGGCGAGGCGTTTTTGA
The DNA here is from genome assembly GCA_037130675.1 of Verrucomicrobiota bacterium. GTDB lineage: Bacteria > Verrucomicrobiota > Verrucomicrobiia > Chthoniobacterales > Chthoniobacteraceae > JBAXSN01. The sequence continues at coordinate 7,084 of JBAXSN010000130.1, forward strand.
TCGTCGAGCGTCAGGATCTTGCCGGTGACCTTGGCGGTCGTCGCCACCACGAGCCGGCCCATTTCGCGGCGCAAATCGGCGAGCATGCGTTCGTGCTCCAGTTCGATCGCTTCCCGCGCCTTGACGATGATCTGTTCGGCCTCGGTGATCGCCTGCTGCTGGCGCTTTTCCGCCAGGACTGCGGCGCTCGCCCGCGCTTCTTCGATCATCTTCTGCGCCTCGCCATTTGCCCGCGTCAAAATCTCAGTGTGCCGGGCTTCCGCGTCGGCAAGCTGCTCTTTAATCTTGTCCGCGTTCCGAAGGCTCTCGGCGATCCGCTGGCGCCGTTCCTCAAGCACGTCGATGATCGGCTTGTAGGCGAACTTCCGGAGCAGCCCGGCAACGATCAGAAAGCTGATGACCTGCGAGAAAAAGAGCGTCCAGTTGCCGCCGAATTGCGTGGCGACGTCCTTGGCCCGGTCAACAATGCCGCCGCCTTGAGCAAGAATAAGTGGAACGATCATAAAAGCTGGTGATGAAAAAAGCTGGCGCGGGACCGGAGGAATATCCACCGGCCCCGCATAAAAGGCCTGGCTACTTGGCGAGGTAAATCGCGAAGAACACAATGCCTTCGGCGAAGGCGGTGCTCAGGATGGCCTGCACCAGGATTTTGGTGGCAGCGCCGGGATTGCGGCCGACGGCCTCGGAGGCTTTCATGCCGATCAGGCCCACGCCGAGAGCCGCGCCGAGAGCCGCGAGGCCGACGTGGAGATTGCCGGTCATGCCGCCGTTCGCGGCTGCTTCCGCCGCTTGTGCCAATAATGGAGTGATCATGGTTTTGTGTTGGTTGCTTTGTCCGTCCCCGCAGTCATTACGGTCCGGCGGACAAAAAGGTTTATTCGTGTTTGGGGTGGGCCTCCTCGTCGTGCTGGCAAATCAAGAGGGTGAACACCGCCGTCAAAAGCATAAAAACGAGCGCCTGCACGATCCCGACCAGCAGTTCCATAAAATAGAACGGGATCGGAAGCAGCCAGCCAAACCAAGGCCCGCCGAGGTGGGACATCGTTTCGAGGATTCGCTCCCCCGCAAACACATTGCCAAAAAGTCGGAAACTGAGGGAAATCGGGCGAAACAAAATCGAAACCACCTCCAGCATGCCCACGCAAATGAAGACGAAAATCATGAGGAGCTTCATCAAGCCGTGCGTCTCGCCTTTGGGACCGAAGAGATGGAGCAGGAACCCGCCGGGACCGTTGGCCTGGAGCGCCCAGACAATCCAGCAAGCGAAGAAGATCATCGACATGGCGAAGGTCATGTTGAGATCCGCGTTGCCCCCGCGCAGCAGCGGATAGGTGACGTGCTCGACGGCCCCCTGCGCATTCGGTTCGCCCCAGCCGATGGTGCCCACGCCGGGGATCAGGCCAAACCAGTTGGTGGCCAGAATAAAGATGAACACCGTGGCGAAGAACCAAAAGGTTTTGCGCACGAGCTGGTGGCCGATGATGTCCTCCAGAAAGCCGTAAAGTCCCTCAACCACCCATTCCCAGAAGTTCTGGGTTCCCTCCGGCACCTCCTTGATGTTCTTGGTGGCGCGGCGGGCAAAAAAGATCAGTAGCGCCGCCACAATCCAGGTCACCACCATCGAGCTGTTGACCATGATATACGGGTGGCTTTCCGGCCATTGGAAAAGCACCGGCGCGGCCTGCGGAAGTCCCTCTTCCGCAACGGCATGCGCTACGGGAGCGTTCGCGGCTTGAGCGACCGGAAGCGGGACCTTCGCCACCGCAGTCAGGCAGGAGAGCACCAGCAAACAGAGCGAAATCGCCGCGCTGCGCAGAAATCGGCTCCCGGAAGCAGCCAGAATTGGAAAACGGTTGGTCATAAGCACAAAACGCCCCTTTGCCCGACGCCAATCCCTCCAACAAACCGAGAAATTGGGGAAATCGGTTCGTTTTCGGGTGGCTCGATAGGGTTGAATCGCTGGCCAGATACAATCAGCGCGTGTCACAGTTTGGCAAGAATTGAATGTGAAAAATTTCACGCAAGACAGGTTCCGTGCAAACCTCCCTTGGCGAAAACTTGCCAACTATTGCTCTGTATTCTCCCGTGGTTTTGGCCGGATTTTGCCCTGTTTCTGGGGTGGAAATCCACGGGGAACAACCGGTAGAGTAGAGAGTGGCAGAGGCACTGTTTGGCAGCGCGGTTCTGCCACTCCC
>JBAXSN010000131.1:0-9242 GCA_037130675.1 Verrucomicrobiota bacterium
ACGGATGGGACGGATGGGACGGATGGGACGGATGGGACGGATGGGACGGATGGGAATACATCCGTCCCATCCGTCCCATCCATGCTTCCGGGCTACAGCAATCTTTTGATATTCGCTATTATCATCCGAGCCTCGCGCTGGATTCTCTGCTGCTCTTCGAGGTTGTCCGGCCATCCTGTGGTTAGGGCGAGTTCGAGTTCGCCCAGTCGGAAGGCGGCTTGGGCAATCTGATAGGCAACCAGCCGTCCTTTGCTGATGGTCCATCCGATGTTTGCGTGAAAAGCCGATAAGAGCGCCGGGGTTTCCCTTGGCCCGCAGGCGTTGCAAGCCGCTGCCAGACCCCACTCGATGGGTTGGCGGCCTGCGAGGGTATGATCGCAGAGGTGTCCTGTGCTGTCGGTTTTTATCCATTGGTCTGGCCCGGTTTCGATCCAGTCGTGGAGTGGCTGCCGGGGATCCACGCAAAGAGGCGAGGGGACGGCCCGGGTGCGTTTCCATAACTCCGTGGCTCGGCGCGCCGCCTGCTGCCCCAGCCATCGGCTTAGGTTTGCCTCGATGAGCGGCGTGATCCTCTCATGCGCCGCCACCACTTCCTCATAATTCAGCTCTTGGCTGCAAGCCGCAGCCAGGTAACGCCCCATATGGCTGGCAAATGCCGGGGTTGCCTGCACCATTCGCGTCCCCCTGATCCACGGCGTTGCGATAAACCCGTCGCAGATCGCCACCGGCTCCGGCGTCCATGGGTGGGTGGTTTTCAAGCGTTTCGCCTCGGCATTCGCATTTTGAGAATGGACGCCGCTGAAGCCCGAGAATTTCCAAACCAGGGCCGATTTGTCATTCAACAAGCAGCGATGTTTGATCCGCTCAAGCATCGCGCAAACGGCGGGCCATTGCTGACGTCTTTCAAAGACATGCCCTCGCCACGCCCCCGCACTCCAGTCTTGCGTCTCGATGACCACTCCTCCGGTAATGCGTTCGGTGGCAGCCGTCAGTTTGCCCACGATATCCGGGGGGTGGCCAATCACTGATGGCACGCTTTTCCAACAAGCCTTGACCGAGTCGGGCGACTCGCGTCCGGGGGAGCCCGCATGCGATGGGAACAAGCCAATTCGGCTCCGCGGGATTCCTGCCTTTTCCAATGCGAACACCGCTGCCGCCATGGAGACCCCTGTATTCCCTGGCCCCTCGTCGGCAACAAGAGCCCAATCGGCTCTATTTCCGATCTCAGCGGCGAATGTAATCTTTCGATCATAAATGCCGCCTTCTGGCCGGACGGTACAGCGCCGGGCATTCCAGCCAATGGAGGTCAGAGCCGCTTTGACAACCGCGGAGAGCGTGGTGCCGATGCTGCGGATTCCGACGACGAGCACGCGGCTTTTCGAGTGCGAACGAGAGGCGGCCCATGAGAAGGCGGCCTCGGCGTACTGCTCGGGAAAGAGCGCATAAAACGCAAATCCTTCCGGGGCTTTGATGAGAAGCGAGCCTGTCTCAAACCGAGCTGGAACAATAAGGGCCAGCGCCGCCAGTCCTCGGTCCAGCGCGTCGCGGATTTCTTCGACCGGTCGGCAACGCCAGCAAGCGATCAGCGCCTCCGCCGCTGCATCGGTGACGGGTTCGGCGATAGCTTCTCCGGCGTCCGCGAAACCCTGCTCGAGTTGACCTGCCGCGATCAACGCTGCCCGTGTGCTCTCCGCGTCTGCCGCGTTTTGTGCGTGCCTGAACCAGCCCTCCACAAAATCCAAAAGAGTAGCTAGAGCCACCCGCTCCTGCGCATCACCGAGAATCATCTCCTAACCGATTCGGAGCGCCCTATGGCTGCGGCGCTCTGTCGCCGCCAGGATTGCGCGCGGGCAGCGGGGTGGCCCTTCGAGCCGCGGAGAGGTCTGAGACTTGTGGGTAACAGTAAGAGCGCCGCAGCGCATCACTCCACGTCGCTGCGGAAGGGCGATGCAGGGAGCCCTTCTTTGTTGAACAAATTCACATCGGGCACATTTGCCCAACCGTAACGAACAGCCACCGGGGTAGTCACTTGGTCGCAGGAAACCACCACGGTGTTTCCTTTGATCTCCGCTTTCGCCGGGACAAACTTCTTGTCCGCCCCTGCGATCGTGAAGCCCTTCAGTTCGCCATTGTTTGCCATTAAACCGCTGCCGATGTGGGTGAAGCTGACCACAGCCTGGTTGTTTTCGATCTTGAGCCCTTCGAAAATGGGGCCGGAGTATTCGATCTTTTCCCCGTAGATCAGCGCCCGGGCAGCCAGCGCCAATCGAGCACCGACCGGTTCCTTCTGTTTCGGGTGAATGTCCGTAGCCTCTCCGACATCGGTTGTGACCGCCATGGCTGTATTCGGCGTTTTCTTCCAACTTAGCAGCTGAGCTTCACGAATCTCCGGCGGTTGACCGTTGTAGGGGGCGATTTGGACAAAAAAGAACGGGAATTCCCCCTGGCCCCACTTTTCGCGCCAATCCCCGATCATCCGTGGGAACAGCGTGCGATACTCGCGCCATTGGCCGGCGTTGCTTTCGCCCTGGTACCAGATCGCGCCTTTGATCGCATATGGAAGCAACGGCGCAATCATGCCGTTAAAGAGCACGGTGGGAGTTCCGGGACCGCCGTCCGGGGCTGGTGGCGCGGCCGGTTTTGGCTTCGAAGGCTGCGGCTTCGGCGCTTCAGGCCTTCCTTCCGCCTTGGCCTTGGCGTTCTCCGCGGCCCAGGTCTTTAGCGTTTCGTTGTAGCTGGGACTGACTTCCTCGTTCCATTTTTTGATGAGTTCCTGGTATTCGGCGAGTTTTTGTGGATAGCTCGCGCTGGCCTCGGGAAAGGTCGCGGTCACCTGTTTGATTTTGGCCACATAGTGTTCCAGTTCCTTGTCTTTTTCCAAGCCAGAGAGACTGGTCCAGGACTGCGCGGGGGTCCCGCCCCATGATGTATGGATCATGCCAACGGGATTTCCCGTGGCTTTATGGATGTCGCGGCCAAAGAAATAGCCCACTGCGGAAAAGCTATTGACGGTTGTGGAACTACATTCAACCCAGGAGCCGAGGGCTTCAGAGAGCGGTTCGACGGTCGTCTTGTTCGGGACGGTGAACATCCGGAGCTTCGGGTAATTGGCGGCGGGCGCCTCTTTGGCCGCCGTCGCGGCACTTTGGAAGCGGAAAGCCATGTTGGACTGTCCCGAGCAGACCCAGACTTCACCCACAAGGACATTGTTGATCGTTACCGTGTTTTCGCCCTTGATCGTCAAGGTAAACGGGCCGCCTGCTTTGTGCGGCTTGAGATGCACCATCCACTTGCCGTCTTTGGCTGTGGCACTTGCGTTTTCGCCGTCGAACCCGACCGTGACTTTCTCGCCCTCTTTGGCTGTTCCCCAGACCGGCACTTCAATGCCTTGTTGCAGCACCGCACCATCGGAAAAGAGCGGATTCGGTTTTACTTCGGCCCAAGCCGCGTAGGAAATGGTAAAACCAGAAAGGAGGATCGGAAGGAAATAATTTGGTTTCATGAGGAGTGCTTCACTCCAAACCCCTCCGAATGAGAAAGGTTGCGCATATTTTGAAGGTACGCGCATGCGGATAATCGGGCGGCCAGGCCTCAACCCCGAGCGATCTGTTTCCACCAAACCCAGGAAATGTAAACCGTTGCCACCGCAAAGATCACCAGCAACACCGATCTCCACGCCAGAAAGATTTCAGGCCAGGTGGCCCCGAGGACGATTCCCAAACAAAGCAGCAAGGTTTTAAAGATCCCAACCTGCCACCAAGTCATCGTAAACGATTTGAAGAGGTCCATGGCTGAATGTAGCACACCGATTAACCGCCGGTTCAATGCTTCGGCTTAACCTCACTTTTGCCGTTGGAATGATCGAGCGCTGCACGGAAATCGAATCGCTTCATCAACTCGATAATTTTCGGATTGTTCATCGTTTTGATCACTCGTTCATTCCGAAGAAGCGCCAAATAACGGCCGCTGGAAATCGCCTTCCCGATTTCCGGATCGTCGCGGAGTGCGATGATCTCCGGCTGTTGGGCCAGCGCTTTAGCTTCCGGGGAGTTGATTAAACGGCCCAGTGCATCCGGCTTCGACACAAGAGTTCCGACTTCCCTGGCTGCCTCGTAAGTGCCCTTCGGGATCGGATCGACCCATTGGAGCGCATTTCCAGCCATCCCTCCTTCGAGGGATTTCTTGATCTGCACGACTCCGGTGAGCAGGGGACTGAGGCGGGATGGGGTTGGGTGGAGAGCGGCGCCTTTTCCTTTGGGCCGGGCGCTGGCGGTGGCCCGTTGATCCGCAGGTTTTGGCATGGCGCCTTCGACGAGATTCCCCGTGAACCGGATGGCCAGCGCGACCGCTGTCACAATGAAAAGCCCGAAGCCGGCGCCGATCAGTGCCCCCGTCACCCCATAGATCAACTTGCCGAACCAAAACTCCTGGTCGGACGTCTTTTTAAACAGAATCTTTGCGATAAGGCTGATCACCAGATACGTGATCAATCCCAAGGCTGTGCCGGCGATCAATTGGAGGACGAGATCGGGGTAGCCCAGAGGCCTCAGAAGCGGGGCGATGGGCTTGCCTCCGAGATAGCCGACGACATAGGCGGCAACCAGAGCCAGCAGCCGCAGAATCTGCCGGACAATTCCCAACTGCCACCCCTTGAGCATGTGGTAGGCCACGATCACCGCCGACCCTACCAAAAAAATCATCTGACCTTGATCCATAATGCCCCGACTCTATCCGCATTGACCGCGTTGCCGCAGGGCATGATCGCAGAGCACCAGCGCCGCCATGGCTTCCACCATTGGAATGGCGCGGGGCAGCACACATGGATCATGCCGGCCTCTGGCGGATAGCTCCGTCTCTTCGCCGCTGACCGTCACCGTCTGTTGCGGGCGCATGATCGTCGCGGTGGGCTTAAAGGCGATTCGGAAAAAAATCGGCTCGCCGTTGCTGATCCCGCCCTGGATGCCGCCCGAGTAATTCGTCGTCGTGCGGACCTGGCCGCCTTGCATTCTGAACGGATCGTTGTGTTGCGAGCCGGTCATTTTAGCGCTCGCAAACCCCGAGCCCACTTCGAAGCCTTTGGTGGCAGGCAGGCTCATCATCGCTTTGGCGAGGTCGGCCTCGAGTTTGTCGAACACCGGTTCGCCCAATCCGGCGGGTACCCCGCGGATCACGCACTCCACGATGCCGCCGACCGAGTCGCCTTCGCTCCGGATCTTCTTGATGAACTCGATCATAGCCGGAACCGCTTCCGGGTCGGGGCAGCGAACGATGTTGTTCTCCACCTCTTCGAAAGTGACCGTCGCAGGATCGACCTTGGCCTCGATTTCGTGGATCGACTTCACATAAGCCACGATCTCCAGCTTCGGGGCAAAGGCCGCGAGCACTTTTTTCGCCACCGCCGCCGCCGCGACCCGCCCAATGGTTTCGCGGGCGGAAGCGCGTCCACCGCCTTCCCAGTTCCGCAGGCCATATTTCGCCTGGTAAGTGAAATCCGCGTGGGAGGGCCGGAACGCCGTGGCCATTTCACTGTACGCCTCTGGCCTCGCATCTTTGTTCGTCACCGCGATGCAGATTGGAGTCCCGAGTGTCTTGCCCTGGAACACCCCGGAGAGAATCCGGCATTGATCCTCCTCCTGGCGCGGCGTCACGATCTCACTCTGGCCCGGCTTGCGCCGGTCGAGGTCACGTTGAACGTCGGCTTCGCTGAGTTCAATCGACGGCGGGCAACCGTCGATGACAACCCCGACGCCTCCACCGTGTGATTCGCCCCAAGTCGAAATGCGGAAAAGATGACCGAACTGGCTGGACATAAATTTACGCAATCAAACCAGCCAAGCCGACTTCCGCCAATGAAAAAGGAGCGGGCACACGCGATCAAAGCACCCCATACCGTGGGGGCAGGGGCCGCAGTTCCCATTTTTATTCCGCCCGAAACCACTTGAGTTTTCCATCAAGCTCTGAAACCTTACGCACCCTATGCCGACTGAACCCGTTTCCGATAGCAGCATCGAATTGACTGTATTCTGGATCGAACACAAAAAGAAGATCCTCACTTACGTTGCCGTGATTGCGGCTGCGCTGGCCTGCTACGGGCTGTACGCATTTTTTGTCCAGCAGCGGACTGCCGCCGCCCAGGATTTGTTTGCCAAGGCGAGTTCCGACGCGGACTTGCAAGCAGTGATTTCGAAATTCAGCGGCACCCGCATTGCGGGCAATGCAGCGCTGGAACTGGCGGATAAACTCCGGAGCGAAAAGAAGTACGATGAGGCCGTTGTGGTTTTGCGCAACTTCATTGAAAAATATCCGAAGCATCCGCTCGCCAGCGGCGCATGGACCAGCTTGGCTGCGACCTACGAGTTGCAGGGGAAACCGGACGAGGCGCTGGACACCTATCAGCAGGCCTTGAGCAAATACCCCGACGACTACACCGCTCCGCTTGCGATGATGTCCCAAGCGCGGATCAAGGTCGCCCAGAATAAGAAGGAAGAAGCCCGCCGCCTTTATCAGGACGTCACCGCCAGGTTCCCCGACAGCCCGTTTGCCCGGGAAGCCATGCGCGAACTCCGGTTTTTGAAGAACTAGCCCTCGGCAGGCAGTCAATGCGGGCGTTCGTCCGATTCACCCTTTAGGAGGGCTATGAGCGAACGAAAGTGGTGGCTGTTTGGTTTGGCGGGGGCGATTGTGTTTCCCGTGGCGCTGATGGCGGTCGGTTTTTGGCTGGATCGCACGGTTTTGGCCAAAAATAGCTGGCCTGAATTGAATGCTCTTTTCGTCTCCTTCGCCGTAACCTTTGGGATTATGGGGGTGTCGGTGCTGCCCGTCTGGCCGATCCTTCGCTTTTTGCTGGTGTTGATTTATGTCCCGCTTTCATTTCTGGCGTTGAATGCCGTGACCCATAGCCTTTGGCCCGCATAGGCCCCCATCCCCAGAGTGGACAGGCCTTTGCTTCTCAGTAAAGGATGCTGTCTTGCTTGAGTCCGTGAGCGCACGCCTCACAGGCGAGACGCCCAATACTGTTCGGATTGCAAGATACGCTCTCGCGAAAGCGATTTTTCAGCGCCAAAGGCGCGACCCCATACCAGCCTGGGGCAACGCCCCAGGTTTTCGATTCAACAGAATCCAGGGCTGAAGGCCCATCCTATCTCTTACAATGGTGCGGGCCTTCAGCCCTGAATATTATTTCGCCAATTTCCTGGGGCGATGCCCCAGGCTGATATGGGACGGACCTTTGGTCCTCAGTAGAATCAATCCGAACAGGATTGGGGGAGACGCCTGTGCCCTCTGGAGCCCGCTGACAGTGCCGTGGGCCATAAACTTGTGGGTAAGCGTGGCGCGCAAGCGGCTTGCAAAGGGCGCGGACGGAGGCTAGAAACACGTTCCCTTTTATATGAATACAGCTCAGGTCACCATTTACGACACCACCTTGCGCGATGGCACGCAGGGCACCGGAATTTCGTTCAGTGTCCTGGACAAAATTCGAGTGGCCGAACGGCTCGATGCCTTTGGCGTCCATTACATAGAGGGCGGCTGGCCGGGATCGAACCCGAAAGACGCGGAGTTCTTCGAGGAAGCGCGCAAGCGGACATGGAAAAACGCCAGGATCGCGGCGTTCGGCAGCACCCGGCGGGGCAATCTCACCGTGGAGGACGACCCCCAGGTTCGGGCCTTGTTGGATGCAGGATCTCCCGTGGTTACGCTGGTCGGGAAGAGCTGGGTTCTTCACGTTAAGGAGGTTTTGAACGTCACGCTGGAAGAAAACCGGGCGATGATCCGGGACACCGTGGCTTTTTTCAAAGCCCATGGCCGCGAGGTCTGCTACGATGCGGAGCACTTTTTCGACGGGTACAAAGAAGACCCGGACTATGCCGTGAGCACCCTGATGGCCGCCGTGGAAGGCGGCGTCGATCTGCCGGTCTTATGCGACACCAACGGCGGCACCCTGCCGGACGAGGTGGAACGGATCACCCGGGACGTGATCGCGCGCATCGGCATGCCCGTTGGCATTCATACGCACAACGATTCCGGACTGGGCGTGGCTAACGCGCTGGCCGCCGTGCGGGCAGGAGCGGTGCAAATTCAGGGGACCATCAATGGATACGGCGAACGGGTCGGTAATTGCGATCTTACCACCGCGATGCCCAACTTGCAGATCAAGATGGGAATCCCGGTCGTGCCGGACCTGACCCGGTTGCGCGAGTTGTCGCTTTTTGTCGATGACCTCGCCAACAGCCAGCATAACATCCGCGCGCCTTACGTCGGTGCCTGCGCGTTCGCTCACAAGGGCGGCATTCACGTCAACGCGGTTCAAAAGCTCGCCCGCAGCTACGAACACATCCGGCCCGAGGAGGTCGGCAACTCGCAAAACATCCTCGTCTCCGAGCTTTCCGGCCAGAGCAACGTGTTGCTTAAGGCAGAGGCGCTTGGGTTTCACCTGCAAAAAGGGTCGCCGGAAGTGGCGCAAATTCTTCAGGAAATCAAACGCCGTGAAGCGCTCGGTTACGAGTTCGAGGCGGCAGACGGCTCCTTCGATCTTCTGATCCGGAAGGCGCTCCAGCACCATCAGCCATTGTTTGAGTTGCTCGAATACCACTGCACGTTCCGCCGTTCAGGGTCGGGTTCCTGCGACACCTGCGAGGCGACGGTCAAGCTGAAGATCAACGGCGAGAAGCAATACACGGTCGATGAAGGCGACGGCCCGGTGAACGCGCTCGACGCGGCGTTGCGCAAAGCGCTGCGGCCTTTCTATCCACAGATCGATGAGATCAAGCTGGAAGACTACAAGGTCAGGATTCTCGACACAAAACAAGGCACCGCCGCGCCGACCCGCGTGCTGATCATGTCCACCGACGGAATCAGCGATTGGGGCACGGTCGGCGTATCGGATAACATCATCGAAGCCAGTTGGCTGGCGCTCGTGGATGCGCTCGAGTTCAAGCTGCTGGTGCGTTAATTTGTAATGACCATCGCCCATCCACGGCAATGTAAGCGGGCACCAGGGTGACACAGGCGTCTCGGCAATAGTGTTCGGCATCGTTTTTGCTTAGGACCAAAGGTCCGTTCCATACCAGCCTGGGGCAACGCCCCAGGAAAATTGGGAAGGCGGATCAGGGCTGAAGGCCCGCACTATTCCGTGCGCGATGCGATGGTTCGGGCCTTCAGCCCTGGATATTTCTAAATCGCAAACCTAGGGCGATGCCCCAGCAATTGTGTTCACGAGGCAAGGGAAAAGTCAGGATTTTTGA
>JBAXSN010000132.1:0-8978 GCA_037130675.1 Verrucomicrobiota bacterium
ACATCGCGTGCGGATCGACAAGACACAGCTCGCGATGATCCTCGGTGGCGTGCGACTGGAGTCAGCGCAGCGCAGGAAGCGGTATCAGCGCGTCCTCACCTGAAACAATCCGCGCGACTGCCAAAATGGCGATTGCGCTTTTCGGTGGAGGTTTTTATGATGCGCGCATGACGAAGGAACTCGTGCTCCCGAACGATCTGGCCGCATGCCACGCGATGATCGCGAAGCAGCAGCGCGTGATCGATGGGCAAACCGACCTGCTCAAAGAACAGAAGGTCGAGATCGCGAAGCTCGAGAAGGAGCGGGACGCCGCCCTCCAGTTCGCTTTCCGGAAGAAGATCGAGCGCTACCTCGCCGATCCGAAGCAATTCGTGATCGATTTCGGCGATTCTCCCGAGGTGGTAGACGCGGCCGCAGGGATCGCCGATGCCGCGGTGGAGTCGGTGGGGGGCTACGAGCGTCGCAAGCCGGGCACGGAAAAGCCCCGCTCGGAAGCGCTTCCGGCCCATCTTCCCCGCTACGAAGTGAGACTGCCAGTGCCGGCTGATCTCAAAGACTGCCCGACGCACGGCGAGGGAGAAGTGATCGGCTTCGACTGGCGGGAGACGCTCGAAATCGTGCCGCCGAAGCTCATCGTGCGACGCACCGGGATCCCGAAGCTCGCCTGCAAGAATGCGCCCGAGTGCGGGGTGGTGGAGGCCGATCGACCCGTCGGCCTCATCGAGGGAAACAAGTACGACACGAGCATCGCGGCAGAGATCATCGTCGACAAGTATGGCTATCACATCCCGATCTACCGCCAGCAGGATCTGTTTGCGTCGTGCGGATGGACGCCGTCGCGGGGCACGCTGCTCAACATCCAGAAATCGGCGGCGGAACTTATCCGGCCGCTCGTGATGCACCTCCGGGAGGTGGTGCGTGCGGGGCCGGTGATGGGCACCGACGACACGACGGTGACGCTGATTACTCCGCAGAAGATGCCCGATTTCGATCCAGGTGATCCGAAGTCTGCCCGCGCTCGCGAGGTGATCGCGGCTGCGCTCGAGCCGCGCCGCGCGAGCGTGACGGCGCGGATGTGGGCCTATCGAAGCGTGACCGAGCCGATCAACCTCTTCGATTTCACGGTCAGCCGTCATCGCGACGGCCCGGAGATCGTTTTGAGCGGCTTCGAAGGGACGATCCTCGCCGACTGCTACGCGGGCTACGAATCGATCGAGCTGGGCAGCGCCGGAAAGATTCGTCGCGCGGCCTGCGTGGCCCATGCCCGCCGCAAGGTCTTCGAGTCGCGGAATAACCATCCCTCACATGCCGCCCTGCTCCTCGGGCTCTTCCAGCAGCTCTATGACATCGAGGATCGGGCGAAGGCCTTCACGCCCGATGATCGGCGCAGCCTCCGGCAATCGGAGTCGCTGCCGATCTGGGACGAGATCGGTGACTATCTGGCGAGCGGCGCGGTGGCCAATGTGATGCCGAAAGAGCCTTTCGGCCAAGCGATCACGTATCTGCGAAACAACATCGAGGCTCTGCGCGTGCATCTCGATGACGGCCTGGTGCCGATCGACAACAACGACACCGAGCAACTGATGAAGCAGCTGGCCTTGGGCCGGAAGAACTGGATGTTTATCGGCAACATCGATGCCGGGAACCGGGCGGCTGACCTGCTCTCGATCGTGAGCAGTGCCGCGCGGAACGACCTCGACATCTTCGTCTACGTGAAGGACGTCCTCGACAAGCTCCTCGGCGGGAGCCGTGACTTCGAGGCGATGCGACCCGACGTCTGGAAGCTCGCGCATCCCGAGGCGGTGCGGATCTACCGCCAGGACGAGCGGCGACACCGCGCCGAGGTCAAGTCGGCGAAGCGGGCCAAGCGCCGCGGTAGCCGCCGGTAGGCCGCCCCTGGCGGCTCTTCTCACCGGCTCACGCCACCCCGGCGCTTGCGGCAAGGGGATGGCGGTGGTGGGCGCTCACCTCACACCTGACTCGCCGAAGCGCGCCAGCCGCCGCTCCCACGCCGCAGCCTTCCGCGGATCCGACTGCCGACCCATGAATCGCCTCCTCATTGACGGGATATTTGATCACCGTCCGGAGGCTATCAGGGCATGCAAAGGTGGTTTTGGTAGGCGCTCACTGCAAGAGTGGTTGTGGTGGGCGCTCACTCAGGGCATACAAGGGGGTTGCGGTGAACGCACAAGATCCCAGAACCACCCCTTTCGAGGCCCATGCCGCGCACGGGCCTGTTTGCCTGGGTCAAAAGAAACCCTGAACCAATATCGCAGGGTACAAGAACCCAAAGCCAGTCAAGTGCGACCTCCAGCAAGTAACTCCAAAACCGAAACAAACTGCTGAGGTTCATACCCATATAGCGATTGCAACTCAGAAACGATTTCTTCCATATACCCGAAGCTAAAGACGAGCACGAGGTCCGCGCGTCGCTTACCGAGTTCCTCGATGCCAAAAACTGGAAGATGCGTCTTTGGCGCATAGACGTCGATCGCCTTTGGATTTTTATCAACCATGTAGCTCAACATCTCGCAATTGCTCAACGCCGCCGTCGTCATCACACCACGGCCGCCGGCCCCATACGCGACAATTGTCTTGTCTTGATTTACCGACAGCCATGCATCGACATTCGCGATCGCGCCCCGAACGTTTTGTTGAATGGCTCTCAATGCAGCCAGCTCTTCAGAAACACGAACAGCACTGACCCGAGGATTCGTCCTCTTTCGAGCGACAACTAGCAGAGAATTACCTCGCTTCATCGAGTCATCTAACAGCGAGTACGTCTCAACTTCAAAACCATTGCGCCCGAGCACATCGGCCATCGTGCGTTCGTTCAAGTACGTGTAGTGCTCGTGTTCGAACAAACAGAACTCATTTCGCTTTCCAATGAGATCAAGGTCATGCACTTCGATAACGAGCAAGCCCTCGTCTCGCAGCATCGAGTGAATCACCTTCAGCACTTCCACCGGACGCGGAATGTGGTCGAAGGTGTAACTGGTTACGACAGCATCAATCTGCCCAACCTGCCGTTCGACCTCACCACTCACGCTTTCTCCGAAAAACCCTTGAATCGTGTACACACCATGCTGATTGGCAAAATCGGAGAGCTTGCTCGAGGGCTCGACGCCCACGACTTTACATCCGAGTTTCTGAAACTCCATTAACTGCTCGCCGGAGCCACTGCCGATCTCCAATACGGCCGGAGACCCAGTGCGTGTAGCAATGCGGCTCACGACACCGTGAGCCAAACTCTGCATAAAACGCATCGCGAATGGAGAGGACTGAACCGTATAGGTGTAATCGCGGTAGTAGTCTCCCATCTCGGTATCAGAAGCGTTTTGCGCCGCCCCGCACTCTTCGCAGGCGACGATGCAGATATCCGCAACAAACTCCTTGCCGAGCCTTTCCTGAGTAACGAACTCATCTGTGAAAGGCATGCTCGGAAGGAGAATCACGGGCCGGAGCGACGCCCCACCACACAACCTGCAGTTTGATACATGGTGCTGATCAACCATCGACGCTTCCTCTCGATTATTTTCGATGAACTCGTTAACAACGAATCACACTCTTGTGTTTAGTTACTGCCAGCGGCAACGCTGCCGGAACCACCGGCACGCTCAGATTTCATCTTTCACGATGCGAACAATCGCGGCGGCGTCTAGGCCGCCAATTCGCCGGAGGGCGGCCTGCGACCCAGACTCCATACACAGCGACTGCGGCACGCACAGGGAGCGCAGTTCCTTGTGACCACCGAGCAGCGACCTGACCATCTCTCCGACGCCCCCTGCCGCAACGTGCTCCTCAAGCGTCACGATCCGCCGATAACCACGGAGAACACCAACGTCGATCGCCTCGGCTGGTGATAACCTCGTCAACGAAAAGACGTCCACCGCGACTCCGGCCTCGCGAAGCTGTACGGAAGCGGCCACGGCTTCCGCCAGCACCGGCCCCGTACCCACAATCGCCACTTCTCCCGACTGATCAATGATCTTACATGGCCCCGCGAAAGACGGCTCGCGTCCATGAACAACGGGTTCGCCCGCCTTACCAATCCTCAAATAGGACGGAGAAGGATTCTCAGACAGCCATCGAACGCAGCTGCGGGCTTCTCCTGGATCCGCGGGGGATAAGATCGTCATGAAAGGAAGCCCACGCAGACAGGCTATATCCTGGACACAGTGGTGCGAATACCCCTGATTACCATAGGACATTCCGGCCCCAACGGCCACAACCGTGACGGGCAGGCGGTGGTAGCAGACGTCGTTGCGTATCTGCTCGAGACACCGCAGCGTCGGAAAATTGCCGATGCTGTAGGTGAACACGTGATAACCCTCGGACGCCAAGCCAGCAGCGACACCCGTCATGTTCTGCTCTGCCACACCCGCGTTCAGAAAACGATCGGGAAACTCAGCGGCGAAGGGCTCGACTACGGAGTACCCGAGATCCCCCACGACGAGAAATATCCTGGTATTTCTTCTCGCTTCGACCAGCAGTTGCTCGATAAATGCCGTCCTCATTCGCCCCTCCCCAGTTGCCGCAGGACTTCGCTCAACTGCTCTGCCGTCCGGGGGGGTGAGTAATGATATTTCAGTTGATGCTCCATGAAATCCACACCCTTCCCTTTCACCGTATGCGCGACGACAGCAAGTGGCGGAGCATCTGGATCGCGGACAACCGACAATGATTGGTGAATCTGTGAAGTGTCGTGGCCGTCAATTTCGGCAACTTCCCAGCGGAAGGCGCGAAACTTATCAGCGAGCGGATGAAGATCGAGGACGTCTGCCACGCTCCCAAAACTCTGGATTTTATTATAATCGATGATGGCGGTGAGACGCCCCAAGCGATGGTGCCCGGCAAATAAAATTGCCTCCCAATTGCTCCCCTCGTCTAACTCTCCGTCCGACAGCACGACATACGTACGCCACGATTCACCCTGACGCTTTGCTGCCAGCGCTTTCCCGCAACCGAAGGGAAGGCCATGCCCCAGCGAGCCCGTCGAAAACTCCACCCCGGGAACCTTATGGCTTACATGCGTCAGGAAACGTGATCCATCCTTGCCATACTGCTCGAGCTCGTGGACTGGAAAATAATCCATTTCCGCAAGAATGGCGTACAGGACCGCCGTGGAGTGCCCCTTGCTCAGGATCACACGATCTCGCGCAGGCCAAAGCGGATCGTGAGGCTTGTGATTTAAAACATCGCCATAGAGGACGGCCAGAAGATCTGCCATCGAAAAACAACCGCCGATGTGCGAGGCATTCGCAGAATAGACCATTTCGGCAGTATGGGACCGAGCCCGTGCTGCCAACTGGTTTGCAGATATACGCATTTTCTGGCTCACAGAAACTCCAACTGATCGCCACAGGCAACAATGACGCCGGAGAATCCGATCCGCTCGCGGAGTTGCAGCACGATCTCCTCGCGATACGCCACAGCCACGAGGATGACTGCGTCTACGGTCGTGAAATCCACCGATTCCGGAGACTTGATCTCCAGATGACTTACCGGCATGAACTTGCCAGCCTTGAGAGGATCCGAGTCGACGACGCACTCGATGCCAGAAAGATTCATCTCCGCAATGGCTGCGATACTTTTGTATCCCGCACCCCAGAAAACCAATTTTTTCCCGTCAACCAATTGGCCAGCGGCCCAGTGCCGCAATTGCGGCAGGGAGCCGAAAAAGGAGTCCCCTGCTGGAACGGCACACACGGCCTCGGATGGCGTTACGTAGGCAGCCAGAAATTGCCCGTCGAGTCGTCTCTCGATCTTGAGTACGTCAAAGCCGGCCAACTCGCAGCACATCCTCAGGCTGCGTGCATTAAAATAATTCAGGTGGTCGCCGAAGAAATCATAGAAACGTCTGCCTTCGGTTATTTTCTCAAGCGACGGCACTTCGATGACACCGACGCCCTTAACACTTAAGGCCTCACGAAGAGTTTTCAAAAAGCTCACCGGACTATCAAGGTGCTCGAGCACCTGAAGGCATGTGAAGCCGCCGAGGCTCAAACCTTCCAGCGACTCCGGGCGGACGTAATCATGGATGACCTTGTAGCCGGAGGACCTTGCGATTTCGACCAAGGATCTCGACGGCTCGATCCCGATTGCATCCACGCCGCGTTCTGAAAGCAGTTTCAGAAAGTCTCCACTGCCGCAACCGACGTCCAAGACTGGCAGCGACAGGCTTGAGAGCCTCTGCTTGAAGTCTGTGGCCAACTGCTCCCGATAATCGCGGAGTGTTTTGATATGCATCCACGACAAAGTGTATTCGTCGTAATCGGCGGACTGATTCGTGACTTCAACCTGGACAAAGCCGCACGATCCGCATCTCAAAATCGGCAGCCGGATCGGTTTGTCATTTTTCAGATTTTCGGCCGTAAGAAGTCGGGATATGTTGCGGGGCGAACGCTGCAATTCAAACCAGATCTCGAGCGCATGCTGCCCGCACATCCGGCAATCCCGAGTCGTTGATGGTGTTGCGTCGACCATGAAGTCTCTGCCCTAGACAGCGTTGTTACTCGAACCAAACCAGCGAGTCGTTTCGGCGAGGCCGTCGCTGAGGGACACCTCCGGAGACCACCCCGAAGTTGCCTTGAGTTTTTCGATGTTTGCTTGGAGGTGCATCACCTGATCAGGGCGATAGGCAACCTCTCCGAATCCCAACTCGAGCTTTGGGTCGATCTTGTCTCGGACCGCTTCAATGAGCGCTCGCAATGAGACTGCCTCGCCGGATCCAAGGTTGTAAATGCCCTTGATCCGCGCAGCCGCCGCCGCGGTGAAGGCAGCAGCGGCATCGTCTACGTAAAGATAATCCCACTGCTGCTCGCCGAGCGTGAGTGCAGGTCGTTCACCTGCGCTGAGTTTTCGGATAAGCGAGGGGAGCATCCAGTCTGGATTGTCGTCGGGGCCGTAGGTCGAGAAGATGCGCAGCCATGCGTGCCGAACGCCCTGCAATTCGCAGATTCGTTCCGACAAGAAGCAAGACGCGAGTTTGGCGGCCCCATACAGCGTCGTCGGCGCGGGACACTCCGTTTCCGCTATTTGTGAATCCTTCTTGCCATACTCCGCCTGGCTTCCGGCACCCACGAATTGCTTCACACCGCACTGAACGCACAGTTGAGCCAATTCGACGGTAAAAGCTACGTTGGCCGACTGCAACGCCGCGTCATTTCGATCGATATTACTGACCCCCCCCCAACCAAGATGAAAAACGGTGTCCGGTGCCCACTCGAGTAGGGAATGACGAAGCGACTCCGGCGTGCTGTTCGCCCGTTCAATGAACTGCAGTTTCTCTGCGATCGCTGCCAACCTTCGGCCCGGCTTCTGCCCGCTCTGCAGCACTGCCACGCTGATGTCCTGGGCGACGAGCCGCTTCACCAGAGCAGCTCCGATGAAGCCAGAGGCGCCGGTGACAAAGACTCGATTCACACAAAATCCCCTTGCGACGGAAGTTGACGAATTCGGTTTCGTGTTGTGTCCATCAGATTTGTTTTCGAATCAGAGCCTAGCGGACACGGATGAAGGACGCGCGTGGTCGATGAACCGTGGAAGATTTGCGATGGACGGTCAGGCAACGACGGCCCAGGCGACGCCACGCCCTCGGGCATCGGCCTGATAAGCACGGATGTCTTGGAGCGTCCTGGCAGCCACGGCGGATGCCGGGGCCGAGTCGCGAAGATCGCGATACCAGGCGACGGTGACGTCGATCGTGCGATCAAAGGCCCATGTCGGCCGCCAGCCGAGGAGGGCCTCCGCCTTGGCGTTGTCGAGGTGGAGGAGCGTGGCTTCATGGACGGCGTGGGGATCGCTGAGATCCTCCCAACGCCCCGACCACGCCGTGCACACCGCCTCTACGAGATCGCGGACGGGGCGGTTTGACTCCCGATCGGGGCCGATGTTGAAGGCCGATTCCAGCCGGGCGTCGTCGGGCTGGTTGGCCAGCGCCGCAGCGAGCGCCAGATACCCAGCCAACGGCTCGAGGACATGCTGCCAAGGGCGCGTGGCGGCAGGATTGCGAACCTTGATCGACTCGCCCCGCGACAGGGCCCGCATGCAATCGGGAACGATTCTGTCCTCCGCCCAATCGCCCCCGCCGACGACATTGCCGGCCCGGGCCGACGCGATCCGCACGTTGCGATCGGGCCCCTGGAAGAACGATCGCCGCCACGAGGCCACGGCGATCTCTGCCGCCGCCTTGCTCGAGCTGTAGGGGTCGTGGCCGCCGAGGGGATCGGTCTCGCGGTAGCCCCACAGCCACTCGCGATTCTCGTAGCACTTGTCGGTTGTCACACAGACAGCTGCACAGGGCTTGTCGAGGTGACGTAGCGCCTCCATGACATGGATCGTGCCGAGGACATTCGTGTCCCAGGTTTCCACTGGCTCGCGGTAGGATCGCCGCACGAGGGGCTGGGCTGCCATGTGGAAGAGGAAATCGGGCTTCGCCGCAGCGAGCACGCGCGAGACCGTCTCCTGCGAGCGGATGTCACCGACAACATGAGTGAGCCGGTCGGCGAGACCGAGTTGATTGAAGAGCGACGGCGTCGTATCGGGCTCGAGCGCTAGCCCCGTGACCTCCGCCCCGAGCGAGAGCAGCCATTCACACAGCCACGAGCCCTTGAAGCCGGTGTGGCCGGTGACCACGACGCGCTTGCCCGCGAAGCTTCCGGCGAATGGTGGCTGGATGACGCTCACGTCCACGCCTTCCAGGGGGCTTTCCCGGAATCCCACAGCCCCTCGAGGTAGAGCTTGTCACGGAGCGTATCCATCGGCTGCCAGAAGCCGGTGTGATCAAAGGCCATGAGTTGCCCGTCGGTGGCCAACGACATCATCGGCTTGGCCTCCCACATCGTGGAATCCCCTTCGATCCGCTCGAGGACCTGCGGCGAGAGCACGAAGAAGCCGCCGTTGATGACGCCGCCGTCACCCGGCGGCTTCTCGGCAAACCCCCTGACCATGACCCCGTCGCGTTCGAGCGCCCCGTA
>JBAXSN010000133.1:0-8968 GCA_037130675.1 Verrucomicrobiota bacterium
GCCGCTTCTACTACCCGGCGAGACCCTCGCCGCAAACCAAGTTTCAAGTCAGGAAGCCTGTGTCACATTGGGAACGGAGCCGGCGTTCCGGCATTTGCGGATTACAACGAGCACATGGGCTTTGCCCACCACGCAGGATGAAAATTGCTCCCACGGAGAGCGGCTGGAAGCCGCTTCTACAGTAGAAGCGGCATCCCTGCCGCTTCGGTCAATATTTCCGGCGGGCGCAGAAGTGAGCAGTAGAGCTGGCCCTCAATTTTTTAAAACCTGATAAAAACTTGAATTCCAGTATCATCAATGCATAACCTTGCGCCGCTATGAAAGGATTTTTGACGCTGCTGCTGATTTTCGGATTGCTGGCCACGATTGGGTCGTATCGTCATCGCGTGGAGGCGCTCATCAAAGAACGTGAAGAGCTGACCGTAGGGCGTGATGCGCTGCGCAAAGAACGTGATAAGCTGAACGAAAAACCCGCTTTAATCTCGTCGCATGGCTCGGAATCCCCTCATGGTCAATTCAAGCCTCAGGGCACACGCGTTGTCTGCCCGGCGTGTAATGGCGAGAAATCGGTCCCTTACGACATAAATGGCCAAGGCAATCCGCTCGACGTGAGAACTGAACCGTGCCCGGTGTGTATCGGAAATGGCTTCAGAAATATCAACATCCCGCCAGGCAACAAGCTTTGTCCGAGTTGCAGCGGCATGGGGGTTGTGTTTACTCCAATTAAACCCAAACAGCACATGCAAGCCAGAAGCTGCTCGCGATGCAGCTTCAGAGGCTACGTCCCCGACATTCACTGATACAGTTTAAGGGGGGCGGAAAACCGTTGGGACCCGTAAGCGGGGTCAACCCTTGGCTAAATGATGGAACCGCGGCCCGGTAAGAGATCGGCCCAACGGGCCATTACTCTTGGGCGCTTCTTGAATTATGAGAGGCAAGGCTCTGGCGCAGCGAGGGCGGATCGTTGCAAGTCGGAGTCCCATGTCCACATCGCCGCCCCGACTGAGCGGGGCGGCTACAGAGAAACGTGTTGCGCTCCGGCGCGGGTCGCTGTCAAATGGGGCGGTGGCTTACCCAACGGAAACTCCCCATCGCATCAGAGGCATCGTGTTCGCTCTGGCAGCATTCGTTGCCGCAACGAGCTTTGCCTCCGACATCAAGTTAATAAGCGGGCAAGTCTATAGTAATGTCGCCATTTTAAACCGCGACGCCCAACGCGTACAGTTCAAAGTCCCCACCGGATCCATCACGGTACCGTTGCCGATCATCGAGAGCATCGATGGCGTGCGACTCCGTGAAGCGCCGCCAGTGTTCCCGGCCCGAAAAGAAAGTGCGCCCGATGGGCTCGCAATCTCCGCCAGTTCCAGTGCTGGCGCCTCAGTTTCTACAGCCCCGGGCCAATGGCCCCCATACGACCGCCGCTGGAAAATGGATCTGCTACTGCTCGCGGTAGCCGGCATTTCCGCTCTCTGGCTCGGAAGCGTGGGGCGGGTGCAACGCGAACTGTTCCAGCAGCAGCGCGATCCCCGCCTTTGGTCAAACCTCGCCATTGCCTTGCCCGGATTCGGGTACCTCCTGTTCACGATATCAGAGCTGGTTGGAAAAACGGCTGAGCACCACTCCTCCGGCAAAGGCCTTAAGGACCTCAACGAAGCAGATGCCGAACGCGATCGCCAAAAGAGAGCCATCCGCGATGGCAACCTAACCCCACCATGATCGAACACCTGATTTCCCTTGGAGCCCTGCTGCTGATCTTTGTCTCCGCGCAAACCGGAATGAAAGCCGGGGCGTTCACCTCTCTAAACTGGATGTTGTCCGCGTTCTTTTCGCTGCTGGTGGCGATGCGCTACTGGTTTGAAGCCTGCCTTTCAATCGCCTCCGTACAGCCCGCGTCGCTGACGCTGATTGCCCCGCTTGCCTTTTGGCTGATGTTCGTTGGAGTGCTCGGTTTATGCGTGAAATTATCGGACACGTACATCGACAAATTTGCGTCCACTGAACCTTCGATCGCGGATCGAATTCTGGGCGGGATTTTCGGGCTGGCCACAGGCCTGCTCATTGTTCCGGCCCTGATGATGAGCTTAAGCATGGTCGCACCGGATTGCCTCCCCGAGTATAATCCATCCCGGTTGCCGCTCGCCATCGACCGGGCGCCCGAGGGGTTCTATCTCCAACTCGAAACCAAGGTCGCCGGAATCGATGCGAAAGCGCCAGGCCATACGCTTCTGCCGCGGCTGGAAAATGCCGGAACAAGCGATCCCGCGAAGTTCTGGCAGTGAGCCCGGGCTTATACCTCAACTTTAAATCGCCCGTTGTCGATCTGCCGTGTTCCCTCGTTCAGGAGCGGGCCGGCTCGTTCATCTGGTGAACTACTATTCACTGATGTTTTTCCCCTGACAACCTCATTGATGAAAGCTGCCTCTCCAAAGGCGGGCCCGGCCGGCAAGGCGAAACCGGTCGCGCCGACATTCCGCAAATAGCGCGAAGAAAGGAAAGCACCATGTCGCCTCGCCGCTTTTCCTGAGAATAAACTCTAGTTGGCAGCAACTAAACATTTATTGCTGTGTTTTTTGGGGTGGTTGCGTCTTCGAAAGACCGCTCCAGCCTTGGTGTAATCAGGCCTGCGGCAGTTTTTTCCGAAGAAATCGGGCGGCCAACCGAGGGTGAAAGATTTTAGAGAACTCCGGTTGGGGTGGCCCTAAATCAGCTTATAATATCACGTCGCCTAAGAGGTTTTATTATGTCCACCCGAAATACCCGCAAGCTCCCGATCTTTTCGTTGCTGAAAGCTGTCACCGCGGCGGCGGCCTTTCTGGCCTCCGCCCTGAATGCAGGGGCGGCGACCACTCCGCATTACACGGTGATTGGCTGGAACAATCTCGGAATGCATTGCATGGACGATGACTATTCGGTGTTTTCGATCCTGCCGCCGTACAACACTGTGAATGCGCAGGTAATCGATAGCAGCGGCAACCTCGTGACGCTGGGGTCCAGCGTGAAGCTCACCTACGAGGCCATGGCGGACCCGAGCGGGTCGATCAATAAAACGTCGGAGGGAAAGACGAACTTTTGGAGTTTTGCGCTGCCGCTCTATGGGCAGTCGCTCCCGGTGGACACAGGACTGGCCGGCGCGAAGATGCCCGGGGCGCTGAACACGCCGCAGCCGATGGTTTGGGATGCCTCCATGAACGCGTTCGGAGCCACCGGAATTCCGATCGCCCCGATCGACGACAAGGGGCTCCCCAACACCTATCCGATGATGAAGCTGGTGGCGCGGAACTCGGCCAACACGGTGCTGGCGCAAACGAGCGTCGTCCTGCCTGTTTCCGGTGAGATGAATTGCCGGGCGTGCCACTCTTCAGGCTCCCGAGATGCCGCCAAGCCGGCCTCCGGATGGGTGAACGATCCGAATCCGAAACGGGATTACCGGCTGAACATCCTCAAGCTGCACGACCAAAAAATTGGCGGAATGCCGCTCTATAACGAGGCGCTGGCGGCGCAGGGATACAGCGCCACGGGGCTGTACGATACGGTGACCCAACTCAATAAGCCGATTCTGTGCGCCGCGTGCCACTCTTCGGAGGCGTTGCCCGGAAGCGGCTATGCGGGGGTTCAGCCGCTGACGCGCGCGGTGCATTCGAAGCATGCAGGGGTGATCAATCCCACCAACAACCTGACGATGAACGCCAGCACGAACCGGACGGCCTGCTATCAATGCCATCCGGGCGCCGACACGCGCTGCTTGCGCGGAGCGATGGGCGCGGCGGTGGGATCCGATGGCAAGATGCTCATGCAATGCCAGAGTTGCCATGGAACCATGAGCGACGTCGGCGCGGCGACCCGCACCGGATGGCTGGACGAACCCGCCTGCCAAAACTGCCACACCGGCACGGCTCTCTCGAACCAAGGGCAGATCCGCTACACCTCCGCGTTTGACGCGCCGGGGCATCTGCGGGTGCCAGCCAATACCACCTTTGCGACAAACGCCGATACCCCTGCCGCAGGCAAATCGCTCTATCGCTTCTCGCAAGGCCACGGCGGCTTGCAATGCGAGGCCTGCCACGGATCGACCCACGCGGAGTTTATCTCCTCGGAGCGCAACGACAACATCCAGAGCCAGCAGATTCAGGGGCACGCGGGGACGCTTTCCGATTGCACCGCCTGTCATGCCGAGCCGATGACGGTGAGCGGCGGCCCGCATGGGATGCACCCCGTGGGGCAGTCGTGGGTGAGCAGCCACCAGGATGCGGCGAACTCCGGGTGCCGTTCCTGTCATGGCTTGGATTACAAGGGCACCGTCTTGTCGCGTGCGCTGGGAGACCGGGTTTTGAGCACGGAATACGGGACCAAGACCTTCTGGCGCGGCACCCAGATCGGCTGTTACTCCTGCCACAACGGGCCGGAGGGCGAAGGCAGCGGACCGACCGCTCCCAAGGTGACCAACGCCACGCTGACCCGAATTCCCGGGGCCACACCGGCGATCGATCTGAGCGCCTCCCCGTCCACTGCCGTCGTGCGGATCGTCTCGCAGCCCGCTCACGGCACGGTCGCCCTGGTCGGCCGGAGGGCTACCTATTTCCCGGATGCCGGATATGCCGGTCCAGACTCGTTCAAGTTTGCCGCGCGTGACGCCTCCAATTCGGTGGACTCCAATCTCGGGACCGTCACGATCGCCATGGCTCCGACGTTGAAATGGAAAGGCGACGGCGTGAAGAACGTCTGGAACACCGGAGTCGGCGGGTGGCTCAGCGGCGCGACGGCCACGGTGTTCAAAGCGGGGGTGATCGCGTTGTTCGATGCCAGCGGCTCCGTCACGCCGGCGGTCAATCTCGCGGCCACCGTCGCCCCGGGTGCGGTCACGGTATCCACAGCTCGCCCCTACGCCTTCTCCGGGGCGGGAAGTCTCAATATTGCGGGAACTCTCGCAAAAACGGGAACCGGAACCCTGGTGTTGAACGTGCCGGTCACGACCAACGCGAGCGCAATCGTTTCGGCGGGCTCGGTGAGCATTCGCCGGAGCTTTACCAGCGCCCGCACCCTGCAGGTGGGCGGAGCGGGACGAGTGTCGTTGGCCAGCGGCACCCTGGCGGCGCCCGTGTCGATTGCGGCAGGGGGAATGCTCAGCGGTTATGGGAGCCTCACGAAAAACGGAGTCAGTTCCGGGCAAATCTTGGTGACGGGAGGCAAGCTGACGCTCAGCGGCACCATCACGAGCGCCGGGACCCTGCGGTTTGCGGGAAGCGCAGCCATGAGCGGCACAGGCACGCTCGTCAACAGCGGCGCGCTTTACCTGACGCTCGGCATGCATCCGCTGCCTGCCAAATTCGTCAACAACGGCGTCATGCTCGACACCAGTTCGCTCGGCATTCAGGGGTTCACTGCGCAGGGGTTGAGCGTCGAGTTGCGCACCGCATCGGCTCTCAACCAGAACTATCAAATGCAATGGGCCGATTTGCTCGCCCCAACCGTCTGGAACAACATCGGCGTTGCCCAGCCCGGCACCGGCTCCACCCTGACCTTCAGTCATACCGGCACAGCGCCAAACGCGCGGCGCGTTTACCGGATCATTCTCGTGCCATAGGAGTGCAGTCCGCGGGGACGCGGAAAAGATCGTCAGATTGCGGACTCTACTAACTAAAGCAGATATTGCAATTGACTCTGGCGATGAAACATCGAGTCTCTGCTGGTATGTCTCCCGCCCATTCGCAGGCCGCAGAATCCGCCAAAAAGCACATCGTGATTATTGGGGCCGGACCTGGAGGATTGACGACGGCGATGTTGTTGGCGAACCGGGGATTCAAGGTCACTCTCCTGGAAAAGAATGGCAATGTGGGCGGACGCAATGCAGCCATTCGTCAAGGCGGGTATACATTCGACACGGGCCCGACTTTTTTGATGATGAAGTTTATTCTCGATGAAGTATTCGAGGAAGCCGGAGCTGTTGCCGACGATTACCTGGAATTCACAAAACTGGAGCCGATGTACCGGTTGCAGTTTGAAGATTTGCGCGTGGAACCGACCACCGATCGCGAGGCGATGCTTGCGCAACTGGAGGAGAAATTTCCGGGAAGCCGCGAAGGTTACGAGCGGTTTATGGCGAGAGAGAAGCAGCGGTTCGACGCCATGTATCCCTGTCTTCAGAAGGATTATTCCTCGCTTCTTGAATACCTCTCGTTGGACCTGCTCAAAGCCCTGCCTCACCTGTCGCTGGGACGCTCGCTGCTGGATGTCCTTGGAAAATACTTCCCGGAAGAGCAACTCCAGCTTTCGTTCACCTTTCAGGCTAAATATCTTGGCATGTCGGCTTGGGAATGCCCCGGTGCATTCGCCATTTTGCCGTATGTGGAGCATGCCCACGGGATTTACCATGTCACCGGCGGCTTGAGCGTGATCTCCGACGCCATGGCAAAAGTGGCAGAGGAAAAAGGGGCGAATATCCGGCTCAACACACCCGTCAAAGAACTGCTTCTAAACGGCCGGGAAGTGTGCGGAGTGGAATTGGAAAATGGAGAGAGAATCCTGGCGGACGAGGTGGTTATCAACGCCGACTTTGCCCATGCGATGAATCACCTGGCGCCGAAGGGTGTTCTTAAAAAATACAGCCCCGAGGGAATCGAAAAGAGTGAGTTTTCCTGTTCAACCTTCATGCTCTATCTGGGCTTGGATAAAGTGTATGACCTGCCGCATCACACGATCTTTTTCGCCCGCGACTACAAAGGGAATATCGCGGACATTTTTCAACACAAGCGGCTTTCGCACGACATCTCTTTTTATGTCCGCAACGCCAGCGTTACCGATCCCACGCTGGCTCCGGCGGGGCACTCGGCCATTTACGTCCTGGTTCCCGTGCCCAACAACAGTTCCGATATCGATTGGGGGAAAGAGCAAGCCGCCTTCCGCGATCTCGTCATTCAAGGCATGGAGCAACGCGCCTGTATGAATGAGCTCTCGAAGCACATCCGCGAGGAAATTGTTTATACACCGGACACCTGGCAGTCATCAGGCATTCATCTCGGCGCAACGTTCAATCTCTCGCATTGCCTCTCGCAGATGCTCTATTTCCGTCCGCACAACAAATTCGAGGAACTCGACCATTGCTATCTGGTCGGGGGCGGAACGCATCCGGGAAGTGGCCTTCCCACTATTTACGAATCGGGCAGGATCGCCGCGAATCTGATCTGTCGGGCTCACGGAGTCCCTTTTGTTTCCAAAAACGTTAAAATCTAGGCATCCTGAACGATGAACTGGTTCCAATTCGTGCGGCTCATTCGTTCGATCTACCGGCACGGCGGGGCCTTGCCAGATCTGGAGTGGATTCAAAGTCTTGGACTTCTCGCGGTTAAACTGGGGCAGGTTCATGCGCTGCGGATCGATTTTCTCGATCGCGAGAAGTGCGAGCATCTTGCCCGCCTTTACCGCCGAAGCGCCACACTCCCCGCACAGGATTTCCGCGCTCTGCTGCGCAGTTCGGCTGGCGATGGATTCTTCGATCGTTTCAAAGAAATCTCCGATGCTCCGCTTGCCTCTGCCTCGGTTGGGCAAGTGCATCGCGCCCAGCTCGTGGATGGCAGCCTCGTGGTTATCAAGGCCATTAAGCGCGAGGTGCGGGAACAGTTCACGGCAGACGTGGAAAGCATCCGGCGCCTGTTACGCCTTTGCACGGCGCTTTACCCCAAGCTCCGCAATGTCGGAGATCCCTTGGGGATTTTAAGCGATATTTACACATATACATCGAGCGAGCTGGATCTGCGGCACGAAGTGGCGGGCCAAAAAACACTCCGGTCGATATACGAAAAGAATCGCAGGCAATTTGATCTCTCAAAACTTCGGTTTGCAGAGCTACATGAACCGCTCTGCAATGAGCGCATCATGGTTTCCGAATGGATTCCAGGCTCCAGCTTCGATGAATTGCTGGAAACAGGGGACCTCCCTTACCAGCAGCTCCTGGAACTCTTCCGTATCCACGGTTATTACATGTTTTGCATTGGCACCTTCCATGGCGATATGCACCCCCGGGAACGTGCTCCTTTCCAATGGCCAGCTTTGTTTCATCGACACCGGTTACATTGGCAGCGTGGGACCGAAAATCCGCCGGGGACTGTTCCGGTTTTTCTCCGCGCTTTCTGAATACGATTACCCGCGTTGTGCTTTGGCCTTGAACAGCATGTCCGAACACGAGCTTTCCGGTCCGGCATTTGATTCGTTTCAGCAGCTTTTCATCGAGCTCTATGCCGATTTCGAGGGAAGCACTGTCGCGCAGATCAGCCTGACCAAAATGATGATGCAGACGATAAAGCTTGGCGTGCATCGGGGCATGCACTTCGAGAAAGGTATCTTTGCTATCATTCGCAGCTTGATGTATCTGGATGGCATGGTTCTCCGCTGCAATCCAGACGCTGTCCTTCTACGGGACATGCGCCCGTTTATCGCGGAGTTTGAAAAGCTGGTTTAGTAGAGTAGGCGGGGCTGACGGATTGAGAGGCGTTAAAGGCCAATGACCGTCTCGCACCCGCCCCTCATCCCGTGCCTTACCGCTTCGACGATCCCGTCGATGGCTTGGTGCGCCCGCCGCTTGGGTCGAAACCCATAGGAGCGCGGATGAAAATCCGCTTCCCAGATGGGCATCAGGATCAAGACCATCGCGGTTTGCACCACGCGGTCTTTTACCGTTGGGATGCCCAGCCCACGCTGGCCGCCTCCCGCTTTCTCAACTGAAAACCCGAAGCACCGGGCTTGGCCGGTAGCTCTTGGCTTTCAACTCCCCATCCAGGCGGTCCAGCCACGCCCGGCAGCTTTCCTTGCTCGCGTTGATTTCGGCAAGCTTCTCACCGTCAACACCCGCTATCCCACCGTTGCGCAACTGTTGCTCCAAGGCCCGTTCCAGAACGTCCCTTCTCTGCAACTCTCCATACAGACTCCAGAACCGATATCTCGGTTCGGCTTTCGCTTTGCGATAGAGCGCGATTTG
>JBAXSN010000134.1:0-8950 GCA_037130675.1 Verrucomicrobiota bacterium
CAAGAGGCAAGAGGCTCAGGTCCACATCGCCGCCCCGACTGAGCGGGGCGGCTAGAGGCGGTCGTTCCGCGCGGCGCCGTCGCGATACGCGCCGAAATCGTTGAACCAATATTTCTTGGCAAGCCGGTACATCCAGTGCCGCTCGGGGATCTCCTGCCCGGGAAGCCATTGGCTCGACTGCGGAACCATCGCTTCCAGTTCGGCCATCGCCGTTCCGCGCAGAGTCGTATCGCGCGCTCCGTGTTTTAGCACGATCTCTCGCACAACGTCCGGGCGTTCGAGAATAATGCAGCCCCGGGTCGCTTTGGCTGACACTTCACGGAAATCCCGCAGAAACGCCGAGTCGCGCATCGTTTCGAAAATGCCACGGGTATCGGCGATGTTATCGGCGGCGAACTGGATGAGCGGACACGGCTCGATATCGCCGCGCGGGTTGACGTGATGGCTCGCCCCCGTGGTCATCGGGCAAAGGGCCGTGCCGGTGTGATCGTAATAGCAATCCACAATTCCGATCGGCAGTTTCGGGCGCATGTCGGTGACAAATTTGCGGACCCGGACCAATTGATCCGACCTGAGGGCAAGCTGCGGATTGCTGCGGCCGCCCACCGGTCGATAAGTGTAATACCAGACATAGTGAGCGCCGAGTTTGATCAACTCCCGCAGCCATTGTTCACTCAGCAAATCCTCGATGTTCGTCTGGCAAACGCTAGTCGCCACGCCGGTGATGATCCGTTCGCGCAGGCAATTCTCGATTCCGCGCATCGACTTGCTGAAAACATCCTTGCTGCCGCGCCGCTCGTCCCCGACCCCGCCCGTGCCTTCGATGCTGATGAGCGGCGTCACATTCCCGAGACGCCGCAACTTTTTCGCAACGCTCTCGGTGATCGCCTGGCCATTGGTGAATACCTGGAAATAGCAGTCCGGATGCGCCGCGAAAATCTCCAGCAACTCCGGATGCAAAAAGGGTTCGCCTCCGAGAATTCCGAAGAACGAATTACCATGCCGCTTGGCGTCGTCGATGAGCCGGTTCATCGCCGGCAAATCCAACAAGTGCCGGGGGCCATCCACATCCACCCAGCAACCCTGGCAGCGGAGATTGCACGAGTTGATGATCGAGATTTGAAGGAATGGCGGGAAGTATTCACCCCGTTTGATTCGCCGCTTGAACTTCTCCACGGCAATCAGGTTTTTCAGTCCGAAATTCCAAGCGAACTTCAAGAGAAGACGCGGATCGGTCGTGCGCAGGGCGCGGATGGCTAGGCGAAGGAACATAGATGGAAAGGAAAAGAAGACGCGGGGACCGGGAGACGCGGAGACGCGGAGATGGGAGACTCCCCTCGCGGGCGCTCGTTCCCAATCTCCCGATTGGGAACGCACGCGGTTTGGGGGAGTGCGCGCCTCATGCGCTTGCGCCTCCTATCTCCGCGTCTCCGCGTCTCCGCGTCTCCGTGTCTTCCCCCCCGCGCCTTGCCTCCTCCGCGCCTTGTCTCCTGCGCATCGCTTCCGCCGCGCGGCGTGCGATCTCTTCGGCAGACGGCAAACTCATTAAAACCTCCTCCGGGATCTCGCTGGACTGTGCCAGCGCAGCCAGGCAGCGCTGGCGCTCTTTCAACGCTAGATCCGGATCGCGCTCTTTTGAAAAACGCGATTTGGCCCGATCTCCCCGGTTCCGCAACAACGAGTAAACATCCCCACCAAGCAGGGCCGAAATATCGACCTTCATGGCCTCACGATTCAGGTCCGCTTCCGTAACAGCATCTCCGTTTATTGGGCCGGTCTTATGTTTTGGGAAAATAATGGCCCCCTCCGGGCACACGCGCGAACACGCCGGGCAGTTGGTTTTGCATTGCTCGGGGTTCTGCGCCTGGATGCGCGATTTACTATCCACGCCATAAACTCCAAAGAGGCAAAAACTCAGGCACTGCATGCAGTGGGTGCAACGGTCGTAATCGATCACCGGAAACCACGGGGTCCAGCGACCCGCCGCTGACTCATTCAGTCCAAGCCGCGCCAGGACTGTCGGGAATTCATTAGCTAATATGGGACCCGCACCGGCTTTGCGATTGTCTAGCTTCAAGGCAGCAAATACTGTCTCGGCGCTCTCCACTCGCATGTTCAGCACCTCGGTAGTGCTCGGCAAATTTGCGCCCGCGGCGGCAAACAGCCAATGAACCGCGCGCGGATAACACGCCGCGATCGTTACCGCCCCGGAATCCGCGATCTGCTTTAAAATCGGGTCTCGCCGGGCCGAGAGTTCGCAAAGGTCTGCGACTGAATCGAACGGAACGCCCGACTCGCACAAATGCCGGAGGACCGCTTCCTTGACCTCCCTAGGCACCACCTGTGCCTGGGCGCAGTGGCAGTATAGAATACGAGGGGCGCTCATTGCTTCTGTTGCTGGGTCTGCTTTTCGAGAATTCGATCGATGGTGGCATCGAGGATCGCGCGGTATCCCTCCACATCCACACAATTCGGATCGAGTTCCCCACGGACTCGATACAACCATCCGGCCCCATAGGGGTCGCGCGAGATAAGAGCGATGTCCTCGGTGAGTGCGGGATTCACCCCGGCGAATTCACCATTGGCTATGCAAAAGATTTCCGTCAGCGCCTTGAATCCCTCGATCGTTCCAACAACTTGCCCGGCGCTTACCGGCGAACCCAAAGGGAGGTCGAAGTTCTGATCCACGATTTCCCCAAGCATCCTCGTTGCGAACTTGGTGAATCCGATTCGCCATCCCCCCTCCTCCTGCGCTGCCCAAAAATGCGAAGGACTATAGCGATACTCGACCGGCAGGTGCGTGACGAAATTCGCCCGTTTGTACAAAAGCGTTTGAGCCGCCTCGGCAGAGGCCGGAGCGCTGGGACAAGCCGGTCCCGAAAGCGATTCCGTTGCCGGAGAATCGTGTAACTCGACTGCGGTCCGGACTTGTGGTGCTTCGGCGACGCGATTGAATCCGGGGCCGCGGAGTTTCTCTATTACGCCGGTCAGGATAGTGAGCGCCTGCTCCACCTCTGCCTGGGTATTAAAACGAGAGAATGAAAATCGCAGGCTGGCGCGGGCCCGGTCCGTTGATAGCCCCATAGCCCGAAGGACGTGCGAGGGGTGGATCGAACCGGCCGTGCATGCCGATCCGGCGGAACAGCAAACCCCCGACTTATCCAGCAGCATCAGAACGCCCTCGCTATCCACACCGTCGAAGGAAATGTTGGCTGTGTTTGGCAATCGCCGCGCGCGGTCGCCATTGACGTGCGCGCCCGGAATGCGGGCTAGCACTCCGTTTTCAAACCAGTCGCGCATCGCCTGGATTTCGCGGTTCTCACTGGCGAGAACACTTGCTGCGAGTTCCGCCGCTTTGCCCAGCGCAACGATTCCCGCCACGTTTTCGGTTCCCGCGCGCCGCCCATTCTCCTGCCCGCCGCCGAGCAGCATCGGGTTGAAGCGCGTCCGCCGATTCACATAAAGCGCGCCAATCCCTTTGGGGGCGTGCAGCTTGTGCCCCGAAAGGCTCAGGAAATTGATTTTCGACGCCGCAAGGTCCATCGGAATTTTGCCGACCGCCTGGACCGCGTCGGTGTGAAAGAGCACCCGTTTTGCACGGACGACTTCCGCGATCTCATCGATGGGCAAGAGCATGCCGGTTTCGTTATTTGCCCACATGGCGGAAACGATGGCGGTGTCGGGCCGGATCGCGCGCTCCAACTCGCCCAAATCGATCTGCCCGCGCTCGTCCACTTTCAGCCGCGTGATTTCAAACCCGCGCCGGGCCAGCGCCTCACACTGCTTGAGAATCGCACTGTGCTCGACCGAGGTCGTGACAACATGCCGACGGTCAGGGTCCACCTGCAGCGCCGAAAGGATCGCCGTATTGTCCGACTCCGTTCCGCAACTCGTAAAGACCACCTCGCCCGGCTCGCACCCAAGCAACACCGCCACCTGTTCGCGAGCCCGTTCGATCGCCTTTCCCACTTGCGAGCCGAACCGGTATGCCGCGGAGGGATTTCCATACAGATCACCGAGGAACGGCAGCATCGCGTCCAGCACCGCGGGGTCCACCCGCGTGGTCGCGTTGTTGTCGAGATAGATGGTGGAAATCGCCATAAAACTCAATCAGCTTGCCGAAGAGTGACACAGGCGTCCCGCCTGTGGGGTTGCGTGAACTGCGGGTACAGGCGAGACGCCAATAGTGTTCGGTACAAACATTGCTTCTTCGCGCGAAAGCAGACCTTCAGCGCCAACGGCGCGACCCCATAACAGCCTGGGGCATCGCCCCAGGTTTTCGGTTTAGATATATTCAGGGCTGAAGGCCCGAACCATCGCATCGCGCACGGAATAGCGCGGGCCTTCAGCCCTAATTCACTTTGGGGATTTTCCTGGGGCGATGCCCCAGGCTGGTATGGAACGGACCTTTGGTCCTCAGCGAAGGCGATGACGAACACTGGTTTACGCACGTTTGTCATATTCCTAATATAGCAGATACGCCTTCCGCTCGCTGGTGAAACGGGCATTGGTCGAGGCCCAGCTTGCGACGATCTTCGACGGCGAAACGCCCTTTTCCAGCGCGGTGCGGATCGAATCGCTCCCGTAGCATTTGTAAAAAATGTCGAACTTGCTCTGCGGTCCCTTGAAAAGACTCTGTGGCGCGGAGTGCTGGGCGGCGGCGAGAATGTGGATGCCGAGTGCGCTGAGGTCGCCCGAAGCACGCGGATCGCTGATCGGCTCGATCCGAATGCGAGCCCCTTTGAATCCGGCATTGGCGTATTCCGTAAAGCTGACGCCGGGCAGGTTCAGCGAGCGCAGATAGGCCGTGAATCGTCCGGCATCGACCCATTTGCAGGCGGCGATCTGGAACGGCTCGGGGCCGCCGCAGCCGGTCTCGATCCCCTGCACCTCCCCGGCCAGCCCCGTTGCGGCGTAATAGAACGGCGAATTCGAGCGCGGGATGTTGGGCGACGTGGCGATCCAGCGCAGCCCGGTGTCGTTCCAGGTCATCGTGCGCTGCCACCCCCGCATGCCGACCACCGTCAGCTTGCATTTCGGCTGCACCCACCCCTTGGCGTTGGCCATTTTCGCGAGTTCCCCCGCAGTCATGCCGTGGATGTATGGCACCGGAAGCTGTCCCACAAACGAGATCCAGCGCGGCTCGACCGGCGGTCCCTCCACCCGGAGCCCGCCCAGCGGATTGGGCCGATCGAGCACTATGAATTCGATCCCCGCTTCGCCGGCCGCCTCCATGCACTTCACCATGGTGGAAATGTAGGTGTAAGAGCGGCTCCCGATGTCCTGCATGTCATAGACGAGCACATTGAGGCCCCGGAGCATGGCGGGAGTGGGCTTGCGGGTGGGCCCGTAGAGGGAATGGACAACCAGCCCGGTGACCGGATCTTTGCTGGAGGCGACGTATTTTCCGGCCAGGGCCGTTCCATCCAGGCCGTGTTCCGGCGCGAACAGCGCGACGAGCCGCACGTTGCGGGAGGCCGCCAGCAGTTTCCGGGTTTTGATTCCGTGGGAGTCGATGCCGGTGTGGTTGGTCACCAGCCCGACCCGCTTGCCTTGAAGGACGGAAAAACCATTTTTTTCCAGGACATCAATGCCGAGTTCGACTTGGGCACACGCCTGAAACAGGCCAATACCAAAGAACAGAGTGAGGGATGCGAAGACGCTTGCGAGGGATTTCACAGGGGATTTCGATTGATTGAGGGCTAATAGAAATTACGGTTGAATCTATGGAGCGTTCTACACTTGGTCAACTGCTGCTCTCGGGTGTGCCCGGCCCGGAGCTGGATTCCGACAGCGCGGCGACTTTCCGGCGGGTCCAGCCGGGCGGATTTATCCTGTTCGGGCGCAACATCAAGTCGCCCGTTCAACTCAGAAAACTGATCGACGATCTGCGCGATCTTTCCCGCGTAGAGCCGATCATCACGATCGATCAGGAAGGAGGCCGGGTTTCGCGGCTTCGGGAAATTGGCTCCGAACCGCCCAACGCCCAGCAACTCCGCGATAAGGACGATCCGGCCCTCGTGCTGCGCCACGGCCACATCACCGGCCGGCTGCTCCGGATTTTCGGGTTCAACCTCGATCTCTGCCCGGTGCTCGACATTTCTTTCGACGACGACGCGGACAATTCTCTCCGGGGCCGCTGTTACGGCAAAGATGTCGCGCAGGTCATCCAACTTGCCGGAGCCTTTAACGAGGGACTCCGGGCCGAGGGGATTGCCAGTTGCGGCAAGCATTTCCCCGGCTATTCGGCCGCGAAGATAGACGCCCACCACGAACTGCCCGAGATCGACCGCTCCCGCGCACAGCTCGACGCCGAGGAACTCGCGGTGTTCCGCCATTTCTCGGACAAAATCGATAGCATGATGGTCGGCCACGGGTTCTATCCGTCGCTGGAGAGCACACGAACCCCGAGTTCACTTTCGCGCACGGTCATCACGGGATTGCTGCGCAACGAGTTGAAATTCGGCGGCCTGATCATGACCGACGACTTGGACATGGGGGCCATCCTCAATCATTACGGGCTCGACGAGACCATCCGCCTGGCCATCACCGCCGGGAACGACCTGGCGATGATCTGCCACCGGGTTCAATGCGTGGAGGACGCGTGGAAAGTTCTCGACCGCCTGCCCGCCGCCGAACTCGACCGCGCACTGGAATCGGTCGAGCGATTCAAATCCAAGATGGTCCCGCCCGATCCCTTCAGCGAAGAGGAATTCCGCCGCCGCGACGCGGAGGTGATGCAACTGCGGATCGATACCCTCGGCGAAGAACTCGCCGCCCAGCGCAGCCCGGAAACGGGAAAGAGGTCGCCGGTGGAGGTTTATTAAAGCCAGCCCCTACGGCGCAAGCCGCGCGATCACCCACGAATCGTCCGGTTGGCGGGTGTATTCGAAACGATCATGAAGGCGGTTCGGACCGCCCTGCCAGAACTCGATCGTTTCGGGCTTCACCCGGTAGCCGCCCCAAAAGGCGGGAAGCGGAATCTTGCCCGCTCCGAATTTGGCTTTGATCTGCTCCCACTCCATTTCCAGCACCTTGCGCGAGGAAATGGCGCTGCTTTGGCGCGAAGCCCAGGCCGCCAACTGGCTTTCGCGCGGACGGGTCACGAAATATTTCAAAGACTCCATGGCTGAGATCTTTTCCGCCCGACCGGTGACGATCAACTGGCGCTCAAGCGCGAGCCATGGGAAGAGGAGCGAAACGGCGGGGTTTTCGCTGAGTTGGCGCGCCTTGCGGCTCTCGAGGTTTGTAAAGAACACGAACCCGCGCGCGTCCAGGCCCTTGAGCAGCACGGTGCGAAGCAGGGGCCGCCCATCTTTCCATGCGGTGGCGAGGCTCATGGCGGTCGGTTCGATCACCCCGGCGCGAACGGCGTCGTCAAGCCAGAGATTGCACATCTCGATCGGGTCGGGCTTCAGGTCTTCGCGCCGCAGCTTCCCTTGGCGATAGTCGGTGCGTATGTCAGCGAGTTTCATCGCCTTACTCTTCTACAATGCGAGGCCGTTGGAAACGGTTTATTCCAAGCGGATTTCTGCGGAACGACCGTGGGCGTCGAGGCCTTCAATGGCGGAAAAGGTCTGGATGATCGGCAGCGACTTCTTGAGCGACTTGGCGTCGAAACGCACGAGGCTCGTCCGGCGCTGGAACTGGTCCACGGTCAATCCGGGGAACGATTTTCCTGCGCCGCCGGTGGGCAATTCGTGGGAGGGTCCGGCTACAAAGTCGCCGCCGACGACGGGCGAATAGCCGCCCAGGAAAATGGCTCCGGAGGTGCGGAGTTGAGCGGCCACGGCATCATCGTCTTTGGTGACCACCGAAGCATGCTCCGGAGCGTAGGCGTTACAGAGCGCGACAGCGTCTTTGATGGCTTTGACCAAAATGAGCGTGGTGCTCTCGCGCAAGACTTCCTCGATGTGCTGGGTGCGTGCCAGCTTCGCCGATTGCTCGGCAATCGCCTTTTCCACGCCGGCCAGGAGCTTGGCGGAGTTGGTGGCCAGGACCACGCCGCTGTTGTGACCGTGCTCGGCTTGCGCCAACAGGTCGGAGGCGACCCAGGCGGGATTGGCGGATGCGTCCGCTATGACAAAGATTTCGCTAGGCCCAGGCAACAGATCGACCGAGACCCGGCCGAACACTTGGCGCTTCGCCTCAACCACGTAAGCGTTGCCGGGACCAAAGATCTTCGCGACCGGCGCGATGGATTTCGTCCCGTACGCGAGCGCGGCAACGGCCTGGGCTCCACCGATCTTGTAAACCTCGGTAGCGCCTGCGGCCCGTAGCGCGTAGAGCAGCGCGTCGTTCACCCGGCCATCCGGGCCAGCGGGGGTGGCGACCACAATTTCCGGAACCCCGGCAACGGCGGCAAGCGTGCAGGTCATGACGGCGGTCGAAACCAAGGGGGCGGTGCCGCCCGGCACGTAAATGCCCACCCGCTGGAAGGGATCGAAGCGTTCGCCGACCTGGACGCCTTGGGCATTGCGCCCCGACCAATCTTTGCGGCGGCTACGCTCGGCAAAGGCTTTCACATTGGCGTGCGCCGCGGCGATCGCATCTTTGGTTTCCGCACTCACGCGCTTGACGGCGGCGCTCCACTCGGCGGCGCTCACCCGGACCGTCGCAGCCGTCAACTGCGGCCCCCCGAATTTCTGGGTATAGGCAAACACGGCGGCGTCCCCCTCACTCTGGACGCGACCAATGATCTCGGCGACGGTGGAGCGCACTTCCGCGCTCGGTTCGGCGTTCCGATCAAAGGGCTTGATCGATTCGGAGTAGTTAGGGTCGGTAAATCGCAGCGTGCGCATGGAACCCGATTCTTAGGCGCTTGGGACGCGAATCGTCAACCTGAATCAGGCTCACCCCTTCTTTAGGCGTGCAGTTAAAGGTGGTGTGAGCATCGATTTTTTAGAAGCGGAAAATAAATTTAATGAAAATTACAAAGATCAGTTTTGAG
>JBAXSN010000135.1:0-8929 GCA_037130675.1 Verrucomicrobiota bacterium
CCGTTGGCGCTGAGATAACAGCCGAAACTCTGTAACTTTCCCGTCCTGCGCCCGGACAATTATCTCTGAAATTCCAAAGATTGCTTTCGCCCACCGCCCGGCTAATATTGACCTTCTATGCCGTGTGAAAAAATAGACCCTGCACTGCACCAGGCGCGCAAGCCGGACTGGATTAAAGTCCGGTTTCCGTCGAGTCCGGTGTTCCATTCGACCAAGTCGCTGATCTCCGATCTGCGGCTGGTTACGGTCTGCGAAGAAGCGCAGTGTCCCAACCGCTGGGAGTGCTGGAGCGCGGGCACGGCCACCTTCATGATTGCCGGGGAACGCTGCACGCGGGCTTGCGGATTTTGCGCGGTCGCCACGGCCAAGCCATTCGCCCTGGACCCGGATGAACCGGCCCGCGTGGCCGAAGCCATCCGGCGGATGAAACTGCGGCATGTGGTCATCACTTCCGTAGCGCGCGACGACCTCCAGGACGGAGCGGCCGATCATTTCGCGCAGACGATCCGGGCCATTCGCGAGGTCAACCCCGCCGTGGTGGTTGAGGTGCTGACGCCCGATTTCAAAGGCCACGAGGATTCGCTCCAGATCGTGGCAGCCGCCGCGCCGAATGTGTTCAATCACAACATCGAAACCGTCGAGAGACTCACGCCGGTTGTCCGTTCGCGGGCGAAATACCGGCTTTCGCTTCAAGTGCTGAAGCGGATGAAAGAGATCGCGCCGAATCAGGTCACCAAAAGCGGGATCATGCTCGGCTTGGGCGAGAGCGAGGAGGAAATCCTCCAGACTTTCGACGACCTGCGCTCCGTGGATGTCCAGGTGCTCACAGTCGGCCAATATCTGCGCCCTTCCGTAAATCATTTGCCGGTGGTCGAATACGTTCCGCCCGCCAAGTTCGAAGAGTACCGCGAGATCGCGCTGAGAAAGGGGTTTGAGCATGTCTCCAGCGGGCCGCTCGTGCGCAGTTCCTATCACGCTGCGGAATATAACCCCGCCAAATCCCCGGCCTCCGCTTCCCGATGACTCCAACAACGCGTGGGCGGTTCGATAGTGAGAAAGTCGCAGCCCTGATTCCTGCCTACATGGAAGGCGGTCGCATCGCCGAAGTGGTGCGGCGTGTTTTTTTGCAATTGGATCACATCCTGGTGGTCGATGACGGCTCCTCGGACGCCACTGCGGGCGAGGCGCGCGAAGCCGGAGCCGAGGTCATTGTCCATGCGCAAAACCAGGGCAAAGGCGCCGCCATCAAGACCGGTTTTAAGGCGCTCCTCGAACGCGGGTTCGATTGGGTGCTCATGCTCGACGGAGACGGCCAGCATCTCCCGGAAGAAATCGAACGCTTTTTGAATGCGGCGGCCCAGGAGCCAGCGGGAATTATTTTGGGGAACCGCATGAACGACACCCGGCGCATGCCCATTGTGCGCCGCCTGACCAACCAGTTCATGTCCTGGCAGATCAGCCGGCTTTGCGGCCAGTTGATTCCGGACACGCAGTGCGGATTCCGAATGATCCACCGCGAGGTCATTCCGAGCCTCTTCTGCGAGAGCAACTCGTATGATTACGAAACGGAGATGCTCTTAATTGCCTCCCGCGAGGGCCACCGCGTCGTCAGCGTTCCGGTCAGCACGGTGTACGGCACCGAGCAGAGCAAAATCTCGCCGGTAAGAGACGGACTCCGGTTCGCAAAACTGATCGCCCGCTATCAAGCGGTCGGGTAGAGCATCGAAGTCCGGTCAAGGCATCGCGTACCTCTGTGCGATAAGCGCCCGGAGAGATTCGGGTAACGGGCTAGTGCCTTGTAACGAGAAAAATGACGCATCCAGCTTGTCTTTTTGGCCCAGGGCTGTGTTGTCAGCCCAAGGCGCTATCTATAGATAGCGCCTTGGGCTTCCGCCTTGCCCTGAACCAAAAATCCTGCGCTCTATGCGCCATTTTTCTCGTTACAAGGCACTAGATGGAGTGCATGGATCAAATGGACTTCAAATCCGCATTGGAACCGCGCTCGCAGTTCTGATACGATTGATCTCCCATGTCGGATCAATCCAATAAGCTCGTTATCGCCGGTCGTGAATTTCAATCCAGACTACTGCTTGGCACAGGCAAGTTCTGTTCCAATGAACGAATGAGCGCCGCGCTCGAAGCGAGCGGAACGGAGATCGTCACCGTGGCGTTGCGCCGGGCCGATCTCTCGGGAAAGGGCGATCGTTTTGCGAACATCCTCGAGTTCATCGATCCCAAGCGCTATCTGCTCCTGCCGAACACTAGCGGCGCCAGCACCGCCGAGGAAGCCGTCCGCCTGGCCCGATTGGCGGAAGCGGCAGGGCTCCCGAAATGGGTGAAGCTTGAGATCCATCCTGATCCGCGCTACCTCCTGCCGGACCCGATCGAAACCCTCAAGGCGGCCGAAGTGCTTGTGAAAGAAGGTTTTGTGGTCCTGCCGTATATCAATGCCGACCCGGTTCTGGCCAAGCGACTCCAGGACGTCGGTACCGCCACCGTCATGCCGCTCGGATCGCCCATCGGGAGCAATCGCGGGATCGAGACGCGGGCGCAGATCGAGATCATCATCGAGCAAGCCACTGTTCCTGTGGTGGTCGATGCCGGCATCGGGGCTCCGAGCCAGGCCGCCGAAGCGCTGGAAATGGGAGCGGACGCCGTCCTGATCAATACCGCCATTGCCGTTGCCGCCGATCCCGTGCGAATGGCCCAGGCTTTCCGCAAAGCAGTGGAGGCAGGGCGCGAGGCGTTCGAAATCGGCCTCTCCGCCCCGCAGCGCACCGCTTCCGCCACGAGTCCATTGACAGCCTTCCTCCATGCGGCAAGCTAAGGACAGCATGTTCAACGCCTTGCCCTCCGCGTCTCCCCGTCCCCGCGCCTCCGCGTCTTCTTAACAATGCTGCTCGAAGTCCAATCTCTGAAAACCTACTTTCCCGTCCAAAGCGGGCTGCTCCGTCGGCACGTTGACAACGTGAAAGCGGTGGACGACGTGAGTTTCGCCGTGGAACCCGGGACGACCGTCGGACTGGTGGGCGAAAGCGGTTCGGGGAAAACCACCGTTGGGCGGACCATCATGAAATTGACGCCGGCCACCGGCGGCATGGTTCGTTTCGATGGGCGGGACATTCTGCCAATGAGCGAGGGGGAATTCCGGCCATTGCGGCGGGAGATGCAGATGATTTTCCAGGACCCGTTCGGTTCCTTGAATCCCCGGCTTTCCATTTTCAGCATCGTGGGCGAAGCCTTGGAGATTCATTTCCCGAAGATGACCAGGGCAGACCGGCGCGATCGCGTGGCGGAATTGCTCCGGCAGGTTGGGCTCCAACCCGAAATGATGAACCGCTACCCGCACGAATTCAGCGGCGGCCAACGGCAGCGGATCGGAATTGCCCGGGCCTTGGCCGTCAAGCCGCGCTTCATCGTTTGCGACGAACCGGTCAGCGCGCTCGACGTAAGCGTGCAGGCCCAGATCGTCAATCTGCTTCAGGACCTTCAGGAGGAACTCGGCCTGGCTTACCTTTTCATCGCGCACGATCTCGCGGTCGTTGAGCACATCAGCGACCATGTGCTGGTGATGTATCGCGGAAAAGTCGTCGAGTCCGCTCCTGCCGAGGAGATCTACGAAAACCCTCAGCACGACTATACGCGAAAGCTTTTGGCTGCCGTCCCGAAGCTGGTATGAGCAATTCTCCGATTTGACAGAGCCGCCTCTGCAACCCACATTCCGCTTTCCCGATGAATCCCCTGTTACGAAAACTGCTTGGCATGAACTGGGTGCTGCTTGCCGTCACCCTCTTGCTGGCCACCTTTGGCGTGATTGCCATTTACAGTTGCACCTACATGCGGGAGAGCACCGCTTACTCGTTGATGTGGCAGAAGCAGGCGATCTGGCTCGGCATCAGCACGGTCATGTTTATGGCGGTCAGTCTGGTCGATTATCGATGGGTGCGCTGGGGAGCGCTTCCGATGTATCTCGCGGGGATTGTATTCCTCATCCTGACCCTCGCGATCGGGAAAAAACTCGATGGCGCCCGCTGCTGGCTGCACATCGGCCCCGTTCAATTTCAACCGGCTCAGCTCGCGGTCGTCTCGGGGATCATGGTTTTGGCCCTTGTGCTCAGCCAATTCCGGACGCTTCATCCGATGCTCAAAATCATGGCCTGCGGCGTGGTTGTCGGGGCGCCTGCGCTGTTGATTTTGATGCAGCCCGACTTGGGGTCGTGCATCATTTGGGGGCCGGTTCTCTTTGCGATGTTCTTTATCGCACGTATCCCCCTGCGGTACCTGATCGTCCTGGCCTTGATCGCCATCATGTGCCTGCCGATCACCTACTATTTCAAACTCAAGCCGTATCAGCGGGCGCGCATCATTGCCTTCGCGGACCCTGAAATCGATCCCCGTGGCTCCGCCTGGGCGATTAACCAGACCATGATTGCCATCGGTTCCGGGGGGTGGGCAGGCAAAGGATTCAAAGCTCCCAATTCTCAGGTGGCGCTCGGCTATGTGCCGCAGACGACGGTGCCGAATGATTACATTTTCTCCGCCATTGGAGAG
The DNA here is from genome assembly GCA_037130675.1 of Verrucomicrobiota bacterium. Classification (GTDB taxonomy): domain Bacteria; phylum Verrucomicrobiota; class Verrucomicrobiia; order Chthoniobacterales; family Chthoniobacteraceae; genus JBAXSN01. The sequence continues at coordinate 4,552 of JBAXSN010000135.1, forward strand.
CAGTGGGGATTTCTCGGGGGGCTCGCTCTCATGGGCGCTTTCGGGATGCTGCAACTGACCTGTCTTTTTGTCGCGTTCCGATCCGCGGACGAACTGGGGTTGCTACTCTGCGTTGGGATTATGGCGCTCATTTTTACGCATACTTTTCAGAACGTGGGGATGAACGTTTCGATGCTGCCCGTGACCGGCGTGCCGCTGCCACTGATCAGCTATAGCGGCTCCTTTGTATTCGTCATCATGTTTGGACTGGCCCTGGTGAACAGCGTTTGGATCCACCGGAAAGCGATTCAGTAGGGACCGGTCTGCGCGACCCCATACCAGCCACGCGCCAGGAAGCTCGTCAGGGCTATGCCCCGAAAGCCTTCAGAAAAGCCACCTCGATCGCCAGTTGCTCCTGGACATTCCGCCCGAAGTTCTCGCGCAGGTTTTCCAGGGCGCTCACCCGGCGCAGGATCTCCGGGGTGGAAAATCGCTGGGCCAGCGCGGCGGTGTCGGCGGCGTACAATGGAAAGTCGAGCCCTGAACTCTGGTGCTGCTGCCGCAGAACATCGCCCCACCATTGCAGGAGCGTTTCGACGAACACCGTGCGGGCCTGCAAGTAGCGCGACTCTGAGAGGGCCTTGAAGTATTCTTCGCGCTCGGCCAGCCATTTGCCGTCGGTGGTTTGCTTGTAGAGGGCCTCCTCTTTTTTCAAATCCGCGCCGCCTTCATCCTGGATGGCCGATTTCGAATCGGCGAGCAACACGGTAAACTCGCGCACCAGGACGAAGATGTCGCCGATGCCCGGATTTGGAGCCTTGAAAAAACGGACCACCAGATCGAGCAGCCGGCGCTGTTCGGCGGTTGGCTCTCGCCGGGGTGCGGCGGCCAGTTGAACGGGAATGCACCGGGAAATGATCGTGTCCAGGAGCATCTCCGGGTGCGCAGTCACCAGGAGCAGAAGGGAATTTCCCGGCGGTTCCTCCAGGGTCTTAAGGAAAGAGTTGGAGGCCGACGCGTTCATCCGGTCGGCGTCGAAGAGAATGCCGACCTTGCGCCCGCCCTGGCCGGAGCGCATTTGAAGGGCCTTCTCCAGTTCGCGCGTCTGTTCGACCCTGATCACGCGGGACTTCGATTCCGGCTCTGCCACATGGACATCGGGGTGCTGGAGGGAATCGCCATCCGGACGGGAGCGCCCCCCGGCCACCATCCCGGCGAGGCGCTTTACGAGCGTACGCTTCCCACAGCCTTGCTCCCCCGTGATCAGGTAAGCATGGGCGAGCCGCCCGCCTTGATAGGCGCGCTGGAGAAATTCGAATGCTGCGTCAGGTGAAAACGCCATGGCAACCAATTTGCAGCGCGGACGCGGGGTTTGGCAAATGCAATCGGTTGGGGGAGGTATGGAGCGGAGCTCTGGTCCCATAATTCCCATAATTCCCATATCTCCCATTCACACGGCCAGCTTGGGTCGGGTGTCCGTAACCTCCTCCGGGGAGGGACAACTTATCATGGCGGAAGGCGGAACATTTCTTAAGCAAGGGGAACAGCGCACCTACGGTCGGTTCGAAGAGGCTCACAGGCTCAGGGAACAGAGCCGGGCGGTGAATCTCGGAAAAAGTGAACAATACGGCTCGCTGATCCTCGGTGGCGGGATGATCACCGCAGGATTTGCCCGGCGTGGTTTAAGCGGAGCGGCGATGATCGCTTTGGGAACGCTGCTCGTGCGGCGCGGCTTTACCGGGCACAGTCCGCTTTACGAAAGATTCGGCGTGAGCACCGCGCCAGCCATCGCCCCGGGAGTGCCGGATAACGTCGGCATCAAAGTGGAACGAAAAATCACCATCAATCGCAGCCCGGCGGAAATTTTCGGCTTCTGGCGCGATTTCCGGAATCTTCCGCGGTTCATGAAACATCTGGAGCGGGTGGAAATCGTGGACAGCAGACGCTCGCGTTGGGTGAGCCGGGCGCCGGCGGGTCGGATTGTGGAATGGGACGCGGAAATTATCAACGAACATCCCAACGAACTGATCGCCTGGCAAAGCCTGCCCGGCGCGGATATTGAGAATGCCGGCTCGGTGCGATTTACCCTGGCTCCGGGGGGACGGGGCACGGAGGTTAAGGTGGATTTCGAATACAACCCGCCGGGCGGGGTATTCGGGGCTCTGGCAGCCAAGCTCTTTGGAGAAGCGCCGGAGCAGCAGGTGGAAGACGATTTAATGCGGCTCAAGCAGGTGCTTGAAGCCGGGGAATTAGCCACGACCGAAGGGCAACCGGCCGGGCGCAGTCGGAAGAGGGGGAGGCGGATATGAAAGCGATCACATGGCAGGGCTGGCACAAGGTGGAAATCGATTCCGTGCCGGACCCGGAGATTCTCAATCCCCGCGACGTCATCGTGCGGGTGACGTTGACCGCGATCTGCGGTTCGGACCTCCATCTCTATGATGGATATATCCCGACAATGGAGAAGGGCGACATCCTCGGCCATGAGTTCATGGGCGAGGTGGTGGAAGTGGGCAAGGCGATCACGAATCTCAAAAAGGGCGACCGGGTGGTCGTGCCTTTCGCGATCGCGTGCGGGCAATGTTACTACTGCCAGCAGAACCTGACTTCGTTGTGCGACAACTCCAACCCGAATGCGCTTCAGGCCGAAAGGCTCTTCGGTTCCAGTGGGAGCGGGCTTTTCGGTTATTCCCACCTGTATGGCGGCTACGCAGGGGGGCAGGCGGAATATGTCCGGGTCCCGTTCGCGGACACGGGGTGCTTGAAAATTCAAAACGGGTTCCCGGACGAGCAGGTGCTCTTTCTCTCGGATATTCTCCCCACCGCTTACATGGCTGCGGAGAACTGCGGGATTCAGATGGGGGACATCGTGGCTGTGTGGGGGTGCGGACCGGTGGGCCAACTGGCGATCCGGTGCGCGCTGATGTTCGGAGCCGAACGGGTCATCGCCATGGACGACATCGAGGGGCGGCGCGGACTGGCCGCCCACCATGAACGGGTCACGACCTTGGATTCCAACGACCCGGATTTGCTCGACAAACTCAAAGAGCTGACCGGGGGCAGGGGACCCGATTCCTGTATCGACGCAGTGGGGATGGAAGCCCACGGCACCTCGATCGGCGCCCTTTACGATCAGGCAAAAACGGCGACCCTGTTGGCCACCGACCGTCCCAATGTATTGCGCCAGGCGATTTTGGCTTGCCGCAAAGGAGGGACCGTTTCGATTCCGGGAGTTTATGCCGGGTTCGTCGACAAGCTTCCTTTCGGAGCCGCATTTGCCAAGGGGCTCACCTTCAAGATGGGGCAAACCCATGTCCACCGCTACATGCAGCCGCTTCTCAATCGAATTGAGCAAGGGGAGATCGATCCCCGCTTCATCATCACCCACCGGATCAACCTATCCGATGGCCCGGAAGCCTACGAGACCTTCCGGAGCAACAAGGACGAATGTGTGAAGGTCGTGATGAAACCGTAGGGGGGAGGCACGGAGAGGGGAGACTGCTCGATCGGCTTGACCTTCGGAGGCAAACGGCGAACATTGCCGGACTTCCTTTTCAGCATGACCGAGCAGATCTCCAAAGACCCCCTTCACGGCGTGACGCTGGAAATGATGCTCACGCGGCTGGTGGAGTTTTACGGCTGGGAGGAGATGGGCCGGAGAATTAAGATCCGGTGTTTCAATCTCGATCCGAGCATCAAATCGAGTTTGCAGTTTTTGCGCAAAACCCCTTGGGCCAGGACGAAGGTGGAGGATTTGTATCTCAGGTACGTCCGGGTTTCCGCCCGGCATCCGCGCTCCGCGACGGGGGATGCCGCTTCGTCCGGCCCTGGCCCCCTCCAAAATTGAATCATGGCGCTCTCTCCTGAAGACCAAAGGCTGGTGACTGCCGCGGAAGGCTACCTCGAATTGGGGATGTTCGAGGATGCCGAGACCGAGTTGGCGGGGGTTGCCCCTGAACTCAACGCATTGCCCGAGATTCTGGAGTTGCGGCTCGGGATTTATCAGGCGGGCAAGCGGTGGGTTGCCATGCAGTCGGTTGCCCGGAAACTGGTGGAGCTTGATCCCACGGCACCGCAGTGGGCGATCTCGTGGGCGTATGCGACGCGGCGGGCGGAATCGATCGAGCTTGCCCGGTTGATTTTAATCGAGGCGCTGGACCGGCACCCGCTGGAGGCGCTCATTCATTACAACCTGGCGTGCTACGATTGCGTGCTGAAGAACCTGGAATCGGCCCAGGATTTTCTGGAGCGCGCTTTGAAGATCGAGCCGGGAATGAGGAGGATGGCGCTGGCGGATCAGGATCTGGAGTCGTTGTGGGAATTGCTCGGGCGCGCTGGGTGAGTGGACGGACACGGACGGACACGGACGGACACGGACGGACACGGACGGACACGGACG
>JBAXSN010000136.1:0-8773 GCA_037130675.1 Verrucomicrobiota bacterium
ATCCGGCAAGGCACGCCGCCGGGGGCGGAACTAGCTTGAAACTTGGTTTGCGGCGCGGGTAGTAGAAGCGGCATCCCTGCCGCTTCGTTCCAAAGGAAAGCGGCTGGAAGCCGCTTCTACTACGGAGCCGGAAATTCGTGCGGTGCTCAGGTGTATAGTTTCCCCGGCGAATGATCCGGCAAAACACGCAGCCGGGGGCGGGACTGACTCGAAAATTCAGCGGTTGATTCGAAGCGCCCCCCGAAGGCGGTGGCGGGCCACCGCACTCCAAGGCGCTTCGCGCATCGCTATCGGCAGCGCGCCAGCGCCTTGGAGCGGCAGTCCCCCAGGCTGGTATGGCACGGGCTTTTGGCCCTGATACGCTACTCGGAGACCACCCCCGCCGGCACCAAAATCGCGTCCCGCATGCCGTGGAGCAGCTTTTTGTCCGCCGGGCAGATGGTCGCCAGCGCGCCGGAGAGTTTCGTCTTCCCGTTGGCGGCGAAATAATACGGGCACAGCCGCACCCGCCCCTGCATCGTGCGAGGCTCACCGGCTAGGTCCACGTACGGATGCGTCACCAACCGCCCCTTGTGGAACCTTTGCAAGAGATACGGATGCTGGCCGAACTCCGCCAAGGCGTGTTCCAGCACGGAGCGCCACTCGGATTGCGGGAGGTCGGCGGCCATGTGGACCCCGCGGCTTCCCCAAGCGAGTTCGGAAAATCCGCTGATCTTCAGGATCAGTTCGCGCTCTTTTTGGGAGAATGCGGCGGCTTCGCTCCAGTTCTGGATCTCCAAGCCCGGCAGGACCGCGGTCGGCGGCAGCGGCGCGGGATCGACCAGCCACGAGTAGGGGATGACCTCCTGTAATTTTAGAAAATGCCGCTCGCTCAGTTCGCGCCGCCAGAATTCCCGCAAGGGTCGCAGCCAGAAGAGCGCAAACCAGAGCTTTTCTTCCAGGAACGGCTTGAATGGCGGCGTCACGCGAGTCTCCCCTTGGCGCACAGCGTCCATGAGTTCTGGCGCGCTGCCGATGTTGGGCAGATCGAACAGCTCCAAAAACCGGTAAACCGTCTTGCCCACGGGCAAATGCGTCGTGTCGTTTTTGACATCAAGCACCCGCCAATGGTCCGGGGCGAACCGTGCATTGAGTTGGTTTGCCAGCCAGCTCATCTCGGGACTGTAAGTCGCCGCCTCTTCGGAAACGACGATGTCGGCGCCTCCCGGCGTGATGGAACGAAAGCCCTCGAACATCCCTTCCGATCCGCCCAACACGTCGTACCCAAGCCGCGCATACGTCTGGTTCAGCCACGCCGTCAGCCCAATCCCTCCGGGGACGCTGTCTAGTTCCGCGATGATGAATCCGTTCTCGGTCAGAATCAGGTCGGGCCGGATCACCTGCGGAAGCTCTTCGCGAAGCGTGCGCGAGAGTTCCACCAATTCCGGCGGCTTGCCCCGGTCGAGCAACTCGGCGATCCAGCGCGGCTGCTTTCCTTTGGCGCTCTGCAAGTAGAGGCGATTGCACGCCTGGAGGAATAGCCCGAGCCGGTGACCGAGCTTGTCGAGTTCGTCGGCAAAGGCATTGGAAATCGGGAACGGCTCCGGCGAAATCAGCCAGTCCTTCTCGGCAAACAAGCCTTCGGCTGGAACAGCCTGTTTGATGGTCTGGGCTTTCTCTATAATCCCGGTAGTCATTGTGCTGTTTCTCTCATGCCCTCCTCGAAAACGCAAGCCCTCCATGCTTCCCGCTAAATAAGAAGCTTCAGAGCCTGCCGCACCAAGTCTTCAACGCTCATCGACGCTCCGCCGGTTGCGCCCATCGCTTTCTTGACCGCCTTGTGGGCGTCGATCTGCTTGTAACCGAGCGAAATGAGCGCGAGCACCGCGTCGTTGACCCGGATGTCTTCCGGGCTGGGGGCGTGTTCGGCTGAAGCGGCTTCCCACGCGGCGGCCACTCCGACCTTGTCCTTGAGTTCCAGGACGATCCGCTCGGCCGTTTTCTTGCCGATCCCGGAAATCTTCGAGAGCGACCCGGAATCCGAGTTCACCACGGCGGCTTTGAAATTCGTGACGCTCATCCCGCTCAAGACCGCCAGCGCGAGCTTGGGGCCGATTCCCGAGACGTGATTCAGGAGCAGCCGAAAAAGGTCTCGTTCTGCCACGCTCATGAATCCGTAGAGGATGTGGGCGTCTTCGCGAACTTGAAGATGGGTTAAAATCTTGATTGGCCGACCCGCCGGCGGGAGCTTATCGTAGCTGGACAGCGGGATGAGCACTTCGTACCCGACTCCCTGGACGTTTACGATGACTTGGGTCGGAAGCGATTCCGCGAGCGTGCCTTCCAGAAACGTGATCATTTGTGTGGTGCCAGAGAATGAAGATTCGATTTCAAAGTTCAAGACTCAAGACCGGGTTTTCCCTGTTGCTCCTCGCCGGATTTGTTGCGGCTTCGGCGGTGTATGTGTTAAGCGCTTCGATTCCTGAGCCCGGTCCTGTAGCCGCCCCGCTCAGTCGGGGCGGCGATGTGGACCCAGAATCGTCGATGCGAACCGGCGCGCCCTCCCCGGCGGCGGCAGAGCGCCGCAATAATACGGTGCCGGGTGCGACACCTGCGCCCGCAACCCTGGAAGAATCGAGCTGGCGGGTGCTCGTCGAACCGCGCTTTATGCGGTCGCCCGTCAGTCAACCGGTGCCCAATGCCAAAGCCACTGTGATGGCGGCCGGTTGGACCGACTCAACCGGTGAGGTGCATTGTTTTGCCAAGCTCGACTTCGACCAACTCCGTCCCCCGGGTTGGGCTGCGTTCGCCGAAAAAACTCAGGCCGCCGCGACCGCCGAACTGGCCCGGCTGACTCCTGAGTACAGCCGGGATCGCAATCGAGTGGTGGAGTGCGCCATCTTGCGCTCCGATCGCCAAACGACCGCCAGCGCCATTTTTGCCCCCGGATTTCTCAAGCGGTTTTCGGACGTCTTCGGGGCGAAGCTGCTGGTGGCCATCCCTAACCGATTCACGATCTACGTCTTCCCCGCCCTCGCGAGTCGGTATCAGGATTATGCCACGCGGGTCGCCTCCGATTACCACAACTCCAGCTATCCCGTGAGCCTTGAGCTTTTCGAACTCAGCGCCCAGGGGCTCCGTGCCATCGGCACGCTCGAAGCGCCTAATGGCGGCTAAAAAAGGTGCATCGCTGCCCTCAATGGGAATCCGAATAGCGTAAGACATTGGATGATGCGGCGTTCCGGGTGACAAGCGCGAACCAACAAGAGAGCATCGGGCGAGCTTTCCAAAACGATGAAAACCCTTGGCCTCTCTTATTACCTCCGAAACTCATTGCTGGCTTTGGGATCGTGCGCTTTGGCCACGGCGGCCTACGGCGGAACAACGGTAACCGACCAAAAAGAAACCGAAGCGCCGGAGCCGCGTTTCAAAATCTACGGCTGGGTTGAGGGCGGGTTCGCGGGCAATTTTGAGAGCCCACGTGACAACCAGAATTTTGGCCGGTTGTTTGACGATCGGGCAAATGAGCCGCTGCTCAATCAGGCCGTTATCACGCTGGAACGGACGCTCGACCCGAAAGCGACCGGATTCGACTGGGGGTTCAAGGTTCAGGGACTCTTCGGGAGCGATGCACGCTTCATTCATTCGCTTGGGATCTTCGACGACACAATGAAGTCGAGCCTCTACCAACCGGATCTGGTTGAAGCCTATCTCAATTTCCATTTTCCGGTGCTGACCGAGGGGGGGATCGATATGAAGCTCGGCAAGTTTGTCACGCTGGAAGGGGCGGAGACGATCGATCCGCGCACAAATGTCTTCTATTCGCATAGCTATATTTTCAATTTCGGCATTCCCTTTAATCACACCGGGGCGCTGGCGACCATCCACGCAAACAAGACCGTGGACCTGATGTTCGGCATCACCCGTGGCGTGAATACGAGCGTTGACGACAACAACAGTTCCATGGCGTTCCACGGCGGATTCGGTCTGACTTTCTGCGATGGAAAATTGGTCATTCTTGGCAGCGCGCACATCGGGCCGGAGACGCCGCACGACAATACGCATTGGCGCTATTTGAGTGACATCACCGCGACCTGGAAGATTACCGACAAGCTCACTGCCATTACCGATCTGAATTACATCCACGACGATTTGGCCGACGCGGACGGCGGGGGCGGCGCACAGTATCTCACCTACGCGATCAACGACTGGTTGACGGCTGGAATTCGCGCGGAGATCTGGCGCGATGCCGCGGGTTTTTACGTCACACAGTTTGCCGATCCGCACGATCCGATGCGGGGATTGCGCGGGGAACCGTTTGTCGATCCACGGACCGTCGGCGGCGGACGGACCACCTATGGCGAGCTCACGGTGGGTCTCACGTTTAGGCCGAACGTGCCGAAACCGCTGACGGGGTTGATGATTCGCCCGGAATTTCGCTGCGATCGCTCGCTCAACAATACGCACCCGTTTAACGATTCATCGGATCGCACCATGCTTACCGCGGGAGTGGACGTGATTTTTGTTTGGTGAGACGGAGCGGCTGTGAGCGACTATTCGCGAGTTGCGAATGCACCAGATCAGGGATCAGGCGTTCTCCGGCACCCCCGATTGCATGACGTTGACGAGTTCGTCGAGCATTGCGAGGCTGAGCCCCCAGATGACGTGGTCTCTAAAACGGTAGCAAGGAACCGAACGCGTCGCATCGACCGGATGCTCCATCTGGTCGCGGTTCTCAGGGCTGAGGAAAAATTCCAGCGGAATCCAGAGCGCCTCGTTCACTTCGTGATTGAGTTCCAGCGGAGCCGGCTTGGTAAGCCGGCAGATGTAAGGGTAAATGCTCAACGGCAGCGCTTGCATTTTTGAGCGTGCGCGGAGTTCTGAAAGCCGCCCCAGGCGTTCGGCGCAGGAATCCAGGCAGACCCCCAGCTCTTCTTTCGTTTCCCGAATGGCCGTGCGTTCCAGCGATTCGTCCTGCGCATCGGCCCGACCGCCGGGAAAACCCATGTGGCCCGACCAGGGATCGTGCGGATGCTCCGCGCGCCGAATCATGAGGACCTCTGTTTGATCGGCGGTCTCGTGGTCTTCCCGGAGAATCAGCGCCACCGCAGCGTGGGCCAGTTCTTGAGACTCGGCGAGGTCGCGCGGAGAATACTGGTCGAGGGCCCGACGGATATGGGACAGCGACGGATTCATCGGTGGTGGTGCGTGGGTTGAGCATAGCTCAGCGGATTGCGATTCGTGAAGTCCTAATGCTTTCATCCCGCTCCCTCTTTATGGATTTGCGTCGCCCCTCTGTCTCTGTTTCCTCTGATTCGGGTGGTGGATAAATTCTGGCCCCGCAGCGGGGGGGGAAGAAGACGCGGAGATTCCCCGTCCGTGCTCGTCCGTGTCAGTCCATCCCCCTCGAAATGGACAGGGCTCTCGCTGAAGCCTCTTCTCTCCGCGTCTTCCTCCCCGGGCTACCCAAGATTCGCTTCGCGCAATCGCTCCGCCATGTCTTCGCCTTGGAGCGCTTCGACCATTTGGGCGATGTCGCCTTCCACAAAACGGTCCAAATTATAGAGTGTCAGGCCGATCCGGTGGTCGGTTACGCGGTTCTGCGGGTAGTTGTAGGTGCGAACCTTTTCTTCACGCCCCCCGCCGCCGATGAGACTCTTGCGGTGCGCGGAATATTTCTCGGCTTCCTCCAACTGCTTTTTTTCCAGCAACCGGGAGCGGAGAATTCCAATGGCCTTCTCCTTATTCTTCTGCTGGCTGCGCCCGTCCTGACATCGGACGATGGTGCCGGTGGGAATGTGCATCACCTGCACGGCGGAGTCGGTGGTGTTGACCCCCTGTCCGCCCGGGCCGCCGGCCCGGCAGACTTCGATCCGCAGTTCGTCGGGCTTGATTTCAAAATCGACTTCCTCGGCTTCCGGAAGGACCGCAACGGTGGCGGTGCTGGTGTGGATGCGCCCCTGCGCTTCGGTGGCCGGCACGCGCTGAACGCGATGCACGCCGCTTTCGTAGCGGAGCTTGCGAAATACCGAGTCCCCTGAGGCCCGGAAAATGACTTCGCGGAATCCGCCCAACTCCGAAGTGCTCGACTCCAGCAGTTCCATTTTGATCCCGTGTTCTTCGGAATAGCGAGTGTACATTCGGAACAGGTCGGCCGCAAACAAGGCGGCCTCGGCCCCGCCGGTGCCGGCGCGGATTTCCACGATGGCGTCGCGGTCCTCCCCGGTCTCGGGCGGCAGGAGCGCGATCTGAATCTTAAATTCCAAATCCTTGATGCGCTTTTCCAACTCGGGGATTTCCGCCGCGGCCATTTCGGCCAGTTCCGAGTCTTTCCCCGCAGCCATCTCGCGGTTTTCTTCCAACTCGGTTTGGGATTTGAGGAATAAGCCCCAGTCGGCCAGCAACCCTTTGAGCTGGGAATGCTCCCGCATCACGGTCTTGGCTCGCTCGGGATTTGCGAACACGCTGCCGTCGCCGATTTGCGATTCGAGTTCGCGAAAGCGCTCGGCCTTTTTTTCGATCAAAGGGGCAAAGTCCATAAGTGGGAATCGGGATTAGAAGCGTGGATGCAGGGAACGGAACAAAAAAGAAACGGTGACGCGTTCAAACGCGTCACCGTTTCCAAAACTGTCTGTAAAAAGCTAAGCCTTGCGGGTCTGGCGAGCCGTGCCGTAACGGCGCGCGAATTTCTCAATTCGGCCTGCCGTATCGACGAACTTGTGCTCACCGGTAAAGAACGGGTGACAAGCGGCGCAAATACCGATCTTAAGATCGCGACGGGTGGAACGGGTGTGATAGACCTTGCCACACGCGCACGTGATCGAAGTCTCGACGTAATTAGGATGAATTTCTGCTTTCATTGCCGGAAAAGGAACGGCGAACATACCGGCTGGGAGCGTGGCTGCAACCAAAAACTTCTGATTGTTTTGCCGACCTCGGTTAATGGTTGCCTCGGCGGGGGATTTAGCGCCAAAGGCGCGGTACCATAGCAGCCTCTTTCCATTACCCACAAATCCGAAGCGCTGAAGGCGCGGTTTATACCAGCCTTGGGGCCGCCCCAGGTTTTGCGGCCAATGATGGTCAGGGCTGAAGGCCCGCTCCATTTCCGCAGCATCGCGAAAGAATAGCGCGGGCTTTCAGCCCTTCCCCGTTTGCTGGTTATCCTGGGGCTTCGCAAAGCCTTCGCCCAAGGCTGGTATGGGGCGCGCCGTTGGCGCTGAAAATCGAAAATTCGAAACCAAACCAAGCCCGAGCGGCAGCCCGAATCAGGGGTGGAGGAGGCCAAGTCGAGCACCTTTTCGTCTTTCGTATAAGTGGATGGAACTTGTCATATACCTAAATTGACGAAAACACCGCCCGGACGCTTTAATTTCTGCACATGAACAACCAGCCTTTAGGCACAACGAGTTTGGACCTCACGGCGCGCGATCCCGAACGCACGATTGAGTTTGAGTTTGTCCGCGCCACTGAAAATGCGGCGCTGAACGCGATCCGATGGGTCGGGCGAGGCGACAAGGAGGGTGCGGATGCGGCGGCGTGCGATGCGATTTATGGCACGTTCGATTTGCTCGATCTCCGGGGCGAAGTGGTGATCGGCGAGGGGATCAAAGACAATGCGCCCGGCATTTTCCTTGGCGAACGCCTGGGCAACTGGAAGGAAGGCGCTCCTCAGTTTGATATTGCGCTCGACCCGGTGGATGGCACGACGAACCTGTCCAAAGGCCTCCCAAATGCGATTGCGGTCATCGCCGGAGCGCAGGTTGGCAATGGAGAAGGCCATCGGATGCTGAATCTCCCCTCTTACTATTGCCAGAAGCTCAGCTATGGACCGGTGGTCGCCAAGGCGATCGCCGATTTCAGCGCAACCCGCGACTGGCTCGACCAACCGCTCTCGAAGACCATTGGGCTGGTGGCCAAAGCGCTTGGGAAACGCGTGGCCGAGGTGGTGGTGCTGGTGATCGATCGCCCGCGCAGCGAACCGCTCATCCGCCAGGTGCGCGAAGCAGGCGCCTCGCTGCGGATGTTTTCCGACGGCGACATCGCAGCGGCGGTGGCTCCGGCATTGCCTGAAACCGGCATCGACCTGTACGCCGGAATCGGGGGAACCCCTGAAGGCATCCTGGCCGCAACGGCCCTGAGGGCGCTTGGTGGGGAGATCCAGATGAAAATGTGGTTCCGCAACCCCGAGGAGCGCAAGTTGCTCCGGGGCGATCTCAACGACAGCGACTTGGATCGCGTCTATTACGTCGAAGAACTCTGCGCCGGGGACAGTGCGATCTTCTGCGCCACCGGTATCAGCGACAGCCCGCTCTTGCCCGGGGTGAAGTTGATCGGCAAAACGGCGATCACCCACTCCATCCTGACGCGGGCGAAAAGCCGCACCGTCCGGTTCATCCGGGCGATTCACGACCTGGAAGAGAAAACCATCCATCTGCGGAGCGTCCACGCTGACAAATCCCTGTAGCTGCAGCCGCTCTTTCTCCATTTGCGATGAAGGCGTTGGAAGTTTTTGACAGATATTCATACCCCGCAAGCGTGGGCTCCACGCGGCATGAAAATAGCCGGTGTTACGACCGAAGCGGTGGTGGAATTTGTGAATCCTTTCTACGCGCGAAGGCGGCGGAGGACTGCCGCATTCCAAGGCGCTGGCGCGCTGCCGATAGCGATGCGCGAAGCGCCAAGTGCGGTGGCCCTCCACCGCCTTCGGGGGGGCGCTTCGAAGCAACCGCTGAATTTTCGAGTTAGTTCCGCCCCCGGTAGCGTGCCTTGCCGGATCATTCGTCGGGGAAACTAT
>JBAXSN010000137.1:0-8739 GCA_037130675.1 Verrucomicrobiota bacterium
GGGCCGACCATGCCCGACCCATAGGAATAGAGGCGCTCGCCGGGGCTATTTTCAGCCGGGTGATCGGCCAGGGAATAACGAGTGGCGATTTTGCGGTGGCCATCAACGCCCGGCATCAGGCTTGTCTGGCAACGGCGGAACGCTTTGCCGAGGCCGCACGCCAGGCCTTCAAGGCGGGTCTTTCCCCGGAGTTCATTGCGCTCGAAGTGCGCGCGGCGCTGGACGCGGTCGGGGATGTGGTGGGCCGGGTCGATACCGAAGACCTGCTCGGCAGTATTTTCTCGAAGTTTTGTTTGGGAAAGTGAGGAGGCCCGGTGTTTTTCCTGTTAACTACAGCGTGACTGGGCCGACCGACGAGGTAGTATTGAGGCCGCTCGCCAGGGTCGCCCCCGCCTCCACCGTGGTGGTTGTGCTGCCATTGAGCGACCCGGCGACCACGAGTTTGCCCGCATTGACCATCGTCGCCCCGGTGTAGCTGTTTAAGCGCCAGTTGGCCCATCGTTTCCGTCGTATTCGTCGAGGCCGTCGAATTGCCTGTAAAGCGCCACCCCTTTGGCATTGGTGTCACTGAGGCGATCGACCGAGCCGACACCACCTCCGCCTGCCTTCAGTTCACTAATGATTCCGCCAATGTTGAAGGAGCCGTTACCCGTCCCCTGAATAGTGAGGACACTGGCGCTGGTGGCAGTGCCAAGCTGAAGATTGCTGTTCAGATTATAAGTGAGATTCCGCGTGACCGATGTATATTTGGTGGCATCCAGGTTCGATCGTCCCCGTGGCATCGGAAAAATTGAGCGCGTCGCCCGAGATGGTCATCGTCAGATTGGCCCCGGTCGTTGCACTGGCCTTGCCCTTAAGATTCAATACACCCAATTGGAAAGCACTCCCGCCGTGGTTGACGCATTCGACAGATTGACCTTTTGCCTTCACTCGCCTATTTTTTATGCGTCACGTATGAGCTATAAAAACCCACCTCCTTTTACCTAATGCTTCACACGTTTCGAGCCGATCATTTTCCCATTCAGAACCGCGCTCGACGTGGGCTCGAATAGGTCGAACCACGCGCCCCCCTTCTCTCCGCCCCGAGGGGGATCAGCCAGCTCTCCCCCATTCAGAGGGGCGAATTTAAGTTCAAATAAATTGTGAATACCCTCCGCAGAACCAACCGGTGCGACTCCCCCCTGGCCAAAGCGGGCCAGCGGGGCGGATTCTCCCTGGTCGAACTTCTCGCTGTGGTTTCGATCATGGTAATCGTCATGACGCTAGCCATTCCGGTGATGCATTCGTTGAACGGTGCGGGCGACGTCAGCAAAGCGGTTTATGAAATCAAGGGCATCCTGGACCACGCGCGCACCTGCGCCATGGCCAACAACACTTATGTCTGGGTGGGGTTCTTTGAGGAAGACGGTTCCCGAAGCTCGACAACCCCAGCAACGCCGGGAATTGGCCGGGTAACGATCGCCGCCGTCGCCTCCAGGAACGGCACTCGCGGCTACGACACAGCCAATCCGCCAGAATATCTCGACTCCGCCAACCTGGCCCCCATCGATAAGCTCCAAAAATTTGACGGTCTGCACCTGGCCACGCTGAATGGCTACAGCAATCAGGGCGCCATTCCCTCGACGGGCGGCATGGCTCGGCCCAGGATCAAGTCCAACAACTACGACCTTGGAAATGCCGCCTGTGCCGCCACCGCCCGCTTTAGCTGGCCGGTTACCGCTTCAAGCCAGCCAGACGCCCACTACCCCTTTGCCAAGATCATCAACTTTGACCCGCAGGGAGCGGCCCGCATCCAGTACGCCAGCAACGCCGACTTCCTCCCACTTTATATTGAAATCGGCCTGCAAAGCGCACAGGGCAACATCGCCCCTCCCTCGCCCCCCGATCAGACCAAAGGCAAGCACAGCGCCATCCAGATCGACGGCATGACCGGCGCGACCCGCGTCTACCGCCCATGATAACCGCGTTTTGTCGCCCAAAGGCCGCTTTCAGTCTGGTTGAAGTCACCCTTGCTCTTGGCATCGCCGCCTTTTGCCTCATCACCGCCTTCGGCCTACTGCCGATCGGGTTGACCAGCAACCGGAACAGCACGGAACAAACAGCGGCCTCCCGCCTCGCCACCGCAGTCATCGCCGACCTGCGGGCCACGCCCCCGGCCATCTCCGGGGCCGCCTCTTCCCAATCTCCCGTCTTTCAAATTGAAATCCCGGCTCCCTCGTCCTCCGCTCAAATCATCCGCCACGTCTATTTTGCGGAAGACGGCTCCTCCACAAGCGCAGGCGCGGCAACCGCTCGCTATCTGGTGAGTATAGGCATGACCCCGCCGCCCATTGGACGGAGGAGCGCCACGCTCGCGCGGATCCTGGTCACATGGCCTGCCACCAGCGTCCCAAACGGCCAATGGCCCAGCCAATACAGCGGTTTTTTTGAAGCCCTCACCGCTCTCAACCGCAACTAGCGACAAGATGCGAACGCCCTTTAAAAAACGCACTCAACCGACGACAACGGGCTTCACTCTCGTCGAACTGCTCGTGGCTATGAGCGTGCTCGTCCTCCTGCTCGTTCTGGTTTCCCAACTCGTCAACAGCGCCTCCCTGGTCACCAGCCAAAGCGGCAAACGCCTGGACGCAGACACCCAGGCGCGGATGCTCTTTGACTGCATGGCCGTCGACTTCGAAAACATGATCAAACGCCCCGACGTGGACACCCTCTTTTACAAGGCCACAGGCAACGACAAGCTGTTCTTCTTCAGCCAAGCTCCGGCCTATTTCAACAGCGCCATCAATGCCACCGCGAAAAGCGACGTCGCCCTGGTCGGCTACCGCGTGACCGGCCAGAACGGCGACGCTTCCAACTTCGCCCCCGCCCACAGCCTAGAGCGCCTCGGCAAAGGACTCACCTGGGACGGCACGCCCGGCGGCGCCGCCCCCGGCAGCATGGTTTTCGCTTCCGGGAGCGCGAATCCAACCAACACCCTCGCCAGCATCTGGACGGCCGACATCGGCTCCGCCCCGGACTACTCGGGGAGCAGCGACTTTTACCACGTCTTGGCCGACCAGGTCTTCCGCATGGAAATCTGCTTCCAAGTCAAAGACGTGACCCACCCCAACGCCATCGGGGCCGCCTACAGCAATTACCCTGTCGCCGTCAACAGCGCGCTCGCCTCCGCGAGCTGCGGCGCCGGTGTCCCGCCGAACTCCGGGCAACCCGGCAGTCGTTGGTATGACACCGTAAACAGCCGCGCCTATCTCTGCGCCAGCGGAAGCGGCGCTACGGCCATCTGGCAAGCCAACGGGCTCAAAGATCTCGTGAGTATCGTCGTCACCATCGCCGTCCTCGACCACACCAGCCGCGCGGTCACTCCGGACCTCGCCTCCCTCGCCGCGCTCTTCGCCGATGCGGACGAACAAACCGACCTGCGAGCGAACCCGCCCAAGCTCCCGGCGCAGAAGTGGAAAGAAGCGCTCGAAACCGCGATCAAGAACAGCGCCACCGGAATTCCCAAGGAGGCCACCGCGCAAATCCGCATCTACCAGCGGCACTTCCAACCTTAAAACCGTGAATATAAAATGAGGCAGAACTCCGACTCGTGGGGCTTTTCTCCAAGCCGCCGGACAGAACGCCGCCGGGGGGCGGCCCTGCTCATCGTCCTCGCCTTTGTGGTTCTGGTCACCGGGATGATCGTCGCCTTTTTCTCCCGCTCGATGAGCGAGCGCAAAGTCTTCAACAGCAGCGCCAGCCGGACCCAGGTCGAGCTCCTCGCCCAGGGCGCGCTCGAAACCATCACCGGGGATTTGAAACAGGAGATCGTGGATGGCTCCGATCCAGTGAAAGACGCCAGCGGAAACGTGATCAACGATGCCCATGGCAACCCCGCGGCCTACACGCCCAAGGCGCCGTCCAATGCCGTGCCCGCCCTGGTCGGCTCCTCTGGAACCAGCGGACTGCAAAATCTGGTCAAGCGCAGCGCCCGCGGCCAGGCATTCTACTCTGGGATAAACTATGCGGCATCGGGCCCAGTCCGCGCATCGTCTGCGCCCACCACGGCAATCTCCCAAAACGGCCGCTCGATCTCCCTTGCTCGTTGGAACAAGCCGCTGCTCCTGCCCGCCACCAGCGGCACGGATGCCACCCCCCTTCTTGTCTCGGGAAGTTTCACCGCCCCGGACTGGGTGCTCGTGAACCGGGCCGGCGCCACCCCCCCGGCGTGGACCTCAGACATGGTGTGGACCGCCTCAAAACCAACCACCGTCATCGGCCGCTACGCCTACGCGATCTATGATGAAGGAGGGGTGCTCGACATGAACGTCGCAGGGTATCCCTCCAGCGCGACCAGCGGAAGCTTGGCTGCCGAACTGGCGCGGAAAGGGGCGCTTGCCTTCGCGGACCTGACCCAGCTTCCCACAAACTCCGGCACACTCAAGCAAGCCGACCTTGATCGGATCGTCCGATGGCGCAACGCGGGCAGCGCCGCCAGCGGCACGGCCTACATCCGTGCAGCATTAAACAACTCCACGGGCTTCCTCACCGTTTCCGCGACCAATGACCGGGCGTTTTTCAGCCGCCAGGCGCTTATCAAGTTTATGACCAGCGGCACGCTCTCGCTCGCCAAGGCGGACACGCAAAACCTCCTTCAATACATGGGGACTTTCTCGCGGGACTTGAACCAGCCTTCGTTCACCCCCGACCCCAGCCGCCCCACGATTGTGACCTTCGGCACCAACAGTAATTATGCCGGCGGCAATAACCAATACCAGTTGGATAACCTCGCCAATCCCTCTTTTGCCGCGCTGCGGGTGAGCGCTTCCTTTCTCCGCAATGATGGCTCCACGGCCCAAGCCGGCGAAGCGCTGGTCAAAAAGCGTTTCACCCTCAAGCGCCTCGCATGGCTCACCTGCAAAGGGCCCAGCGAACCCCGGAAATCCAGCAACGACCCGGACATCACGTCGCTCAAAGCCGAGGGCATCACCGAAGATTGGCTCGCCCAGGGAACCGATGCAAATATTTTGAAACATTTCGGTCTCATCTGGGATAATATCCAACAACGCTGGCAATATGGCCATGGAGATCCCAACAACGGCATCTGCTGCCTGCTCGAACTTGCCACCGGCCAGGTGGACGGCAGACGGGGAAGCGGGGCCATTGATGGAGCCCCCCGCGAGCCGGACTTTTTCGAACTGGTCAAAGCAGCAATAAACGCCGGCTCACTCGGCAAAGCCTGCTTGGGGGCGGGGGTTGCCGTCAACTACTGCTACCAGGTCCCGCGCGACACCAACGTCAATGAGCAAATCATACAGATTGGCGCAAACATCATCGACCAGTTCGACGCCGATGGCTACCCCACCCGCATCTTTTACGCCGGGGCGACAGGTGGCGGACGCGAGTTCCGCGGCGTGGAGGACTTGCCCTATATTTTCCGCGTTCGCACCCACGGCATCCAAGTCGCCGCGCCTGATCCTATCTTGAATTCAGGCATCAACAGTTTTGGCACCAAGAGCGTGGAGACCTGTTTTGATGAATCAGCGGGAACAGTTTGGGACAGCACCTCCTCCTCTTGGAGACCGTTCAGAAGCTCCGGAATGATCGCCATGATTCTCCTGCCCGAAATCTGGAATCCCCATGACGGAAGCAGGGCGCTGCCCTCCTTCGGGCCCGCAGAGTTCCATCTCACGGTAGATACCACCGACCCTCAAGGAGAGAGTCTTTATAGCAAGGTCTCTGCAAACTCCAAATATACGGGCTCCACGACATCCTGGCTCAGCAGGAGTTACGATCAAACCAACTCCATATTCTTCAACGATGGAAAACTGTACAGCCAGGAGCTGCATGGCTCCGGCCCCCAGTGGAATAACGACCTTCAGTTTGCCGTCACAAGCAACTCCCAATTCCGTGAACCCACGGCATTGTTCATTCCGGGATTCCCCGCCGGGAGCAATCTCAAATACGGCTCCAACGACTGGGTGATCAGCGGGAAAAACTTCGGGGCCACTCCTCCGCCTCTCCCGTTGAAAGATAACGCGATCAAGGAAATCAGCGGAAATCCTTATCTCGGAATTTGCGTCGGCGTTGCCCCGCTCACATGGATCGGAGCGAAAACAAAATATAATGGTTTAAATAACAGCTTGCGGTGGGATCCCTCGGGAAACCCCCAAAGCGCAGTTTATCCCAAGAGTTACTTCCAATGCACGGGGCTGCAACCCAGCTCAAACATCAACCTGAACCGAATCACTTACCGCCTCTGGTATAAAGATCCCTTCGGCAACCTGCAAATTTATGATCAGAAGTATTCAGGATACGCCGGTGTGGGCAACTGGGGCGGCCTCAGCGGGTTCGGGGCGTTTGCCACTCTTTTGAATGGCACGGCTGGCTCTCCCCGGCTTGACCAAAGCTACAACGCAATGGTGTTCACCGACCCCCGAACCAGCCGATGGGGGCCGGGGGCAAATGCGGGGGCCGCCATGGGCCCGATCCTTGCGCAGAGCACTAACATGCCGTATCCGATCCCCAGCCCGGTGTGTCTGCCATGGAGAACCAGCTATACAAACAATGGGGTTTGTGACGATCCCACCGGCAACTCTACGTATCCGTATGCCGATTCGGGATGGTATCCCTCAACCTCCGCCAAGGGGGTTTCTTTTGGGCTCCTTTCCCAGAATAACCCGGCTGCGGTCACTGCGTCCGGCGTCGCCCCCGCAGGCTGGTATACGGACCCGGACGGAGTGGTGCGGCGCGCAATGGGGGGCTGTGTCTCCTGCACCACAATGCCCGCCTCCACTCCCATCGGGCTCCCTAATGTTGTGGCCTCCGTTGTGGATCCCGCAACCGCCCTTTGCACGCCCGCCTCCGGCCAAAACTATAGTCGCCCCATCATCCTCAACCGGCCCTTTAAGAACGTTGGAGAACTGGCCCACACCTTTAGCGATACCCCTTGGCGAAACCTGGACCTATCCACCCCCGAAAGCGGCAACACCGCCCTGCTTGATGTGTTCTGTCTTAATGAAGAGACGACCCCGGACGCCGTCATCGCCGGCAAAGTCAACCTCAACACGCGGCAGGCTCCGGTATTAAAGGCCTTGATCGCCGGGGCGGCCAAACAAGACTCGGGAACCACTCCGTTATCCGCTTCAGATATCACCCGGATTGCAAACGCCCTCATCGCCCGGACAACGGGAAGCAACAGTGCCATGGGGCAGGGGCCTTTGCGAAACCCGGCGGAGCTCGTCGGACGCTACATCGGCGGAACGCCCTCCATCACCACGGGAACGGGAGCAATCTACCACGGATTTAGCGAAGACATCGCTGTCGATGCCCCGCCGCCTCTGCTTGCCAGCGGCTCGTCCATCCAGCGTTACCGGGAAACCTCCATCCGGGCTCTTTCCTCCGTGGGCACCACCCGCGTATGGAATCTCATGATCGACGTCATCGCGCAAACCGGGCGTTATCCCCAGTCAGCATCGGGACCCGATAAATTTTTGGTCGAGGCCGAAAAGCGTTATTGGTTGCATGTTGCCATCGACCGTTATACCGGCGAAGTCATCGACAAACAATTGGAAGCCGTCGCCGAATAATCCCTATACTATCTTACAATGAGGCTCTTCTATTTTCTCGGCATCCTCACTCTCACCCTCCAGCCCCTGAGCGCGAACAGCCAGGAAAGGCCGCCGCAGACTCCTCCTTCGGGGCCGCTCATCCGGAGGGTTCCTGAATATGCGGATTGGACGACCAACTTCAAATACACCAGCGATGACAAATCCAGCCACAGTCCGGCTTTGAAAGCCGCCGCCAGCAAAGGCAGCCCCCTGCCTCCTGTGCCAATGCGTCAAGAGCGGGTGATTAAGACAAAAGACATCATTTGTTCATCGTGCGTGGACGAGATGGGAGCCAAAGAGGAATGCTGGTCGATCCATGGCGTTCAGTGGATCACCCCAAGGGGGTCGCGCCAAAGAGAGCTAGCCATGAATCCCGACGCTCCTTATTTCAAGCCCGACCTCCAAACAACCACCTTCGTGGGCTTTGAATGGATTTCCGCCTCCAACTATATCGGGGTCCAACAGTTTATGGACAAGGAATGCTTGGCTTTCCAAGCGACCGAAACGATCGGCAACCAAACAGTGGCTTTCGCTTACGTGGACCTTAAAACAAGACTCCCGGTGCTCTTAAAAACCGGCGATACGGTTTCCATTTACACCTTTGCCGATCCTCCATCACAACAACTCTCAGTTCCAGACGATATTGCCAAATTTCTTCAAAATGAAAAAACTCGAACCTCCAAGATAATGGCGCCTGGAGCGCGGTAGGAGATTAAGCGCAGAACCCGCGTCGCCCGCGCCTTTCCCAATACCGACACCCTTCTGCGCCTTGTCAGCGCCATTCTCAGCGAAATCAGCGACGAATGGGAATCTTCAAAAACTTACATGAACCCGCCATCCCAGCAGCAAACCGCCTAACCCGTAACCCCTGTCACTAACCCGAAAAAATTACATAAGTGGCTTGCAATCACTTTTGGCGGCTTTCGATGGCCAAAAGAGTGGCGACCCTAACGGGATTCGAACCCGTGTAGTGTCTCCATAGTAGGACCCCAAAATTCGCGTAAAATGCTCGATTTTATGACAGTTTTATGACAATTTGAAATTATGCGACCACGAACGCCGCCAGGGGGTGCAGGACGAAAAAGTTCAGAACTGTAAGTTTCTCTGAAATTTTGAGCTGGAAGTGCCTAGCTGCTAGACATAACCTCTG
>JBAXSN010000138.1:0-8610 GCA_037130675.1 Verrucomicrobiota bacterium
CCGTTGGCGCTTCGGAATGATGTCCCAAATCGAATTTTGATGCGTTTGCCCTGACAACAAAGGTTCACTCCCGCTGGCAAAAGCGCACAAACTGCGCGGGGGAGAGTCCTTCGATTTTCTTGAAGACCCGCGAAAAGTGGGCGGGATCTTCAAAACCGACCTCGTCGGCGACTTGCTTGATCACGATCCCCGGCGACTGGAGGCGTTGAGTGGCGTGCCGCATTTTTAGCCGCATCACATACTGATACGGGCTCTGGTGGTCGAAGCGTCGAAAGAGCCGGCATAAGTAGGCGGGATCGATATGGCACTCCGCCCCGATCTGCCCCAAGCTGGCCAACCGTAGAAAGCGATCTTCGATCCACTGCCGGCATCGGCGGTAGCTGGCAAAGGCCGGGGTGCCCGAAGAACCATAAGGAATGGCCGTCTCGGTGATTTTCAAAAGCAAGTATTCCAGAAGCACCACCCCGATTCGCGGGCCAAAAGGAGTTTCACGGAGCCCGTTGCGGATCAGGTCATCCCACACGGCAAGGACCTCGCCAGGCGCGGAGGTCTGAACGACTTGGCCCGGAGTCTGCCCGCACCGCTCAAGCAGCGCGGCGGCTTGCTTGCCCGAGAAATCGACAAAGTATTTCACCAACGGTTCGCCCGGATCGGAAACGATGTCCTGGCTGATCCCGGGGCCGTAGGAAAACAGCGTTCCCGCCGCCAACTCGTACGATTTCCCGCCCAAAATCAATTTTCCCCTACCCTGCGCGACGAACTCGATGCCGAAATAGGGAAACGTCGCCCGATGAATCTCATACTCCGGCGCGCATTGTTCAAGTCCCCCGGAGATCACCGCCAAGGGTGCGCCTCTGGAATTTTTAGGCGCGGCATAGAAACGCCGGGCGTTTGCGATCTGAAGCGAAAAGAAATCGGGCTGTTTGTTGGAGTCCATGCGCGGGGACTTTATAAAGTCAAGAATATCCAAGTTCCAGCCAATTCCGTCCATTCCAAACTTGACTGAATCCGCTAGATTGAATCTAACAGATCGAGCCCCGATCAATGGCTCGCAATTTCGAAACACCAACCCCAGCCAAGCTAAAATTATGAACGACAACCTCTACAGCAGCACTACCAAAAAAGACGACTTGATCGTAATCACCGGAGCCGGCGGCTTCATCGGCGGAGCACTCGCCCGCTATTTTGCGGACAAAGGATTCACCAATATCCGCGCGGTGGACAAAAAGCCGCTCCCGCTTTGGTATCAAACCACCCCCGGCGTCGAGAATCTCTCGATGGATCTCACCAATGAAGAGAACTGCAAAGTTGCGGTTCGCGGCGCGAAGGAAGTCTATAACCTTGCCGCGGACATGGGCGGCATGGGCTTCATCGAGCGCTTCCGCATCATGTGTCTGCGCAGCATCCTCATCAACACGCACCTGATCGAAGCGGCTTACAATGCCGGCGTGGAGCGCTATTTCTTCTCCTCCTCGGCTTGCGCCTACAATGTGAAGCTCCAGGAAGACCCGAACTGCCTCGCGCTCAAGGAATCCGACGCTTATCCCGCCTACTCCGAACGCGGCTACGGATGGGAGAAGCTGGTGTCCGAAATGTTCTGCCAGGAATACACCGCCGAACGCGGCATGAAGACGGCGATTGCCCGCTTCCACAACGTTTATGGGCCATGGGGCACTTGGGACGGCGGCCGTGAAAAGGCGCCTGCCGCAATGTGCCGCAAAGTGGTTGAATCCAAAGAAAAGAACATCTGCGAGATGGAGATCTGGGGCGACGGCACCCAGGCCCGCAGCTTCATGTATATCGACGACTGCGTGGTCGGCATCGACAAGATCATGCACTGCGAAGCGCTCAACGCGGTTCCCGTCAACCTCGGCACCAGCGAGATGATCTCCATCAACGCCCTCGCCGACCTGGCGATGAACTGCGGCGGCATCAAGCTCGAGAAGAAATATCTCCTCGACGCGCCCAAGGGCGTTGCCGGCCGCAACAGCGACAACACCTTCATCAAGAGCGTTCTCAATTGGGAACCGTCGATGCCGATCGCTGTCGGACTCAAGAAGACCTACGACTGGATCGAATCGCAATATAACGATCGCAAAGCCGGCAAGGCCGTCGTCAAGGACATCGCCTAACACCGCCAAGCAAATGCGCCACGGGCCGACTCCGGCCCCAACAGGACAACCATGCACTCAACTCATCGCGACGATCTCGCCTCTGTAATCGGTGATTTTCCTTACCGAATCGCACTGGCCGGGGGCTGGATTGATCAGCCGTTCATGTCGAGGCTCAATCCGACCCCGCCGGGATCGATGGTCGTCGTCGGGGTGAAACCGACGTTCTTATGGATGGAACGCGCGGGCATCGCCACTGGCACCCGCAAGGTCGCGCTGCAACTCTGGGGCTGCCTGCCCAAGGGCGACCCTGCGCAGTTGGTCGATGAGTTGTATGCCGTGGAAAACGAAGGGAAGGCGGACCCTTCCGGATCGCAGGACATGATTGGCCTGATTTATCCGGGAGTGAACCGGCTCGATTACGATTTTGAGCACCGGGGCGGCATCGTCCCGAGCCATATCGAATCGAATACCGACCCGGACGTGGCGCGGTGGATTGAACAAACCATCAACGTGCTTCCGGTTGCTCCAAGGCCTCCAGGTTACAGCCCGCTCGGCATCAAGAACATCGATGCCGAGTGGGCAGGCCGCCTGGGCCAGACGGGCAAGGACTGTTTCAGCGCGATCCTTTCCAAAGATGTCGCCGCTCTGGGTGCGTCCATGAATGAGTGCATGCGCTGCTGGGAAACCCTTCTTCCGCACACGGTCGCCCATCCAACGATCGAGGCGGATCTGCTGGGACTGCTGCACTACTACCAAGCCAGGTATCCCGGCGCGATGTATTCAGGCTGCGGCGGCGGCTATCTGTTTGTGGCCTCCCAGGAACCCGTGCCCGGGGCGTTCCGGATTCAAGTGCGGCTTTAATGGCCGCTTTATCGGGCGATGAAAAGGGTTGGGGGTCAGACAATTCGAACTCAGCGAGCAATGAGGCGTTGGGATTTTTTTGACAGGATAGTCGATTTTACGACCGAAGCGGTGGTGGAATTTGTGAATCCTTTCTACGCGCGAAGGCGGTGGGGGGCGCTTCGAAGCAACCGCTGAATTTTTAAGCTAGGATTGACATGATTTTTAGGATTATCAGGATTTTGCCTTACGCCTGCAAAGGCGGTTAGCGTCCGAAAACCTTAATCCTGTAAATCATGCCAATCTTGTAAATCCTGTCTAAAAACACAAAACGCTCACGCGATGATGAGTAACGCCACAGCCCCAGCCCTCGCTTTGACATTTTCGGTTTAGCGTTTATCAAATAGCGCGGCGTATCGCGCATCCACAACACCCGTAATCAACACTCCCACCCTATGACCCGCGCGATCATCTCTTCCGCCTTTGACTCACTGAACTCCCAGGACCTGCGGTTTCTGGACGAAGCCTCGAAACACGGTGAACTGCATGTGCTGCTCTGGTCCGACGAGGCCATCGCAGCCATCACCGGTAAAGCGCCGAAATTCCCGCTGGCCGAACGCCTCTATTATATCCAGGCAACCCGCTACGTGAAGCAGGTCCATGTCTCCGGCCCGAAGATCACCGCGGACGCCTTGCCCGACCTCGGGATCAATGCGGGCCTGTGGGTGGTCGATGAGCGGGAGGCTGCCGCAGCAAAGCAGAATTTTTGTGAAGCCAACCAGCTCGGGTACCAAGTCATAACCGCTGCCGATCTCGCTGGATTCCCGACTCCCCAGCCGCAAGCACCCACTGGCCGCAAAAAAGTGGTGGTTACCGGCTGCTACGACTGGTTCCACACCGGACATATCGCGTTTTTTGAAGAGGTTTCCCAACTTGGCGATCTTTATGTCGTTGTCGGCCACGATGAAAACATCCGGTTGCTCAAGGGTGAAGGACATCCTCTTTTCAAGGAAGACGAGCGTCGGTATGTGACCGGCTCGATCCGCTATGTCACCCAGGCGCTGGTCTCCAGCGGCACGGGCTGGATGGATGCCGAACCCGAGATTGTCAATTTCATCAAAGCAGATATGTATGCTGTCAATGAAGACGGCGATAAACCCGAGAAACGCGAGTTCTGCGCCAAGCACGGCCTCGAATACGTCGTTCTAAAACGCGTGCCAAAGGAGGGCCTCACCAGGCGCTCAAGCACCGATCTGCGCGGCTTCTAACATCATTCACCCCCACCCTATCCTCCACTCATGAGATACGCATTGATCGTCGCCGGCGGCTCCGGCACCCGCCTTTGGCCAATGAGCCGGGCCAGCCTGCCCAAGCAACTCATCCCGTTCATCAACGGCAAAAGTCTGCTTCAACTCGCCTTTGACCGCCTCGAAGGCCTCGTGCCCGCTGAGAACCGCTACATCTGCGCCGGCGCGGGCCACGCGGATCTCATCTGCAATGCGCTCTGCCTGCCAAGGGAACAGTTTCTGGGCGAACCCACCGGACGCGATACGCTCAACGCAGTCGGCTACAGCGCCGCCGTGATCGCCAACCGCGATCCCGAAGCGGTCATCGCGGTTTTCACCGCCGACCACATCATCGAACCGATCAGCGAGTTTCTGAAGATCGTCGATCACGGGTTTCGCATTGCCGAGGAGCAGGCCAATGCGCTCGTGACATTTGGAATCGCCCCGACGCAGGCCGCCACCGGCTACGGTTATCTCCAACTCGGCGAGGCTATCGACGATTCAGCGCGGGTCGTCGAGCAGTTCAGGGAAAAGCCCGACGCAGCCACGGCACAGGAGTATTTCAAAGCCGGCGCTGAGCGTTATTTGTGGAACAGCGGCATGTTCGTCTGGCGCGCGTCCACTCTGATGCAGTGCATCCGCCGGTATGAACCGGAGAATTATTGTGGGCTGGCGAAAATCGCCGACGCTTGGAACACCCCGGATCGGGAAGATGTCCTCGCTTCGACTTTCCCTGCTCTCAAAAAGATCAGTGTTGATTTCGCGGTCATGGAACCCGCCTCGCGCGACCCGCTGGTGCGGGTGGCTGCCGTCCCCATGCCACTGAGCTGGCTGGACGTAGGGTCCTGGCCCATGTTTGCGGAAACTTGCGCGACGGACGGAAGCGGCAACGCCACTGCGGC
This sequence comes from Verrucomicrobiota bacterium, assembly GCA_037130675.1. Classification (GTDB taxonomy): domain Bacteria; phylum Verrucomicrobiota; class Verrucomicrobiia; order Chthoniobacterales; family Chthoniobacteraceae; genus JBAXSN01. The sequence goes on from JBAXSN010000138.1 coordinate 5,143, forward strand.
ACAGACGCTTTTGCTCGACACGCGCGGAACCCTGGCGGCCTCCAGCGATCCGGACCATCTCATCACGACCATCGGCTGCGAGGATCTCATCATCATTCATACGCCCGATGCCACGCTCGTCTGTCACAAAGACCGCGCGGAATCGATCAAGGATCTCCACCGCCAAGTCGGTGAACGTTTCGGCAAGGCGATGGTGTAAGGCCGACGCGATGGGGAGAGTTGGAGCCATTTCCTCAACGAGCCGATCAACACGGCAACGTTTACCAGCATCCCCTTATCCTTCACAACCTCGCTACGATGGCTCCGTGTGCTGCCGGATTCTGAAACTTGGTTTGAAGTGACACTGGAAACCTTGTGCATCGGGGCGCTTCGTAAGGCGCTAGAGGGCTAGCTTAGCGCACAGACGGGTTCAGCAGCCCGCCGCGTTTGAGAGCCTCCCACGCTTCCTGCCACTTCTGCGCATCGGCTAGAAGGTTCGCTTCTAAATAGAAAAAGTAACTCGGGCATTGATTGAGCGCGGTTGCTTTCTGCAGCGTGGCCAGCGCGTTTTCTTTATCGCCAGCCCGCAACTGATTCTCGTAAAGAGCGAAGCGCTTTGCGAAGTCTTGCGGCTGTGCATAGAGTGCGCGTTCCAATGCCGGGATGGATTCCGGCTTGCTCTTGTTCGGAATCACCGGCGAAGGCATATTCTGGCGGGCAAGCTCATAGCCGTGCCGGAAATCTCCGTGACTGGCGTGGCAGAGCGAGATTGAAGCCCATCCGGTTCGGATCCAGTTCGGATGCTGTTCGACCTCCTCCAGGAAATTCGAGCAATGGCCTTGCGCGTGCCACAGTTTGAAAAGTTCTTGGAGTTGTACCGGAGTCAAGAGGGTGAGTTCAGCATCCTTGGCCCGGAGCAGGGAAAGTCCTTCGGCGAATTCTGCGGGCTTGGCCTGGGCCAGGTAGCTCAGCATTGTTTCCACATTGCCGGAAGCCATCGCCAAAAGGCTGCGGCGTAGTCCCGGCACGGCCTTGCTGGAATCGAGCATTTTCTCATAGAGCTCGTGCGAATCGATTGCCCGATGCAGGGCATCCTGCCACGCGGGCAGTGCCAGGATCGGTCGCCGTGAAAGCCAGACCACTCCCTCGTTAAATGGGATTTCGGCGGTGACCGGATTCAAAAACCGGGCGCGATTGAAATCCGCCATCGCAGACTGATCATCGGAAGTCCCCAATGCGGTTGCGACAGCCCGGATATAATACGGTTCCCAATCCATGGGAGTCCATTTTGCGGCGGTGGTGGCTTGTTCGATCGCACGCTCAAACTGTTTGGAGCCGCTGAGTTGTCTCGCTTCGTCCTTGGCGAGGGTGGCGCCGAGCTGGCCGGGAAGCAGCGCGGCATTCCACGAAAAAACCAGCCAAACCGCACCCACTGCGCAGAAGACAACGCCTCCAGCGCGATAGATAAGGCGCTGCCAGGGGGAGTTGGCGAGCGGTTGGCGCTGCGGGCGCAGGGCCAGCCCCAAGGCAAACAGGGCCGGGAACGCCGAACCCATCCGATGCGCCGAGACATCCACGAATCCGTGGAGCGCAAAAAGAAGTCCGGCGGACGCCGCAGCCGACCGGAGCCGCCAGCCCGGATCTTTTCCCAACGGAAATACCCGCGCCAGCAGCAAGCCAAACCCGGCGAGCACCAGAAAGACGCTCGGCCAGCCCATCTCGACAGCCAGCCAGAGCCAGTCGCTCTCCGGGTGAAGCACGCGCAGATTCGCCGAACCCAGAGCGCCCCGGAACAGCCAGAACTGGCTTTCGAAATTCCCCAGGCCGATCCCGGTAACAGGAGCAGAGGACACCATGGCGAGCGCGTCCTTTTGGATGGTCCAACGGAAATCCTTGGTGATGTCCAGGCCTGCCTGATTTGGTTGCAGGAACCGCTCCAAGGTGTCCCCTCCCCCGAAAAGCAGCGCGCTCCAGAGGACGAGAATCACCCCGGCACCGATGGCCAGTCGCGGACCCGAGCGGCGCACCGCTGCCATCGCGATGATCCAGCCAATGGAAGCGGCGAAAAACAGCACGATGGCCGCTCTCGAATACGCCAGCACCAGGCCGGCAAAGATTACTGCGGCGGCACAGGACCACGCGATCCAGGTCCTCTTGCCATTGCGGAATCTTTCGTGAACACATCCGAGCGCAAGGAGCGCCCCGATGGCAAGCAGATCGGCGGTTTGATTGCGGTTGGGGAAGGGTCCAAAGCGATAATTGGCGTCCCAGAACGGCCACCTGGCTCCGCAGGCGTAGAATCCGATCGAAACGACTGCGAGGAGCGTTACTCCAGCGCAAAATGCCCCGAACAAAAGGCCCCGATCAATCTCCCGGGGCAAGGCACAGACGTAATGGCACCACACAAGCCCGCAGGCGAAGAGCAACAGCCCTTCGGCCGTCAGCCACGGCTGCGGCGTAACAAGCGACCCGAGGTTGATTTTTAAATCCTCCACCGCCGTAATCCTCCATGGAGGCAGTCCCGAATGATGGGTTGGCAAAAAGGCAGCTCCTGCCGCCAATAACAGCGCCAGCGTAATCAGATGGAGCGGCCACCCCAGAGATTGTCGGGGCGGGAAAATGCAAAGTAAGGCGCCAAAAACGATCAGGACGACGCCTTGGCTCCACCGCTCCGTCCCCCCACCCAGAAAAGCGGGAAGCAGCGCCAACGCCGGAAGGAAAACCAGCGCCAGCCGATTGAAATTCGAAAGGCGAGGCGCGAAGGCATCAGGGCTGACCATTGTTTTTGCGAATGACGGATGAGGGTGGGAGGGAGTGGCCGGAGAAGCTGGATTCTTGCGCATGCCTAGTGGGATGTCAATTCGTGGGGCTACAGCGGGAAGAGCATCGATGGTGCGGAGGCGAGACGAAGGTGATCGGCCACGACACGTCCGAGGCGCTCGCCATGGGACCTATTAAATATTACGTGGAAGTCACCAAGCGCGAAAAGCGTGCGTGCCCCAAGTGCGAGGAGGCGGGGGTGAAGACCGCGCCGCTTCCCGAGCGGATCGTTGACAAGTGGATCCTTTCGGATCGCGTCATCATCGACGTGACGATCAAGAAGTATTGCGACCACCAGCCGCTCTTCCGGCAAATGGTGGCCTTCAAGCGCGACGCGCAGATCGACATCAGCCGCACCACCCTGTGCGAGAGCGTTCGGATGGTAAGGCGCAAGTCACAACCCAGACTTGACCCCTACGCTTTAAGACCCCTACGCTTCCAACCCTCGCCGCAAACCAAGTTTCACACTAGTCCCGCCCCCGGCTGCGTGTTTTGCCGGATCATTCGTCGGGGAAACTATACACTTGAGCACCGCACGAACTTCCGGCTCCGTAGTAGAAGCGGCTTCCAGCCGCTCTCCCTAGGAACGAAGCGGCAGGGATGCCGCTTCTACTACCCGGCGAGACTCTCGCCGCAAACCAAGTTTCAAGCTAGTCCCGCCCCCGGTAG